>NZ_JALJES010000080.1:0-358 GCF_023242525.1 Pseudomonas sp. MWU12-2319
GTGCTGAATCGTCAGTTCGATCCCGATGCGGTGAACAAGGCGTGGGTGGCGGATGTGACCTACATCCGGACCCGCAGTGGCTGGCTGTACTTGGCCGTGGTGCTGGACTTGTTCTCACGCAAGATCGTGGGCTGGTCCATGGCCCCAAACATGCCTGCCGAGCTGGTATGCAACGCTATGCAACTGGCTATTGCCCAGCGCCAGCCGGCACCGGGACTGATCGCCCATTCGGATAGGGGGAGTCAGTATGCAAGCGCGAGCTACAGAGCGCTGCTGGAACGAAATGGCATGCAGCAAAGCATGAGTCGCAAAGGAAATTGCTGGGACAACTCCGTGATGGAACGTTTCTTCCTGAGCC
>NZ_JALJES010000081.1:0-349 GCF_023242525.1 Pseudomonas sp. MWU12-2319
CGCGGAAATCGCCCTGACCCGCGCGGCGCTGAAGTGGAACCACGGCCCGTTCGAAATCCCGGCCGACATCTATGCCGAGTGGGATGCCAAGGAAGCCGGCCGCGCTGTCGAAGCCGAGTGGGACCAGCGTTTCGCGGCCTACTCCGCGGCCTTCCCGGTCGAAGCCAATGAACTGGTCCGTCGCCTGAGCGGCGAGTTGCCGGCGGACTTCTCCGAAAAAGCCTCGGCCTATATCGCCGAAGTCGCGGCCAAGGGCGAAACCATCGCCAGCCGTAAAGCCAGCCAGAACACTCTGAACGCTTTTGGCCCATTGCTGCCTGAGCTGCTGGGCGGTTCGGCCGACCTGGCC
>NZ_JALJES010000082.1:0-349 GCF_023242525.1 Pseudomonas sp. MWU12-2319
GGCGGAAATCGCCCTGACCCGCGCGGCGCTGAAGTGGAACCACGGCCCGTTCGAAATCCCGGCCGACATTTATGCCGAGTGGGATGCCAAGGAAGCCGGCCGCGCTGTCGAAGCCGAGTGGGACCAGCGTTTCGCGGCCTACTCCGCGGCCTTCCCGGTCGAAGCCAATGAGCTGGTCCGTCGCCTGAGCGGCGAGTTGCCGGCTGACTTCTCCGAAAAAGCCTCGGCCTATATCGCCGAAGTCGCGGCCAAGGGCGAAACCATCGCCAGCCGTAAAGCCAGCCAGAACACCCTGAACGCTTTCGGCCCGTTGCTGCCTGAGTTGCTGGGCGGTTCGGCCGACCTGGCT
>NZ_JALJES010000083.1:0-332 GCF_023242525.1 Pseudomonas sp. MWU12-2319
TAGCTTTTTTTAGGACATCGTTGTCCATCTTGAGCTGCCGGTTTTCTTGCTCCAACTGCCGAATACGCTGTTGCTCAGGTGTCAGCGGCTTGCCGATCCCGGCTTGTCCCAACTGCTCCGATTCATACTGCTGGACCCAGCGTCGAACAGCCGAATCGACCAGATTGAGATCCCGGCAGACTTGTGAAACGGCCAACCCCTGGTCTGTGATCATTTTCACGACTTGCAGCTTGAAGCTGTCGTCGAATGTCCTGCGCTTGTCGGTCATGAAAAACTCCTCGATAGATGCATTTTCCACCTATCGGGGTGTCCGGGGAAATTAAACCACCACA
>NZ_JALJES010000009.1:0-299807 GCF_023242525.1 Pseudomonas sp. MWU12-2319
GTCGACCGCAGTGGTATTGAAGGCTTCCAACAACTGCCGACGTTCAGCCTCCGGCAGCACCGACAAGTCCTGCAATGGCGCCTGGGGCGTCTGCTCCAGGGCATCGACCAGGCTGTGCAAGGCCCGCTGCATATAGGCGCAGATTCGCTCAGCCGCAATCAGCGGAACAGTCTGGGCGGTCAACAGGAAGTCTTCACCCTGGTCATCGACGTTGAGGGTCAGCGGATAGTTGGTGCGTTCCTCACCGCCCAGGGCCTGCATGCCGTGCCAGGCCGTCAGCGCCTCGTCCGTCACGACAACGCTGCTGTGACGGTAGTTGAGCAAGGCGCTGAACAACGGCAGCGGAGCGCTGACAGCGCTGCAACGCTGGGCCAGCGCCAGGGACGCATGCTCATGGCCAAGCAACGCGGTCAGTTCGTCGTGGGTGGTCTTGACCCCTTCCCGTGCGCTGCGAGCGCCAAGGACCACCCGCAGCGGCAAGGTATTGATAAACATGCCCAAGGCGCGGTCGGCCCCTTCGCCACCCTGCATCCGGCCCATCAGCACCGTACCGAAGACCACATCGTCGCGGGCCGAAACCCGGCCCAGTACCTGGGCCCAGGCCAGGTGCACCAGGCTGGCGGCACTTACCCCAAGTTGACGGGCCTGGACTCGCAAACGGCGACCCAGCGCAACCCCAACAGGCAGACGGGCTTCATCGATACCTTGAACATCAGCCAGCTGCAAGCCAAACGGCAGGGTCGGTTCGTCGACATCCCCGAGCCGTTCGCGGAAGAAGCGCTCGTGCTCTTCCTGGCTCACGCCCAGGCGGGCCTGGGCGACATAGTTGCGATAGGGTACCGGCGCGCCCAGTTGCGCCTGCTGCCCCAGCAGATAGGCCTGCATCTCGTGCTGCACCACATCCATCGCGGTATGGTCCATCGCCAGGTGATGAAACAGCAGCAAGGCCAGCCAACGCTGGTTTTGCGTATCCCAGGCCTGGATCAGCCGCAGCATCGGTGCCTGGCGAATATCCAGGCGGTAGTCCCGCGAGTCGAAACGCTGATGCAGCTGGCTCGCCACATCAACGCCCTGCGGGTCCGGTTCCAGGCTCTCGCGCACCAGCTGCGCCTGACGCCAGACCACCTGCACCGGCTCGTCGAGGCTTTCCCAGACCAGCGCGGTGCGCAGGATGTCATGGCGCTGGATCACGAACTGCAAGGCACTGGCAAATTCTTCCAGGCGCTCCAGGCTGTCGAAGGCGAACTGCGATTGCAGCACGTAGGGGTCGCCCTGCTCCGCGCTGAGGTGGTGATAGAGGATGCCGGCCTGCAACGGAGCCAGGGCATAGATATCCTGGACGTTGGCAACGCCCCCCGGCACCGTGGCGACGATCCGGTCGATGGCGGCCTGGTCCAGGTTCGCCAGCGGCAACAGTTCGGGGGTGATACGCGAGCAATCGAGGGTAATGCCATTGGCCGGCACGCGAATTTCACGACCACTGCCCACCGCCGCGGCCAGCGCGGCCAGGGTCGGCTGGCTGAACAGCACCCGGACATCGGCGCTCAGGCCGGCCTGGCGCATACGCTCGATCAGCGTCACCGCCAGCAATGAATGCCCGCCCAGTTCGAAGAAGTGGTCATGTCGACCGACCTGCTCGACCTTGAGCAGCTCGGACCATAACTGCGCCAGCAAGGTCTCGGTTGCTCCCTCGGGCGCCTCGTAGCCACGGCTGATCAGCGCCCGTTCATCCGGCGCCGGCAGGGCCTTGCGATCCAGCTTGCCGTTGGCCGTCAGCGGCAGGCGCTCAAGGCGCACATAGGCCATGGGCACCATATATTCCGGCAACTGCCCGTGCAAATGCCCGCGCAACGCGTCGATCCGCTCCACCGCCCCGGCAAAGGCCGGGGTGAAATAGGCCACCAGACGCTTGTCGCCCGGGGTCTCTTCGCGGCACAGCACCACGGTTTCCTTGACCTCGGGATGTTCGGCCAGGCGCGCTTCGATCTCACCCAGTTCGACCCGGAAGCCACGGATCTTCACCTGGTCGTCATTACGCCCCAGGTATTCCAGGTTGCCGTCGGCACGCCAGCGCGCCAGGTCGCCGGTGCGATACAAGCGCGCCTGCGGGTCGCTGTCGAACGGGTCGGCGACAAATTTTTCCCGGGTCAACTCATCCCGGTTCAGGTAACCCTTGGCCACGCCCAGGCCACCGATATACAGCTCACCGATCACCCCCAGCGGCACGGGCTGGGCCTGGGCATCGAGCACATAGAGACGGCCGTTGCCCACCGGCCGGCCAATCGGCAGGCTGCCGCGGTCCGCCCGGGTGATCTCGTAGGTTGCGGAAAAGGTCGTGGCTTCGGTCGGGCCGTAGCCATTGAGCAGGTGCTCGGGAGCGGCGTTCTCCAGGACCCGTGCGATAACCGCCGGGTCCAGCACATCGCCGCCGACAATCAGGTAGCGCAGGCGCGAAAAGGCATCGCCCAGGCCCGCGGCATATTGATGGAACAGGCCGGCGGTCATCCACAACACCGTGACCGACTGTTCCAGCAACAGGCGCTGGAAATTGTCCGGGGAGAGCAAGTCGGCCTGGCCGATCACCACCACGCAGCCGCCATTGAGCAGCGGCGCCCAGACGTCGAGGGTACTGGCGTCGAATGCCGGGTTGGAGGCAAAGGCCACCCGATCCCGGGCATTGAAGTCGGCATAACCGTTGTTGATCACCAGGCGGCTGATGGCCCGATGCGGCACCAGAACACCCTTGGGGGTGCCGGTGGAGCCGGAGGTGTACATGATGTAGGCCACGCTTTCGCTGGACTGCGGCATCACCAGGTCATCGCCGTCCAGGCGCTCCAGACTCAGATGATCGAGGTCCACACGTTGTACGTTGGTGACCAGCGGCACCTCGCGGCGAGTCAGCAGGACCCGGGCCTGGCTGTCCTCGATCATGAAACCCTGGCGCTCGACCGGGGCGTTGATATCCAGCGGCACATAGACCGCGCCGCACTTGAGCACCGCCAGTTGGCTGACCAGCAGCTCATGGGAGCGTTCCAGCAGGATCGCCACGCTGTCGCCCGGTTGTACACCGAGACCGCGCAGATGGCGGGCCAGGCGGTTGGCCCGGGTGTTGAGTTCGGCGTAGGTCAGCGACACGCCATCGTGGATCGCCGCGCAAGCCTCGGGACGCGCCCGCACCTGGGCTTCGAACAGGCCATGGACGGTTTGCGCCCGTGGGTAGTCGCGAGCACTGGCGTTGAACCCTACCAGCAGTTGCTCGCGCTCGGCGGCGGGCAGGATCGACAACTGCGCCAACGGCAAGGCCGGTGTTTGTTCCAGGGCCTCGACCAGGCTTTCCAGGGCGCTGAGCATATAGCCGCAGACCCGTTGTGCCCCGGTACCGGCCAAGGTACCGACGTGCAGGGCGAAGTCTTCGCCCAGATCGTCCACCGACAGGGTCAGCGGGTAGTTGGTGCGTTCTTCGCCACCGAGCATCTCGATGCCGTTCCAGGCCGGCAGGTCGCTGCTGCCACTCGCCAGGTGTCGATAGTTCAGCAGCGCGCTGAACAACGGGGTCGGCGCCGCCACGCCGCTGCAACGTTGCGCCAGGGTCAGCGGCGCATGTTCGTGACCGAGCAAGGCGGTCAGGCGTGAGTGGGTGGCCTTGACCCCTTCTCGCACACCCAATCCACCCACTCCCACCCGCAGCGGCAAGGTATTGATAAACATCCCCAGCGCCCGGTCGGCGCCCTCGCCGCCTTGCAGGCGACCGAGCAGGACGGTACCGAAGACCACCTCGTCCTTGCCCGAGACACCTCCGAGCACACGGGCCCAGGCCAGGTGACAAAGACTGGCGGCACTGACGCCCAATTGCCGCGCCTGGGTTCGCAGCCGGCGGCTGAGGCCGCTGTCCACGGCACAGCGGGCCTCTTCGATATCCTGGCCGTCGCCCTGCACATCCTGCAGACCGAACGGCAAGGTCGGTTCGTCGATATCGCCGAGCATTTCGCGGAAAAACTGCTCGTGCTCGGCCTGGCTCACACCGAGGCGCGATTGGGCCACATAGTTGCGGTACGGGATCGAGGCCGGCAGTTGCACCTGGCGATCCTGCATATGGGCTTCGATTTCGCCCACCAACGCCCCCAGGGAGGTGGCGTCGTTGACCAGGTGGTGGTACTGCAACAGGCCGATCCAGCGTTGGTTGGACGGGTCCTGTGCATAGTCGAGCTGCAGCATCGGCGCCCGACGGATATCCAGGCGGGTCTGCGGAGAATCGAGGCGCCCGCGCAGTTGTCCGGCGGTATCACCGGCGAGCGGGTCCGGCGACACTTCGTGCAGCGCCAGGGTCGCCTGGCGCCAGACCATTTGCAGCGGCGTATCGAGGCCTTCCCAGACCACCGCGGTGCGCAGGATATCGTGGCGTGCAATCACTCCTTGCAGGGCCTGGGCGAAGGCGTCGAGCCGGTCGCGGCTGTCGAAGGCGAACAGCGCGTGTTGCAGATACGGGTCGACGTGGTCCACGGCCAGGTGATGGTGATAGAGGATGCCTTCCTGCAGCGGCGCCAACGGGTAGATATCCTGCACGTTCGCCGCGCCGCCCGGTACGTTAGCCACAACCCGGTCGATAGCGGCCTGGTCGAGAGTGACCAGGGGCAGCATGTCCGGGGTGATGTGCGCGCAAGGGGTCGGGATGGCATTGGCCGGGACGACGATTTCACGCCCACCGCCCACGGCAGCAGCCAGGGCCGCAAGAGTCGGCTGGCTGAACAGCACGCGGACATCAGCGCTCAGGCCGGCCTGACGCATGCGTTCGATCAGGCTGACGGCCAACAACGAATGGCCGCCCAGGTCGAAGAAATGGTCGTGGCGCCCGACCTGCTCGACATTGAGCAGCTGCATCCAGATCCGTGCCAGGGTGGTTTCGGTTTCGCCCTGGGGCGCTTCATAACCACGGCGGATCAGCGCATCGCCGTCCGGGGTCGGCAGGGCCTTGCGGTCGAGTTTGCCGTTCGGGGTCAGCGGCATGGCCTCAAGCAGCACGTAGATGGCGGGAACCATGTACTCCGGCAACTGCTCTTGCAGATGGCTGCGCAGAGATTCGATATCGACTGAAGTCTGCCCGGCCGCCAGGGTGTAATAGGCCACCAGGCGCTTGTCGCCCGGAATATCCTCGCGGGCCGTGACCACGGCTTCGTGGACGGTCGGGTGTTTGGCCAGGCGGGCGTCGATCTCGCCCAGTTCGATACGGAAACCGCGGATCTTCACCTGGTCGTCGTTACGGCCAAGGTATTCGATATTGCCGTCCGGCAGGTAACGGCCGAGGTCGCCGGTGCGATACATCCGCGCCGAGGCTTCCCGGCTGAACGGGTCGTTGAGGAAACGTTCGGCGGTCAGGTCTTCACGGTTCAGATAACCCCGTGCCACACCGGCGCCGCCGATGTAGATTTCACCCGGAACACCCAGCGGAACGGGCTGTTGCTGCTCGTCCAGCAGGTAGAACTGGGTGTTGCCGACCGGTTTGCCGATATGGGGGGCGAAACCGTCCTCGCGATCCATCGACACCCAACTTGAGTAGGTGGTGGTTTCCGATGGGCCGTAAAGGTTGCACAGGCGTTGGACGCCAGTCTTCTCGAACAGCGATTCCACCAGACTGCGTTTCAGCGCTTCGCCGGCGACGTTGACCGTGTGCACCGATTCCGGCAAGCCATCGACTTCCAGCAACGCCTTGAGCGCCGATGGCACTGTGTTGATCAGGTCGATATCGTGCTCGCCCTGTTGCAACTCCAGAACGTTTTTCACCACCTCGATGCTGCCGCCCGAAGTCAGCGGTGCAAAGCATTCGTACACCGCCAGGTCGAAGTTCAGCGAAGTCGAGAACAACGTTTTTTCCAACGCCGGACCGCCGAAAGCGGCATGGGCCCAGGTCAGGAAGTTCACGGTGTTGCGGTGTTCGATCATTACGCCTTTAGGTAAGCCGGTCGACCCCGAGGTGTAGATCAGATAGGCCAGATGCGCTGAAGTCAGTCCCGGCACCTCTGGATTCTGGACGGATTCGTCCTGCCAAGTGCCCTGATCGAGATTGATGACCGGCACCGAAACACCCGCCAGCAAATCACGGGTTGCGGTCTGCGCCAGTACGACCGCCGGAGCACTGTCCTGCAACATATAGGCAATCCGCTCCGCCGGGTAAGCCGGGTCCAGCGGCACATAACCGCCACCCGCCTTGAGAATCGCCAGCAAGCCGACGACCATCTCCGCCCCGCGCTCGACACAGATCCCGACCCGTGAATCCGGCTGCACACCCTGTTTACGCAAGGTATGCGCCAGACGGTTGGCTTGCTCGTTAAGCTCGCGATAAGTCAGGCGGCGCCCGCCATGCACCACTGCCAGGGCATCCGGCGTACGCTGCACCTGCGCTTCGAACAACCCATGCACGGTCTGCTGCCGTGGATAATCCAGCAACGTATCGTTGAACGTCACCAGCAGTTGTTCACGCTCGTCAGCCGGCAGAATCGACAGGCTGCTCAACGGGGCCTCGGGGTTCTGCTCCAGCGCCTGGAGCAGATGCTCCAGCGCCGCCTCCATATAGGCGCAGACCCGCATGGCGCCGACTTCGGCGTTGACCTGCACATTCAGGCTGAAGCCCTCGCCCAGGTCATCGACGTTCAAGGTCAACGGATAGTTGGTACGTTCCTCACCACCAAGGGTCTCGATACCCTGCCAGGCCAGAGCGGCTTCTTCGGAAACACTGCCGACGGCACTGTGACGGTAGTTGAGCAAGGCGCTGAACAACGGCGTCGGCGCGGCCACGCCGCTGCAACGCTGGGCCAGGGCCAGGGACGCATGTTCGTGCCCCAGCAGCGTGGTCAGTCGCGCATGGGTCGCCTTGACCCCGGCACGCGCGCCCTGCCCGCCCACGGCCACCCGCAGCGGCAAGGTATTGATAAACATCCCCAGCGCGCGGTCGGCCCCCTCGCCGCCCTGCATCCGGCCCATCAACACGGTGCCGAAGACCACGTCCTGCTTGCCCGAAACCTTGCCCAATACCTGGGCCCAGGCCAGGTGATGCAAGCTGGCCGCGCTCACGCCCAACTGCCGGGCACGAGCCCGCAGGCGCAGGCTCAGCGCCGGCGACAGCACGCGGGTGGCTTCCTCGATGGAATGACCGTCACCCTGCACATCCTGCAAACCGAACGGCAGTGTCGGCTCGTCGATATCGCCCAGCATCTCGCGGAAGAACGCTTCGTGTTCCCCCCGACGCCCACCCAGGCGCGCCTGGGCCACATAGTTGCGGTACGGCACCGGGCTGCCCAACTGCGCGGCCTGCCCCAGCAGGTGTGCCTGGATTTCATGACGGACCACTTCCAGGGCGGTGTGGTCCAGGGCCATATGATGGAAGCGCAGCATCGCCACCCAGCGCTGCTCGGCTTCGTCCTCGGCAAACACCAGCTGCATCAGTGGCGCTCGGGTCACGTCCAGGCGCGAGTGACGGGTGTCGAAACGCTCCTTGAGCTGGCTGGCCACATCACCGGCACGCGGGTCAAGTTCCAGGGCCTCGCGGTGCAGGCGGGCCTGGCGCCAGACCACCTGGACCGGTTCTTCCAGGCCCTGCCAGAGCACGGCGGTGCGCAGGATGTCATGGCGATCGATAACCTGTTGCAACGCCAGGGCGAAAGCGTCCAGGCGCTGGCGGTCCGGCACCGTGAACAGTGCATGGAGGACGTAGGGATCGCCGCTGCCGGCAGACAGATGGTGATAGAGAATGCCTTCCTGCAACGGCGCCAGCGGATAGATATCCTGCACATTCGCCGCGCCACCGGGCACGTTCGCGACAATCTGTTCGATGGCGGCCTGGTCGAGGTTGACCAGGGACAGCATCTCCGGGGTGATGTGCTCGCAGCCTGCCGGAATGGCGTTGGCCGGAACGACGATTTCCCGCCCGCCGCCCACGGCAGTGGCCAGAGCGGCCAGGGTCGGCTGGCTGAAAAGCGCCTGCACATCGACACTGAGCCCGGCCTGGCGCATATGGCCGATCAGGCTGACGGCCAGCAGCGAATGGCCGCCCAGTTCGAAGAAGTGATCATGGCGTCCGACCTGCTCGACCTTGAGCAGGTCGCTCCAGATCCGTGCAAGGGTGATTTCGGTTTCGCCTTGGGGCGCTTCGTAGCCACGACGGACCAGCGCATCGCTGTCCGGGGCTGGCAGGGCCTTGCGGTCGAGCTTGCCGTTGGGGGTCAGCGGCAGCTTGTCCAACACAACGTAGATGGCCGGGACCATGTACTCCGGCAGCTTTTCCTGCAGATGACGGCGCAGGCTGTCGATATCGACCGAGGTATGTCCATCGGCCAGGGTGTAATAGGCCACCAGACGCTTGTCGCCCGGAATATCTTCGCGGGCCGTGACCACGGCTTCATGGACCGCCGGATGTTTGGCCAGGCGGGCATCGATCTCGCCCAGTTCGATACGGAAGCCACGGATCTTCACCTGGTCGTCGTTACGGCCGAGGTACTCGATATTGCCGTCCGGCAGGTAACGGCCGAGGTCGCCGGTGCGATACATCCGCGCCGAGGCATCCTGGTTGAACGGGTCCTTGAGGAAGCGTTCGGCGGTGAGGTCGTCGCGGTTCAGGTAGCCTCGGGCTACACCGGCGCCACCAATGTAGATTTCACCCGGCACGCCCAGCGGAACGGGCTGTTGCTGCTCGTCCAGCAGGTAGAACTGGGTGTTGCCGACCGGCTTGCCGATATGCGGGGCGAAACCGTCTTCGCGGTCCATGGCCACCCAGCTTGAGTAGGTGGTGGTTTCCGACGGGCCGTAGAGGTTGCAAAGACGTTGGACGCCAGTTTTTTCGAACAGGGATTCCACCAGGCTGCGCTTCAGCGCCTCACCTGCAACGTTGACCGTATGGACCGATTCCGGCAAGCCATCGACTTCCAGCAACGCCTTGAGTGCAGATGGAACGGTGTTGATCAAACCAATATCGTGTTCGCCGTGTTGCAGCTCCAGGACGTTTTTCACCACGTCGATGCTGCCGCCCGAGGTCAAGGGGGCAAAGCACTCGTAGACCGCGAGGTCGAAGTTAAGCGAGGTGGAGAACAAGGTCTTGTTCAACGCCTCATCACCGAAAGCGACATGAGCCCAGGTCAGGAAGTTCACGGTATTGCGGTGTTCGATCATCACGCCTTTGGGCAGACCGGTCGAACCCGAGGTGTAGATCAGGTAAGCCAGATGCGCTGAGGTCAGCCCTGGCACCTGCGGATTCTGGACGGATTCGTCCTGCCAGGTGTCCTGGTCGAGATTGATCACGGGCACCGAAACGCCCGCCAACAATGCCTGGGTAGCTGCCTGTGCCAAGACCGCCGCCGGAGCGCTGTCCTGCAACATGTAGGCAATCCGCTCCGCCGGGTAGGCCGGGTCCAACGGCACATAACCGCCACCCGCCTTGAGAATCGCCAGCAACCCGACAACCATCTCGGCCCCACGCCCGACACAGATCCCGACCCGAGAATCCGGCTGCACACCCTGCTTGCGCAACGCATGGGCCAAACGGTTGGCCTGCTCGTTAAGCTCGCGATAGCTCAGGCGCTGTTCGCCATGCACCACCGCCAAAGCATCCGGCGTACGCTCAACCTGCGCCTCGAACAACCCGTGAATGGTCTGTTCCCGCGGATAATCCAGTGCCGTATCGTTGAACCCCACCAGCAACTGTTCGCGCTCATCGGCCGGCAGGATCGAGAGGCTGTTGAGCGCCGAAGTCGAAGCCCGCTCCAGGGCCTGGACCAACTGCTCCAACGCCGTCTGCATATACCCGCAGACCCGCTGCGCACCGATACCGGCAAGCGCCTGCACATTCAGGCTGAAACCTTCGCCCAGGTCATCCAGGGACAGGATCAGCGGATAGTTGGTGCGTTCTTCGCCCCCCAACACCTCGATCCCTTCCCACAGCTGCACCGCCTCCCCCGTCACCGCCTCAGCAGAACTGTGCCGGTAGTTGAGCAAGGTGCTGAACAACGGCGTCGGCGCGGCCACGCCGCTGCAACGCTGGGCCAGGGACAACGAGGCGTGCTCGTGACCGAGCAACGCGGTCAGCCGCGCATGGGTCGCCTTGACCCCGGCCCGCACATCCTGCTCGCCCACGGCAACCCGCAGCGGCAAGGTATTGATAAACATTCCCAGGGCCCGGCGAACCCCTTCGCTGCCGCGCATCCGCCCCAGCAGCACGGTGCCGAACACCACGTCGTTGCGCCCGCACAGGCGCCCGAGCACCTGGGCCCAGGCCAGGTGATGCAGGCTCGCCGCACTCACCCCCTGCAGCCGGGCCTGGGCCCGCAGGCGCCGGCTCAGCTCGACGGGCAGGGTCTGGGTCGCTTCTTCGACACCATGACCGTCGCCGCGCACATCCTGAATGCCGAACGGCAGGGTCGGCTCGTCGATATCACCGAGCATCTCGCGGAAAAACGCTTCGTGCTGCTGGCTGCTGACCCCGAGTCGGGCCTGGGCCACATAGTTGCGATACGGCACCGGCTCGCCCAGGGCCTGGGCCTGGCCGTACAGGTGCGCATGGATTTCCTGCTGCACCACTTCCAGGGCCGCGTGGTCGATGGCGATGTGATGGAACAGCAGCATTGCCACCCAGCGCTGGTTGGCCGCATCGTGGGCGAAGGCCAGGCGCAGCAAAGGCGCCTGACTGATATCGAGACGGTAGTGGCGCGGGTCGAAGCGTTGTCGTAGTTGCTCGCTGGCCGCGCCGGCAGCGGGGTCGATCTCGATTTCAGTGAGGACCAGCCGCGCCTGGCGCCAGACCACCTGCACCGGTTCGTCCAGGCCTTCCCAGACCACGCTGGTGCGCAGGATGTCGTGACGGTCAATCACCTGCTGCAAGGCCGTGGTGAACTCGTCGAAACGGGCACGGCTGGCAATCGCGAATTGCGCCTGCAGGACGTAGGGATCGCCCTGCTCGGCGGCGATATGGTGATAGAGGATGCCCTCCTGCAACGGTGCCAGCGGGTAGATGTCCTGCACATTGCCGACACCACCGGGGACGCTGGCGACGATATGCTCGATGGCCGCCTGGTCGAGCCGGACCAGGGGCAGCATGTCCGGGGTGATGCGCGCGCAGCCGGCAGGGATCGCCTGGGCCGGAATCTCCACTTCCCCGGCCTTGCCGCTGGAATACTCGCCGGCATTGATCAGTTCGATCAACGCCGCCTTGTTCTCGCGCAACATCGCCAGCACGGCGGGCTCGGTGAGGGACTGTCGCCTGCCGCTGACGACCAGTTGGTCGCCCTTGACGGCAAGTTGCACATCTTTCTCTTTCAGTATTGCCAACAGTTCGATCACGCTCACAGAACAATCTCCATTCTTTCCGTCGTTGCCGCGTATTCCGAGAGGGTGGGGTGTTCGAACAGGGTCCTGACATCGGCTTCCAGACCTTCCTGGCGCATGCGTTCCATCAGGCTCACGGCGAGCAGCGAATGGCCGCCCAGTTCGAAGAAGTGGTCATGCCGACCGACCTGGGCGATACCCAGCAAGGTTTGCCAGATCTCGGCGATCAGGGTTTCCGTCTCGCCTTGCGGGGCTTCGTAGCCGCGACTGATCAGCGCGCCGCCGTCCGGAGCCGGCAGGGCCTTGCGGTCGAGCTTGCCGTTGGGGGTCAGCGGTAGTGCGTCGAGCCGCACATAGGCCACCGGGACCATATAGGCCGGCAGTTGCCCCAGCAGCCAACCGCGCAGGCTGTCGATCGCCGGCTCGTTGTCCATGGACTGGACGGTGTAGTAAGCCACCAGGCGTTTGTCGCCCGGGATGTCTTCGCGGGCCATGACCACGGCTTCCTGCACCGCAGGATGTTTGGCCAGGCGCGCTTCGATCTCGCCCAGTTCGATACGGAAACCACGGATCTTCACCTGGTCGTCGTTACGGCCCAGGTATTCGATATTGCCGTCCGGCAGATAACGACCGAGGTCGCCGGTGCGGTACATCCGGGCGTTCGGCGTGATTGCGAACGGGTCCTGGAGGAAGCGTTCGGCGGTGAGATCGTCGCGGTTCAGGTAGCCTCGGGCTACGCCGGCGCCGCCAATGTAG
Source organism: Pseudomonas sp. MWU12-2319 (assembly GCF_023242525.1). NCBI lineage: Bacteria > Pseudomonadati > Pseudomonadota > Gammaproteobacteria > Pseudomonadales > Pseudomonadaceae > Pseudomonas > Pseudomonas sp. MWU12-2319. The sequence goes on from NZ_JALJES010000009.1 coordinate 12,061, forward strand.
ATCTCACCCGGAACACCCAGTGGAACGGGTTGTTGCTGTTCATCCAGCAGGTAGAACTGGGTGTTGCCCACCGGTTTGCCGATATGCGGGGCAAAACCGTCTTCGCGATCCATCGCTACCCAACTTGAATAGGTGGTGGTTTCCGAAGGGCCATAGAGGTTGCACAGGCGTTGGACGCCGGTCTTCTCGAACAGCGATTCCACCAGACTGCGTTTCAGCGCCTCACCTGCAACGTTGACCGTGTGCACCGACTCCGGCAGGCCGTCGACTTCCAGCAAGGCCTTCAGGGCGGACGGCACAGTGTTGATCAGACCGATATCGTGTTCGCCGTGTTGCAGCTCCAGGACGTTTTTCACCACGTCGATACTGCCGCCCGAGGTCAGAGGGGCAAAGCACTCGTAGACCGCCAGGTCGAAGTTCAGCGAGGTGGAGAACAACGTCTTGTTCAACGCCGAACCACCGCCGAAAGCGGCATGGGCCCAGGTCAGGAAGTTCACGGTGTTGCAGTGTTCGATCATCACGCCCTTGGGCAGACCGGTCGACCCCGAGGTGTAGATCAGGTACGCCAGATGTGCCGACGTCAGCCCCGGCACCTCTGGATTCTGGACGGACTCGTCCTGCCAGGTGCCCTGATCGAGATTGATCACGGGCACCGAAACCCCTGCCAGCAAGTCACGGGTTGCGGCCTGCGCGAGTACGGCTGCCGGAGCACTGTCCTGCAACATATAGGCAATCCGCTCTACCGGATAAGCCGGATCCAGCGGCACATAACCACCGCCCGCCTTGAGGATCGCCAGCAAGCCGACGACCATCTCTGTCCCGCGCTCGACACAGATCCCGACCCGCGAATCCGGCCGCACACCTTGTTTACGCAAGGTATGCGCCAGGCGGTTGGCCAGTTCATTGAGTTCGCGATAACTCAGACGCTGTTCACCATGGACCACCGCCAAAGCCTCCGGCGTACGTTCCACCTGCGCCTCGAACAACCCATGGATAGTCTGCTGCTGCGGATAATCCAGTGCCGTATCGTTAAGCCCGAACAACAACTGCTCACGCTCGGCGGCCGGCAGAATCGACAGACTGTCGAGCGCCGTGGCCGGTGACAGTTCCAACGCCCCCACCAGACTTTCCAACGCTGTCTGCATATAGCTGCAAACGCGCCCGGCTCCGACGCTGCCGGTGACCAGCACCGTCAGCTTGAAACCGTCGCCCAGATCGTCGACGTTCAAGGTCAACGGATAGTTGGTGCGCTCCTCGCCACTGAGCACCTCGATACCACGCCAGGCCTCAAGGGCCTCGCCCGATTGTTCCGCCGCGCCACTGTGCCGGTAGTTGAGCAGTGCACTGAACAACGGCAACGGCGCGGCCACCCCGCTGCAACGCTGGGCCAGCACCAACGGCGCATGTTCGTGGCCGAGCAGCGCGGTGAGCCGGGCATGGGTCGCCCGGACCCCGTCCCGCGCGCCCTGCTCGCCCAGGTCCACCCGCAGCGGCAAGGTATTGATAAACATCCCCAGCGCCCGGTCGGCACCCTCGCCGCCCTGCATCCGGCCCATCAGCACGGTACCGAACACCACCGTGCGCTTGCTCGACACCTTGCCCAGTACCTGGGCCCAGGCCAGGTGCACCAGGCTGGCGGCGCTCACCCCCAGTTGACGGGCCTGGGCCCGCAGGCGCAGGTCCAGCCGGCTGTCCAGCGCCAGGCTGCTTTCCTCGATATCGCGACCGTCGCCCTGCACATCCAGCAGGCCGAACGGCAGGGTCGGCTCATCGATATCGCCCAACATCTCGCGGAAGAACCCTTCATGGGCCTCGCGGCTCACACCCAGGCGGGCCTGGGCCACATAGTTGCGATACGGCACGGCGGCACCGAGCTGGCCGGCCAGGCCGAGCAGGTGCGCCTGCATATCCTGGCGCACCACATCCATCGCGGTGTGATCCAGGGCCATATGGTGGAACAACAGCATCGCCACCCAGCGCTGGTTCGGCGCGTCCTCGGCAAAGACCAGGCGCACCAGCGGCGCCTGGGTCAGGTCCAGCCGCGAATGACGTGCGTCGAAGCGTTCATGCAACTGCTCGGCGATATCACCCTCGGCCGGATCGAGTTCGACCTGCTCCAGATACAGCCGGGCCTGGCGCCAGACCACCTGCATCGGTGTCTCCAGCCCTTGCCAGAGCACGGCGGTACGCAGGATGTCATGGCGTTCGATAACGCTTTGCAAGGCGTCGATAAAGGCACTCAGGCGCTCGCGACTGGCCATCTCGAACAGGGTCTGCAAGACATACGGATCGCCCTGCTCGGCCGCCAGATGGTGATAAAGAATCCCCTCCTGCAACGGTGCCAGCGGGTAGATATCCTGCACATTGGCCACCCCGCCCGGCACGCTGGCGACAATACGGTCAATGGCGGCCTGGTCGAGATCGGCCAGGGGCAGCAGGTCCGGCGTGATCCGAGTGCAACCGGCCTGGATGGCATTGGCCGGGACCTTGATTTCAGAGCCCCCACCGACGGCCGCCGCCAATGCGGCCAGGGTCGGCTGGCCGAACAGCACGCGCACATCGGCGCTCAAGCCGGCCTGGCGCATCCGTTCGATCAGGCTGACGGCCAGCAGCGAATGCCCGCCCAGTTCGAAGAAGTGATCGTGACGCCCGACCCGCTCGACCTTGAGCACCTCGGCCCAGATCGCCGCCAGGGTGGTTTCGACCACGCCTTCGGGCGCCTCGTAGCCACGGCTGACCAGTGCCTGGGCATCCGGTGCCGGCAGGGCCTTGCGGTCCAGCTTGCCGTTGGGGGTCAGCGGCAGCACGTCGAGACGCACGTAGGCCGCGGGCACCATATAGTCCGGCAGACAGGCCTGCAGATGACTGCGCAGGCTTTCGATATCCAGCCTCTGCTGCGACTCGCCCTGGGTGAAATAGGCCACCAGGCGTTTCTCACCGTCGTCCTGCCGTGCCAGCAACACCGCTTCCTGTACCGCCGGGTGCGTGACCAGAGCGGCCTCGATTTCACCCAGTTCGATACGGAAACCACGGATCTTCACCTGACCGTCATTGCGGCCGAGGTACTCCAGGTTACCGTCCGCGTTCCAGCGACCGAGGTCACCGGTGCGGTACAGCAGTGCACCCTCCCGGGCGCTGAACGGATCGGCGACAAACTGCGTGGCGCTCAATTCCGCCCGGTTCAAATACCCCTTGGCCACGCCCTGCCCGCCGATATACAGCTCGCCGGGCACACCCACCGCCACCGGTTGGCGACGTGCATCAAGCACGTAGACCTGGCTGTTGCCGATCGGTCGACCGATGGGAATACCGCCGCTGCCCACAGAAGTGATCTCGTAGGTCGCGGAAAAGGTCGTGGCTTCGGTCGGGCCATAGCCGTTGAGCAGATGTTGCGGCGCGCCTTGCGCCAGTACCCGGGCGATGACCGCCGGGTCCAGCACATCACCACCGACAATCAGGTAGCGCAAGCGGGCGAAGACCTCCATCAGGCCGTCGGCATATTGATGGAACAGCCCGGCGGTCAGCCACAGCACGCTGACCGATTGCGCCAGCAGCAGCGCCCGGAACTCATCCTGGGACAGCAATACCGAGTGTTCGACCACCACCACGCAACCGCCATTGAGCAGCGGCGCCCAGACATCCAGGGTGCTGGCGTCGAAGGCCGGGTTGGAGGCGAAGGCCACGCGATCTTGCGCATTGAAGTCGGCGTAGCCGTTGTCGATTACCAGGCGGCCGATGGCCCGGTGCGGGACCAGCACACCCTTGGGCGTGCCGGTGGAACCGGAGGTGTACATGATGTAGGCGACCGACTCGGCGGTTGCCGCTCGGTCCGGATTGGCCGCCGGCTCTGCGTTGACAGACCGGGTGTCGAGGTCAAGACGCCGTACACCCTGGTCCAGGGTTTCAGCGCTGTAGGTCAGCACCAGCACGGCCTGGCTGTCCTGCACCATAAAGGCCTGGCGTTCGCGTGGGGCATTGATATCCAGCGGCACATAGACCGCCGCGCACTTGAGCACCGCCAGTTGGCTGACCACCAGATCGATGGAGCGCGGCAACAACAGCGCCACGCTCTCCCCAGGCTGCACGCCGAGTTCCAGCAGTTCCGCCGCCAGGCGATTGGCCTGCCGGTTCAACTCGCGGTAACTCAGGCTCGTCGCGTCATGCACCACCGCCGCGGCTTCAGGCGTGCGCTGTACCTGGGACTCGAACAGAGCGTGCACCGTCGTATGCCGTGGCGAATCGGTGGCGGTGGCGTTGAAACCGACCAACACCTGCTCACGCTCCGCCGGCGGCAAGATCGACAGGCTGTCCAGCGTCGCCGCCGGGGTCTGTTCCAGCGCCTGGAGCAGTTGCGCCACCGCTGCCTGCATATAACCGCACAGGCGTTGCGCACCCACCTCGGCGGTGACCAGAACCGACAACTTGAAGCCATCGCCCAGGTCATCGACGTTCAGGGTCAGCGGATAGTTGGTGCGCTCCTCGGCGCCGAAAGCCTCAATACCACTCCAGGCCGCTTCATGCTCGGCCGTGGGAGCGGCCACCACACTGTGGCGGTAGTTGAGCAGCGCACTGAACAACGGTGCCGGCGCGGCCACGCCGCTGCAACGCTGGGCCAGCACCAACGGCGCATGTTCGTGCCCAAGCAACGCGGTCAGTTGGCCGTGGGTGGCCTTGAGTCCGGCGAGCACCGTCTGCGTACCGATATCGACCCGCAGCGGCAAGGTATTGATAAACATCCCCAACGCCCGGTCAGCACCCTCGCCCGCCTGAAGGCGGCCCAGCAGTACCGTGCCGAACACCACTTGCTCGCGGCCAGAGACACTGCCCAGCACCCGCGCCCAGGCCAGGTGCATCAGGCTCGCGGCACTGACCCCGGCCTGGCGGGCCTGGGCCCGCAGACGCAGGCTCAACTCGGGCGCCAGGGCCAGGCTGGCCTCTTCGATTTCACGTCCGCCGTCCTGCACATCCTGCTGGCCGAACGGCAGGGTCGGCTCGTCGATATCGCCCAGCACCCCACGGAAAAACGCCTCGTGCTGCGCCTGGCTGACACCCAGGCGCGCCTGGGCCACATAGTTGCGATACGGCATCGCTTCGCCCAGGGTATGGGCCTCGCCGAGCAAGTGCGCCTGGATTTCATGCTGGACCACGTCCAGCGCGGTGTGGTCGAGGGCCATATGATGGAACAGCAGCATCGCCAGCCAACGGTCAGCGGCCGCATCGTGGGTAAAGACAATGCGGATCAACGGCGCCTGGCGCACATCGAGGCGGTAGTGGCGCGGATTGAAACGCTGGTGCAGTTGCTCAGCCAGCGGACCGGCCGCCGGATCGAGGAACAGCTCGGTGACTTCCAGCGTGGCCCGCCGCAGGACCACCTGCAACGGTTCGTCGAGCCCTTCCCAGAGCACGGCGGTACGGAGGATGTCGTGACGGTCGATCACCCCTTGCAGGGCGTTGCTGAAATCCTCCAGCCGCGCGCGGTCCCGCAGGCCGAACAGCGCTTGCAGAACATAGGGGTCGCCCTGTTCGGCGCTGATATGGTGATAAAGGATGCCCGCCTGCAACGGTGCCAGCGGGTAGATATCCTGCACATTCCGTGCGCCGCCCGGCACGCTCGCCAGCACCTGGTCGATCTGCGCCTGGGTCAGCTTGATCAGCGGCAGCAGGTCCGGGGTGAGGTGTGCGCAGTCATCGGCGATCAGGTTGGCCGGCACCACGATTTCCGTGCCGCCGCCCACCGCCGCCGCCAGCGCGGCCAGGGTCGGCTGGCCGAACAGTACGCGCACATCGGCGCTCAGGCCGACCTGGCGCATGCGCTCGATCAGGCTGACCGCCAGCAACGAATGGCCGCCCAGTTCAAAGAAGTGGTCATGACGCCCGACCCGCTCGACCTTGAGCACATCGGCCCAGATCGATGCCAGCAGGGTTTCCACTTCACCTTGCGGCGCCTGGTAATCGCCACGGGCCAGGGCGTCCGACTCCGGCACCGGCAGCGCCTTGCGGTCGACCTTGCCGTTCAGGGTCAGCGGCAATGCGTCCAGTTGCACATAGGCGCTGGGCACCATGTACTCCGGCAACAGGCCTTGCAGGTAGCCGCGCAGTGTTTCCACCGTGGCCGGCTCGCCGGTCGTGGTGATATAGGCCGCCAGGCGCTTGTCGCCGGGAACGTCCTCGCGGGCCAGCACGATGCATTCGCGCACCTGCGGATGGGTGCTCAGGCGCGCCTCGATTTCCCCGAGTTCGATCCGGAAACCGCGAATCTTCACCTGGTCGTCGTTACGCCCCAGGCATTCCAGCTGGCCATCGACCAACCAGCGGCCAAGGTCGCCGGTGCGATAGAGCAAGGCGCCGGGCTCGTTGCTGAACGGGTCGGCGATAAATTTCTCGGCGGTCAGGTCGGCGCGGTTGAGGTAACCCTGCGCCACACCCTTGCCACCGATGCAGATTTCACCGCTGACGCCCAGGGGCAGCAATTGCTGGCGGGCATCGAGGACATAGACCTGGGTATTGCCGATAGGACGGCCGATCGGCACGCTCTCGGCATCTTCGGCCACCGCAGTCACGTGATAGGTGGTGGCGTAGGTGGTGGTTTCGGTCGGCCCGTAGCAATGCACCAGGCGCAGTTGCGGCGCCAGCGCCAACAGGCGGCGGAACGACGCCGGGTCGCTGCGTTCACCACCGCACAGAAGGATCCGCAAACCCTTGATGGCTTCCGGGATCAGTTGCACGTACTGGTTGAATACCGCCGTGGTGACAAACAGCACCGTGGCCCCGGAGCTGATCAGCAGCTCGCCGAAACGCGCCGGTTCGAGCAGCGTGTCATGGTCCACCACCAGCACCTGGCCGCCATTGAGCAAGGCGCCCCAGACATCCATGGTGCTGGCGTCGAACGCCGGGTTGGAGCTGAAGGCGATCCGATCCTGCTCGTTGAAGTCGGCATAACCGTTGTTGATCACCAGCCGCGTGATGGCCCGGTGCGGCACCACCACACCCTTGGGCACCCCGGTGGAGCCGGAGGTGTACATGATGTAGGCCGGGGTTTCGCTCGATTGCGCCAATGGCCGGTCATCCGTCGGCAAGGCGTCCAGCACCATGGTGTCGAGATCGACCCGCGTCGCCGTACCGCTGGCCAGCGCAAAACCGCCCCGGGTCAGCAGGACCGCGGCCTGGCTGTCTTCAAGCATGAACTGCTGGCGCTCCAGCGGCGCCTTGGTGTCCAGCGGCACATAGACCGCCGCGCACTTGAGAATCGCCAACTGGCTGACCAGCAGGTCCAGGGAACGCTCCAGCAGGATCGCCACCCGCGCCCCCGGTTGCACGCCGAGACCGAGCAGATAGGCGGCAAGCTGGTTGGCCCGTCGGTTCAACTGCGCGTAGCTCAGGGCCTGGCCATGGTGCACGGCCGCCGTCGCTTGTGGCCGCAGGCGTACCTGGTCCTCGAACAGGCTGTGCACGGTGCGACTCATCGGGTAATCGGTTGTCGTGGCATTGAAGTCCTGCAGCAATTGCCGACGCTCATCCTCCGGTAGCACCGCCAGGTCGCGCACCGCTGAATCCGGCGCGGACTCCAGGGCCTCGACCAGCTGGGTCAAGGCGGTCTGCATATAACCGCAGACCCGCTGACCGTCGACTCCGGCCGCCACCTGCACGCTCAGCAGGAAGCCTTCGCCCTGGTCGTCCACCGACAAGGCACAGGGGTAATTGGTCCGCTCGCGGACGCCGAGGACCTGGGTGTCTGCCCAATAATCGCCACCATTGGCTTCGAGCGCCGGGCTGTGCCGGTAGTTGAGCAACGCGCTGAACAGCGGCGACGAGGCCGCCACCGCGCTGCAACGCTGGGCCAGCACCAACGGCGCATGCTCGTGGCCGAGCAGTGCGGTGAGTCGGGCGTGGGTCTGGCGCACCGCCTGGCGTACCGCGCAGGCACCGACGTCGACCCGCAACGGCAAGGTATTGATAAACATCCCGAGTGCACGATCGGCACCCAGGCCGCTTTGCATACGGCCCAACAGCACGGTACCGAAGACCACGTCCTCACGGCCGCTGACGCTGCCCAGCACCCGGGCCCAGGCCAGGTGATGCAGACTGGCGGCACTCACCCCCAGTTGCCGGGCCTGGGTGCGCAGGCGTTGACACAGTTCAGCCGGAAGATCACGGCGGACCTCCTTGACGCCCTGCCCGTCGCCCTGCACCTGCAGCAGGCCGAACGGCAAGGTCGGCTCGTCGACATCGCCGAGCATTTCGCGGAAGAACGCTTCATGTTGCTCGCGGCTCACCCCCAGGCGGGCCTGACCCACATAGTTGCGGTACGGCATCGCCGCCGGTAGTTGTCCGGCCGCGCCATGCAGATGGGCGAGCATCTCTTCGCTCATCACATCCAGGGCGGTGTGATCGAGAGCAATATGGTGGAACAGCAGGATCGCCACCCAGCGCTGGTTGGCCGAATCCTGGGCAAAAGCCAGGTGCATCAGCGGCGCCTGGCCGAGGTCCAGGCGGCACTCGCGGGGATCGAAGCGACGCTGCAACTGACCGAGGATATCGCCCGCGGCCGGGTCCAGGGCGATCTGTTCCAGCGGCAGTTCGACGTGGCGCAGGACCACTTGTTGCGGTTCTTCCAGACCTTGCCAGACCAGCGCCGTGCGCAGGATGTCATGGCGATCGATCACCGCCTGCAAGGCTTCGGCGAAACCGCGCAGCTGTGCCAGGTCCTGCAGGGCGAAAGTTGCTTGCAACAGGTACGGATCGCCCGTTTCAGCAGCGATATGGTGATAAAGAATGCCTTCCTGCAACGGCGCCAGCGGGTAGATATCCTGCACGTTGCCGGTGCCACCGGGCACGCCGGCGACAATGCGGTCGATACTGGCCTGATCCAGAGTGGTCAGGGTCAGCATGCCAGGGGTGATGCGTTCGCAGCCGGCGGGAATACCGTTGGCCGGCACCACGATCTCGATCCCGCCGCCCACGGCCGCCGCCAGCGCCGCCAGGGTCGGCTGGCCGAACAGCACGCGGACGTCGGCACTCAGGCCGGCCTGGCGCATGCGCTCGATCAACTTGACCGCCAGCAGCGAATGGCCGCCGAGTTCGAAGAAATGGTCCTGGCGACCGACCCGCTCCACACCCAGCACTTCGCACCAGAGCGCGGCCAGGGTGGTTTCGGTGTCGCCGAGCGGCGCCTGGTAGTCGCGGCTGACGAAGGCATCGGCCGAAGGCTCCGGCAGCGCACGACGGTCCAGCTTGCCGTTAGGTGAAACCGGGAGTTTTTCCAGGTGCACATAGGCCGCCGGAATCATGTAGTCGGGCAGCAGCGCCTGCAAATGCAGACGCATCTGGTCGGCTTCGGGCGCCACCTGTCCGGCCTGCACGCTGAAATACGCCACCAGGCGTTTTTCCCCGGGACGGTCTTCACGGGCCAGCACCGCCGTGTCCCGCAGGCCCGGGTATTGGCCGAGGCGCGCTTCGATTTCACCCAGTTCGATACGGAAGCCACGGATCTTGATCTGGTCGTCGTTACGGCCCAGGTAGTCGATCTTGCCGTTGGCCTGCCAGCAACCCAGGTCGCCGGTCTTGTACAGCCGTGCCCCTTCGGCAGTGGCGAACGGATCGCGGATAAAGCGTTCGGCGGTCAGTTCGTCGCGGTTCAGGTAGCCGCGGGCGACACAGGCACCGCCGATGTAGAGCTCCCCCGCCACACCCACCGGCACCGGCCGGAATTGCTCGTCGAGCAGGTAGATACGGGTATTGGCCACCGGCCGACCGATACTCGGCAAGGTCGGCCAGGCCTGCGGATCTCCCGTCAGGGTCAGCGCCGTGACCACGTGGGACTCGGTCGGGCCGTAGTGATTGTGCAGCCGCGCATCATCCAGGCGTTCGAAGAAGCGCCGCATCGGTTCGGTGATTCGCAGCTGTTCACCGGCGGTGATCACGTCCTGCAACGCACACTCGGGTTGCTCGACTTCGGCGACCATGGCTTCGGCCAGGGCTTGCAGGGCAATGCACGGCATATACAGGCGTTCGATGCGCTGCTCGCGGATATGCTGGAACAGGCGACGGAAATCCAGGCGGATATCGCCGTGGATCAGCGACAGCTCGCCGCCGGCACACAAGGTGCTGAAGACTTCCTGGAAGGCCACGTCGAAGCCCAGGGCGGCAAACTGCAAGGTCCGTTGTCCGGGCCGACCGTGCTCGACGGTCTGGGCGATCTGCCAGTGCATCAGGTTGACCAGCGGCCCGTGGGGCATGGCCACGCCCTTTGGCTGGCCGGTGGAACCCGAGGTGTAGATCAGGTACGCCAGGTGTTGCGCATTCAGCCCCTCGATCTGCGGATTGTGCCGGGACGCGGTGTCGATACCACTCTCGATCCGCGCTTCGCTTTCCAGCAACAACACCGGCATCAGAGCCTGGGGGAAGCGTTCGCGCAGGCCGCGCTGGGTCAGCAGCACCTTCGGCGCGCTGTCCTCCAGCATATAGGCCAGGCGCTCGGCCGGGTACGACGGATCCAGCGGCACATAACCGGCACCGGCCTTGAGAATGCCCACCAGGCCGGCGATCATTTCCAGGCTGCGTTCCACACAGATCGCCACCCGATCGTCGGCGCCGATGCCCTCGGCGATCAGCCGATGGGCAATCTGGTTGGCCCACTGGTTCAGTTCGCCGTAGCTCAGGCGCTGGCCTTCATAGGTGACGGCCACCGCGTCAGGCCGGGCCGCCGCGTGGGCCTCGAACATCTGGTGCAGCAACAGGTCCGTCGGATAGATGCAATCGAAGGCGTTGAAGTCTTCCTGCAACTGGCGGCGCTCGCTGGCCGGTAACCAGTCGAGGCTGTGCAACGGCGCATCGGGCTGTTGCTCCAGGGCCTCGGTCAGTTGCTCCAGCACGGTATGCATATAACCGGCGATCCGTTCGGCACCGACCCCGGCCACGGCCTGGACGGTCAGGCCAAAGGACTCGCCGAGGTCGTCCACCGACAACGACAACGGATAGTTGGTCCGTTCCTCGCCGCCAAGCACCTCGACCCCGGCCCAGGTCCGGGCCTGGCCGGCGTCCTGCGGCGCCTGGGCGCCCACGGCGACATGCCGGTAGTTCATCAGGGCACTGAACAACGGCGTCGGCGCCGCCACGCCACTGCAGCCTTGGGCCAATGACAATGGCGCGTGTTCATGACCGAGCAAGGCCGCCAGCCGCGCGTGGGTGGTCCGCACCGCCGCCTGGACCCCCTGCTCGCCCGCGGCCACCCGCAGCGGCAAGGTATTGATAAACATGCCCAGCGCGCGTTCGGCGCCCTGGCCACTGTGCAGGCGGCCCATCAGCACGGTGCCGAAGACCACGTCGCGACGCCCGGACAAGCGCGCCACCACCTGGCCCCAGGCCAGATGGTGCAGGCTGGCATTGCTCACCCCGAGGCGTCGGGCCTGGGCACGCAGGCGCTGGGCCAGATCCGGGTCCACCGGCAATAGCGCTTCCTCGACACCGCTGCCGTCGCCCTGCACATCCTGCAGGCCGAAGGGCAAAGTCGGCTCGTCAACATCACCGAGCATTTCGCGGAAGAACGCCTCGTGCTGCTCACGACTCACTCCCAGGCGGGCCTGGGCCACATGGTTGCGGTACGGGACCGAAGCTTCCAGTTCGGCGCCGCGGCCCCGGCTGAACGCCTCGATCTCCTTGCCCAGCAGGGCCAGGGAGGTGGCGTCATCGATCAGGTGATGGAACAGCAACACCGCGACCCAGCCGCCGTTATCGGCGTCTTCGGCATAATGCAGGCGCATCATCGGTGCCTGACGCAAATCCAGGCGAATCCGTCGCGGATCGAAATGTTCTTGTAACTGAGCGGCCACATCCCCCTGGTCCGGATGCGGCAGAAAGGCTTCGACCCGCAGCCGCGCCTCGCGCCAGACCACCTGGACCGGCTCATCAAGTGCTTCCCAGGCCACCGCGGTGCGCAGGATATCGTGACGGTCGATCACCGCCTGCAAGGACTCGGCAAAACCCAGCAACTGTTCAAAGGTGTCGACCCGCAGCAGGGCCTGCAACAGGTACGGATCGCCCTCGTCGCTCGAAAGATGGTGATAGAGGATGCCTTCCTGCAGGGGCACCAGCGCGTAGATGTCCTGCACATTGCCGACACCGCCCGGGACACCGGCCACCACGCGGTCGATCTGGGCCTGGGTAAGTTGAGCCAGGGGCAACATGTCCGGCGTGATGTGCTGGCAGCCGGAGGGGATCGCATTGGCCGGCACGACAATCTCGCCGCCCTTGCCGCTGGCGGCCGCCAATGCGGCCAGGGTCGGCTGGCCGAACAGCACGCGGACATCGGCGCTCAGGCCGACCTGGCGCATGCGCTCGATGAGTTTCACCGCCAGCAACGAATGCCCGCCCAGTTCGAAGAACTGATCATGCCGACCGATCTGCTCGACACCAAGCAACTCGGCCCACAGCCCGGCCAGGGTGGTTTCCACCGGACCTTCGGGGGCCTGGTATTCGCGTCGGGCATAGGCCTCGGCCGCCGGCACCGGGAGTGCCTTGCGGTCCAGCTTGCCATTGGCGGTCAGCGGGAAGGCTTCAAGGCTGACAAAGGCACTTGGCAGCATGTACTCGGCCAGGGACAGGCGCAGTTGGTCACGCAACTTCGCGGCGTCCAGTTCGACGCCGGCCGTGCCGATGACATAGGCCACCAGGCGCTTGTCGCCCGGTTCATCCTCGCGCACCAGCACAACGGCGTCACGCACACCCTCGCAGGCGGCCAGCTGCGCTTCGATCTCGCCCAGTTCGATACGGAAACCGCGAATCTTCACCTGTTCGTCGTTACGACCCAGGTATTCCAGGCTGCCATCGGCCAGCCAGCGCCCCAGGTCGCCGGAGCGGTACATGCGCGCCCCCGGGGTGGAGACAAACGGATCGTCGAGGAAGCGCGAAGCGTTCAGTTCCTCGCGGTTGAGGTAACCCCGGGCCACGCCCGCGCCACCGACGTACAACTCCCCCACCACGCCGGGCGGCAACGGATAGCCGTAGCCGTCGAGCAGATACAGGCGCAGGTCGGGAATACGCTTGCCGATCGGGCTTACGCCCACCCGTTGGGCGTCTTCGGCCTGCAGCGGGTAGTAGGTCACATGCACCGTGGTCTCGGTGATGCCATACATGTTTACCAGTTGCGTGGCGCTGTTCAGTTCCCGGGCGTACCAGGGCTTGAGCATCGCCGTGTCCAGCGCTTCACCGCCGAAAATCACCTGGCGCAACACATGCGCCTGCGGGTTCTCGTCCTGGGCAGCGATCAACTGGCGAAAGGCGCTCGGGGTCTGGTTGAGGACTGTTACACCGGCGCTGCAGAGCAGCTTGTAGCAGTCTTCGGGGGAGCGGCTGACCAGTTGCGGCACGATCAGCAAACGACCGCCATGCAGCAGCGCGCCCCAGATTTCCCAGACCGAGAAGTCGAAGGCAAACGAGTGGAACAGCGCCCAGACGTCCGTTTCATTGAAGCCGAACCAGGCGTCGGTGGCCGAGAGCAGCCGCGCGACGTTGCGATGTTCAACCATCACGCCCTTGGGCAGGCCGGTGGAGCCGGAGGTGTAGATCACGTAGGCCAGGTGCGTGGGGTTCATCACCACCTGCGGATTACGCACGGACTCGTCCCGCAGATCCGCATCGTCGAGATTGATGACCGGCACCTGCACTGCCGGCAAGGCTTCCTGCACCGCGTGCTGGCTGAGCAAGGCCACCGGGGCGCTGTCACCGAGGGTGTAGGCCAGGCGCTCGCGAGGGTAAGCCGGGTCCAGCGGCACATAACCGGCGCCGGATTTGAGGATCCCGAGCAAGCCGATGATCATCGCAGGACCGCGTTCGACGCAGATCGCCACCCGATCGTCCGGGCGCACACCCAGGGCCAACAGACGATGGGCAACCTGATTGGCGCGAGCGTTGAGCTCGCCGTAGCTCAGGCTTTCATCCTGGTACACCAGCGCCACGGCATCCGGCCGCTCGGCGGCGCGGGCTTCGAACTGCTGGTGAATGGTGCGGTCTTCGGCGAAGTGTTGTGGCTCGGCATTCCAAGCCTGCAACTGCGCGGTTTCGCTGGCATTGAGCAGGGAGAACCCGCGAACCGGCAACTGTGCATCCGCCAACCCCTGGTCCAGCACGTGCTGCAGGCGCTCGGCCATGGGCTCGATCTCGCCCGCCTGGAAATACGCCTCGTTGTAGATGTAGTGCAGCCGGGATTCACTATCGTAAGCATTGGTCCGCAGATGGATCGCCAGCGGTGTCTGTTCGTGATTGTTCGAACACTTCACCGCACGGGCGCTCGCCGGTCCGAAGCGCAGCAGGGAGTTGTGTTGCTCGTAGGAGAAGGTCAGGTCGAACAGCTGCGTACGCTCGGTACGGCGCAACTCCAGCAGGCGGTTGAGATCGCTGACCGGGAAACGTTGGTTGCGGTAATCCTGCTTGAGCGCCCGACCGATGCCCTGGACCAGCTCGGCGAACGGCAGATCGGCGCTGAACTGCAAACGCACCGGGCTGAGCTGGGCAAACAGCCCCAGGGTCTTCTTGAAGCTGGCGTTGGAGCGGTTGAGGATCGGCAAGCCGATCACCAGCTCATCGCGCTGCTGGGCCCGAGTGAAGTAGACGTACAGTGCGGCCAGCAGGACGTGGAAACGCGAGGCCTGCAGCTGCCCGGCCAGGTCGTCGATACGGCTCTCCAGGTCCCGGGCAAAATCGCGGGCGAAATGGCTGCTGCGGCTCGGGCCTTCAGCCTGGGCCTGGCGATAGCGCGGGAGCAGCAAGCGCTCGGGGATATCGCGGTATTTTTCCAACCAATAGGCCTGGTCGCGAACGAAACGCGGCGACTGGCGATAGTTGCGGTCGTCTTCAATGAAATCGACATAGGACGGCGCCGACAGATCAGGCGTGCGCTGATCGTGCAGGGCGTTGTAGATCTGGCAGAGGGAAGCAAAAAGCTCGTCGATGCCCCAACCGTCGAGCACGATATGGTGGGCGTGGATGACAAGGTAGAAGCGCTGCGCTTCGAGCTTGAGCAAATGCAGTCGGAACAGCGGGCCGCCATCGAGCTTGAAGGCCCGTTCGAACTGACGCTGCATCCAGCTCGCGGCAGCCTGGCGCGGGTCCGCCTGTGCTTGCAGGTCCAGCGGTGCCACCCATACCGGCAGTGTCGCGGCGAAGGCCTGCAACGGCACGCCCTGCTCGTCACGCTGCTCGAGCAGGACCATGCGCAGGGCATCGTGTTTATCGATCAACAGGTTCACGGCCTGCTGGAACACCTCGGGGTCGAGGTGCCCGTCAATCTCCAGGTAGCCGCCAATGTTGTACAACGGCGAGTCGCCCTGGGTCATCTGGTCCAGCCAGATATTGCGTTGGGCAGCGGTCAGGGCAAGTGCCATACATTTCTTCTCGCAAAGGGTCAGCCTCGCCACGCGCAAAAGGCGGCGACAACTGGAAATTGAGTCAGGTCCAGGGACCGGCCAACCTCGCTCAATCTTGCGAAGGGCCGGTCCTGGAAAAGTTAAACAGCGCTGGAAATCAGGCGCGCTTGCCCTGCACCGAGCAATTCACGTCGGAGACGATCTTCCCGTCCACCAACTTGATGATGCGGTCGGCCAACTGGAAGTACTGGTCATCGTGGGTGATGATCAGCACCGTCTTGCCGCGACGCTTGAGGTCCGGCAGCAGTTCCTCGTAGAAGAAGCGCTTGAACGGCGGGTCCTGGTCGGCGGCCCATTCGTCGAGCAGGTAGATCGGCCGGTCTTCCATGTAGGCGCAGACCAGCGCCAGGCGTTTCTGCTGACCGTAGGACAGGGCCTTGGTGGTGGAATAACCGAGCCCTTCGATCTTGATCTTGTCTTCCAGGCCGAGGGTCGCCAGGTACTTCTGCGCCAGTTCGGTGCTGGCGTCCTCTTCTTCGTCGGGACCGATCAGCCGGTTGAACAGATGGAAGTCGGAGAACACCGCGGAGAACAGGTCACGGTAGTCGCTGCGTGACTCTTCGTTGATCAGCTTGTCGTCGAGCAGCACCTGCCCGCCCTGTGGGATGTACAGGCCGCAGATAACCTTGGCCAGGGTGCTCTTGCCGCAGCCGTTGCCACCAACGATGTAGATCAGTTCGCCGGCACGCACCGTCAGGTCGATGGGCCCCAGGCCGAACCCGGTGCCGGTGAGCAGGTCCTGATAGTTCATGTGCACGTCGCGCAACTGGATGCTGTCCCAGGACTTCTTGTGATCCAGGCGCAGCACATTGGCGGATTCGCTGGCGAGGGCTTCCGGCTCCGGGTGCGGGTCGTTGATCGAGAAACCGAAATCCGCCAGGCGGCTGCCGGCGATACGGCCCTGGGCCAGCAACGGCATGGCGCCGATCAGCAGCGACAGCGGGCCCATGATGTACAGCACCACCAGCACGCTGGCGGTCATGGTATTGGTATCGATCACCCCGAGCATGGGCGCGACGAACAGCAGGCAACCGATCAGCAGCGACAAGGTCAGCTGGCCGACGTTGTCGGCGGCGGTGTACCAGAGCCGTTCGATAAAGTTGTAACGCGCCACCTGGGTCGAGGACTCCTGGATCGCCGAGCGGCTGAACCAGCGGCGCCGGATGCCGTTGAGCTTGAGTTCCTTGAGACCGAACACCAGGGCGTGGGTGTACTCGTTGAACGAGGTGAACTCGTCACGCACTTTGTGCGAGAAGGAGATACCGCCCAGGAAAAAGAACAGGTACAGCGCCACCCCGACCACCATCAGGCCGACGGTTACCGCGAACACCACCCAGGACAGGTAGGCCAGGTAGGCGATGCCGAACAGCAGCACCGCCAACTCCACCAGCACCGACGGCATGATCACCAGGGTACTGTTGAGTTGCGGAATATCGCTGGTCAGCATCGTCAGAACGTTGGGAGCCCCGCGGCGGTCGATCTCTTCCAGGGGCGTGGCGAGGATCTTGCGGCACAGGGCAATCCGCAGGCGGGTCATGATGCGCATGCTGGCGTAGGCCGGAAACAACGCGGCACCGTTGCGGAACAAGAGCGACACCGCACTCAGGCCGACGAACCAGTACAACGACTGCAACTGGAAGCTTTCCTCATGAATCGCCTCGTTGATCACCTTGATCACCGCGATGGACGCCACCCCGCTGATGATCCCGGTCAACAGGGTCATCAGCGTCAGCCAGGGATGATTGCGCCACAGCAGACGCATGACCGAGCCAGGTTTGGCCTTCTTCTCTTGCTCGTTTTTCATTGGTTGCTGTCCTTGAATGCATTAGCCCGCGCAATGGCCGGTCGTTGAAAGTCCAGGGTCACTCGATTGCGATCACTCAGGTCGGTTGCCAGACGTCATCCCGGGCAGTCATTTCGCCCATGGCGACGACGATCAGACGGGGTTCTTCGTAGGGGTCCCGGGCATGGGCGGCGAGCATGTTGTCGAGCATCACCACATCGCCCTTGCGCCAGTCGAAGCGCACCGCACAGGCCTCGTAGGCTTCACCGATCAAGGCCATGACCGAGTCCTCGATGTCCGAGCCGTCGCCATAGCTGACCAGTCGTGGCAGGCGGTCGGCGCCGAACATGTCGAGCAGGTCCTCGCGCATTTCCTCGCCCAGGCAGAACGGGTGGTGCAGCTGCACCTGGTTGAAGAAGCAGCGCTCACCGGTGAACGGATGGCTGATCACCGCCGGGCACTGGGTGCGAATCTGCAGGGTGTCGCTGTCGAGCCATTCGAAGTCGGTGCCCTGCTCGCGGCAACGCTGTTCGACGACGCTGCGTTCAGGGGTGCCGAAGAACGATTCCCAGCTCGGCTCGACGCCGGCGGTAAAGGTACGGCTGTACATCAGGCCCTTGCTTTCGAAACGCGCGACCACCTCGGCCGGCAGACGCTGGAGCACTTGGCGAATGTCCGCCAGCGGCGTCGCGCCACCGACCCGTGACGGCTGCTCGCAGAAGAACCATTGCTTGCGCGGCCAGCTTTCCAGGTGCGAACTCTCGTTGTGATAGAGGATCATCTCGCGCTCGGGATAAGGCGTGGAGCGATAGACATTGCGCCCGCCTTCTTTCTTCGGCAGGTCGCCATAAGTGCCGTGCAACCCGGGCGACAGCGCCTCGGCAAAGGCCTCGAAAGCCGCCACCGAACCCAGCTCGAAACCACGGAACAGCACCGCGCCGTGACGGCACAGCAACGCCTCGATCGCCTCGCGTTGCGCACTCGCCCACAACACCGGATCCAGGCTAGGCGCGGCCGGTTCGATCACCACGGGCAAACTGCTGTCGGCTGCCAGCAGGGACAAACGTACCGATGGATCCCCCGCCCGGTCGGGCCAGGCCGGCGCATCCGCCAGCGGTTCTTCGGTGAAAACAGGCGAAACGTTAGCTTGAAGACTCATGAACAAACTCCTGGACCACAGCCCCTCACATCCACGTTGTACGGGGCAAGATCAACAGGCTCCGCCGCCGCGCAAGGATAAAAACACCGATGGCGGGGGGCTGTCTGTCACCGCAAACCGGGACAGCGGTGACCCGGGCGGCGGATGCGTCGCGATCACCGTCGGCACGCGTTTGTCCCCATTTCCCGCGACAGACGCAGGCCCGCGGTCGGTGCTGAAATGCGGCAACTGCGGATCGTGCCGGCTCTTCGAATGGATCCTCCAGGCCGCAGGGATGTCTCGAGTGCAACGTCTTTCGCCACGGCGAAAAGACGTTGCACCTGTTATTACACAGGAGCGTTAGTCATGCCGATCAAGAACACTGGCGAATCGGTTAACACCTCGCCAGCCCCTCTCACGCCCGGTGCCTTCCTGCATGAGATATTCAGTGCCCGGGCCCGTGAATTTCCCGAGCGAACGGCGGTGTCCGACGCCACTCGGACATTGAGTTATGCCCAGCTTGAGGCGCTGTCGTCGAAGCTGGCCGCACGTTTGCGTCACGAAGGCGTCAAGGATGGCGTGCGTGTGGGCATGTACCTGCCGCGCAGCGCCGACCTGATCATCAGCCTGCTCGGCATCCTCAAGGCCGGCGGCACCTATGTCCCGGTCGACCCGCAATACCCGGGCAAACGCGTTGAGCACATCGTCCGTGACAGCGGCCTGGGCCTGGTGATCGGCGATGCCGCGAACCTGCCGAAAAGCCCGTCCCTGCGTGTGCTGTCCCTCGAGCAGTTGCTGTCCGCGCCCGCGCTGGAACTGAGCGTTGACGGCAGCCGCCGCGACCCGGACCAGGCCAGCGCCTACGTCATCTACACCTCCGGTTCCACCGGTGAGCCCAAGGGCGTACTGGTTTCCCATGGCAACGTCAGCCGCCTGCTGGAAAGCACACAACGGACCTACGGCTTCAACGCCCAGGACGTCTGGTCGATGTTCCACTCCATCGGTTTCGATTTCTCGGTCTGGGAAATCTGGGGCGCCCTGGCCCACGGCGGCCAGGTCAGCGTGGTACCGTATGACGTCTCGCGCTCGCCTGCCGCCCTGCGCCAATGGCTGTCCGACCAGCGCGTGACCGTGCTCAGCCAGACCCCGTCGGCCTTCCGTGGCCTCGACGAGGCCGATCGCGGCGCCACCGCGCCCCTGGCCCTGCGTTATGTGGTCTTCGGTGGCGAAGCGCTGCCGGCCACCGTGCTGCGTCCCTGGGTTGAACGCCATGGCGACCAGAAACCGGCCCTGATCAACATGTACGGGATTACCGAAGCGACGGTGCACAGCACCTTCAAGCGCGTACTCGGCCAGGATCTGGAAACCAGCGCAATGGTCTCCATCGGCAAACCCCTGGACGGCTGGCAGTTACATCTGCTCGACGCCAACCAGGTCGCGGTGCCCCAGGGCACGGCCGGCGAGCTGTACATCGAAGGCGCCGGCGTGGCCCAGGGTTACCTGAATCGCAGCGAGCTCAACGCCAAGCGTTTCATCCAGTTGCCCGGCACCTCGATCCGCGCCTACCGCACCGGCGACCTGCTGATCCTCGACAATGACGGTGAGTACCGTTATGCCGGCCGTTGCGACGAACAGCTGAAGATCAGCGGTTTCCGTATCGAGCCGGGCGAGATCGAAGCCTGCCTGCAAACCAGCCCGAGCGTCTCTGCCGCCCATGTCGGCGCCCATGACTACGGCGATGGCGACCTGCGCCTGGTGGCCTATGTGGTCCCGACCCAGGGCCTCGGCGCCTGGACCGAGCAGACCCGCAGCGAAGTGGCCGCCCTGGTGGCCGCCAGCCTGCCGGACTACATGCGTCCCTCGGCCTACCTGGCGCTGACCCAACTGCCAGTGACCGCTCACGGCAAGATCGACAAGAAACAGCTGCCCTCGCCGACCGCCGGCGTCACCCCGTCGCACTCGGTGGACGCCCAGGGTCTCAGCGAACCGGAGCAGCTCGTACTCAAGGTCTGGAGCGAAGACCTGGGCCTGAAGAACATCGGCCTGAATGACGACTTCTTCGACTTCGGCGGCACCTCCCTGGCCTTGATCCGCTCCCTGAGCAAGCTCAAAAGCCATTACCAGATCAACATCGATCCCGGTGTCCTGGCCGACGGCGCAACCGCCAAGGTCCTCGCTGACTACATCTCGCGCATCGTTGCACCCGGGCAGTTCGTGCTCAAGGTGTGGGGTGAAGACCTGGGCCTGAAGAACATCGGCCTGAATGATGACTTCTTCGATTTCGGCGGCACCTCCCTGGCCCTGATCCGCTCCCTGAGCAAGCTCAAAAGCCATTACCAGATCAACATCGATCCGGCTGTCCTGGCCGACGGCGCCACCGCCAAAGCGCTGGCCGATTACATCTCCCGCACTCTTGTTCAAGCCCATTGACCGAAAAGGAAAAGCCCGTGAGCAAAAAATTCGCCTTGACCCCGGAAGAGCGTGCCTCGTTCGAAAAGAACGGTTTTATCGGTCCGTTCGACGCCTACTCGCCGGAAGAAATGAAAGAAACCTGGAGACGTACCCGCCTGCGCCTGCTCGACCGTAGCGCTGCGGCCTACCAGGACCTGGACGCCATCTCCGCCGGTACCAACATCGCCAACTACGACCGCCACCTGGATGACGAATTCCTCGCCAACCACATCTGCCGCGCGCAGATCTGCGACCGCGTCGAAAGCATCCTCGGCCCGGATGTGCTGTGCTGGCGCACCGAGTTCTTCCCTAAATACCCGGGTGATGAAGGCACCGACTGGCACCAGGCCGACACCTTTGCCAACGCTTCCGGCAAACCGCAGATCCTCTGGCCGGACGCCGAAGAGTTCGGCGGCACCATCACCGTCTGGACCGCGTTCACCGACGCCAACATCGCCAATGGTTGCCTGCAGTTCATTCCTGGCACCCAGAACAGCATGAACTACGACGAAACCAAGCGCATGAGCTACGACCCCGAAGCCAACAACAGCGACGTGGTCAAGGACGGCGTACGTCGCGGTTTCTTTGGTTACGACTATCGCCAGCTGCAGATCGACAAGGACTGGAAGCCCGACGAGGCAGCGGCCGTACCGATGCAGATGAAAGCCGGTCAGTTCATTATTTTCTGGTCGACCCTGATGCACGCCTCCTACCCCCACAGCGGCGAAACAGAAGAAATGCGTATGGGCTTCGCCTCGCGTTATGTGCCGTCGCACGTACAGATCTACCCGGACTCGGACCATATCGAAGAGTACGGCGGTCGCATCAGCCTGGAGAAATACGGCGCGGTGCAGGTGATCGGTGAAAAGACACCGGAATACAACCGTCTCGTGACCCATACCACCCGCGGCAAGAAATTCGAAGCGGTCTGACCCACAGCGGCCAGGCGACAGTTGGCCTGGCAATGTGCCTACAGGAGTTGAAATCCATGACTATTTCCACCGACGCAGCGATGCGCCTGTGCGAGACCGTGAGGATGCTTAGGCACCTTGCCATCCATTTGCCCGATCCCATGTGCCTGAGTTTTCTCGCCCCGGACAACGGCCTGCTCCCCGAGCAGGCTTCCCCCAGCGTGAGAGCCACGGAACGGGCGATCAACGCCGCCTTTGCGCGGATCGGCGTGCGCACCGTGCAATACCTGCACGGTGGCGAGGCACAGCTGTCGTCCTTCGAGTTTTTTATCAGCCGGAAAATCTGCCAGGCGCTCGACTACCGCTACGACCACTTCGACGATACCGAAGAGGCCAAGGCGTTCGGGCGACTGCTCAAGCATTTCGAATTCAGCGGTGCCGTGCCGGAAGTCGAGACACTGCACCTGACCACCCGCGACAACGTTTCCCTGTCGGTGCATGCGAGCACCAACCGGGAACGTCCGGCGATTGTCCTGGCCCTGCCCTGCGGCATGCCCTTCGATCTTTGCCGCGACTGGTTCAACGTCCTCAGCGAGCGCTTCTTCGTGGTCACCTGGGAGACCCGCGGCCTGTTCGGCTCCTGCGCGTCCTTCGACCAGGTCGCGGTGGACACCGAAGCCCAGGTCGCCGACCTGATCAGCGTGATGAATCACTACCAACTGCCGACGGCGCACCTGATGGGCATCTGTGGCGGTGCGGTGATCGCCCTCAGTGCGGCCGCCGCCCACGACAACCGGGTCACCTCCCTGAGCCTGTGGCACGGCGACTACAACCTGGGCGACAACAACCTGCGCACCACCCATCAGCAGAACTTCGAATGGCTGATGGAAGCGGCGGCCTTTGACCGCCAGGAAGCCACCGACCTGCAGGCGATGTTCCTCGACCAGGCGACGCTGGCCACCACGCCGGAGCCGATCGCCCATGTGGTGCTCTACCCCTACGTCAACCCGGAACTGTTCTATCGTTATGCGCGCCTGAACGATGCCTTGAACAAGACCGAGCTGGCGTCGCGGCTGGCCCGCATCAACGTGCCGACCCTGGTGGTGGCCGGCGACGCGGATGAAACCACGCATATTGGCGGCTCACGCTATATCGCCGCGTCGATCGACGATGCCACCCTGCATGTCGAGCACAACGGCAGCCACCTGGCGTTCTTTGCCTCCACCCAGTACTCGAAACAGACCGCTTTCCACTTCCTCGAAGAAACCCTCCAGCCTGTGGTCGCCTGACCGTCCAGAAGAGTGTCCCAGGACAGCCGGTAGAGACCGCCTTGACCCGCATCGCGCAGAAGCGATGCCTGGGTCAAATGGCCCGCCATGTGGAATTTGTCGATTGAGGTTTCTACCGAGGCGCAATGAGTACGGCCCGCAAGCCGGGCCTCTACAGTTTGTGGTTTTACAACAACCGTACTCTACCTGCGGAGCGGCCCGATCACTCGGCCCGCTCCTGTCGACCTCAGGTATCCATGTGTTTTTCACGATGGAACTCAAGATAGAGCACGGTACGGTGTGCCCGCGAAGCATTGACCGCGAAGTGGTCGAGGGAGCCGTCGAAGATCACCAGGTTGCCATTGGTGCTCTGGTTGAAGCTGCCGTTGACGTTGAGGTAGGCATAGTTCTGGGTGGCCGGCGCGTCGATGGTCAACTGCATGTGCAGCAGGCCTTCTTCCCAGGTGCCGGTGTGTGAGTGCGTACCGAGGAACACATTGGGCTCCATGCGCAGCAAGGCGCACAGCTTGATCCCGGGAATCTGTTTCAACAGCTCGATGGTCCCCGGCATGGCGGCCTGGGCATAGGGGATCGGTGTGTCGTAGGCCACCAGGCCGTACTGGGTCCACTCGGGCATGACGTCCATGTCGTCGCCCCAACCCCAGAGCCAGCCATACTCGCCGCCAGCCTCCATATGGGCGGCCACTTCATCGACGATCTCGGTGATCGACTTGCCAACGCGGTTGATGGTCAGGGTCGGGGCATCGAGGGCGAGAAACTCTTCACGGATCACTTCCCAGTTGTCGGCAAGGTGCTTGAGCTTGGGAAAGCGCTTGGGTTCATAAAACGACGGACGCATAGGTCCTCCTTTATCGATTGTGGTCGGCTCGGATGGCAGTGCGGCGCAGTCCTGTCGAATCCGGGACGTTGCGCGGGAGCTTGCAAAGGTTGACCCAGGGGACCTGGCCTGTCTGTCACGGGAATCCGGTACAACCCACAAGGGCACCCCATCGCACAGGGGTGCCCTACCCGGTTGTCACAGAGCGTCGGCCTGGGCCGTATCGCCGCTGCGCAGGGGCACCGCTTCAGCCGGCGCACCCTCCAGGCGACGCATCGGCCCGTAGATCAGGACCGTCAGGGACAGCAACGCAAAGAATGCCCCTGCCACCACAAACAACATGCCCACGCCACGTCCCGCACCCACCCCGATCCAGTGGCCGATCGACTCGGCATAGGCACCGCCAGGCAGCAACGCCGGCTGGAACCAGTGATCCACCAGCAGACCGCCGACGAAGATCACCAGGCTCGTGGTGGCAATGGTCAACATGCTGATCAGGGCAAACACGCTGGCGCGATTGCCGGTGGGGATCTTGCGCATCCACAACGAGTTCACGCTGGCATCGGCGACACTCGCCGCGGTGATCGCGACAAAGGCCAGGGCACAATAGGCAACGGCATGGGAGACCGCGCCCATGGCAATGACGCAGATCGACAACAGCAGGTCGGCCACCGCCACCAGCACCATCAAGCGCCGCGGGTTGCCCATGGAAATCAGCAACCCGGCGCCCGACAATCCGCCCAGCGCCGCCCAGGTGTAGGCCAGGCCCAGGGTCTGGCTGCCCAGGGTGGACAACAGCAACGGCGTCATCATCAGCGTTGCCAATGACAACAGCGCGTTGCGCAGCATGGTGTAGAACAGCAAGCCGGCCATCACGTGGCTGGCGGCAAAAAACTTCAGCGCCGCGGTGATATTGTTCAGTGAGCCGCGCAAGACCGAGCTCTTGCCGACAGCATCGGCACGCTCCGGTGCCGGCCGCACATGGGAAAACGCCTTGATCACCAGCAAGGTCCCCGAACAGAAGGTGATCAGGTCCACCGCCAGAATCGGCACAAACCCGGCCCTGGCCATGATCGCCCCGGCCAGCAACGGCGCCACCAGCGCCGAAGCGTTCTTGCTGATGCCCATCAGGCCCGAGGCCCGGGTGAACTTGTCCGGGGAGACGATCGAATTGACTGCAGCCTGATAGGCCGGCTTGCGGAACGCCGAGACGATCGAGGCCATGCAGTTGAAGATATACAGGTGCAGCGGCTCCAGCCGGTCGAACCAGAGCAGGCCCATGACGCCGAACAGCAGCAGTGCCAGGCTGACGTCACAACAGACAATGATCAGCCGGTGGCTGACCCGGTCGGCCAGCCCGCCGGCCAAGGGCAGGAACACCACCGCCGGCAAGGTCGCCGCCAGCACCACATTGGCAAACGCCACCGCCGAGCCGGTATGGGAGTAGACCCAGACGCCGAGGGCGAACTCCATCAGCGCCGTGCCGACGATCGCCAGGGACTCACCGCACCACAGAAAATAGAAACTTCGCCCCAGGTCGAAGGCCGGCTGACGGCGCTTGCGGCTCATGGGCGCACATCGCGCAGCGTGAACACCGACTTCACCCGCTGCCCCAGTCGCCAGGCCAGGGAGTAGGCCACCGCTCCCAGCACCAGCGGCGCCAGGCGGGAAAACAGATAGGTACGCAGTACCCGCCTGGCGATCGGCGAGCGGATATCGCCACTGACATGCAAGGGCGTCGGAAAGGTCGCGGCCACCGTCGCGCCAAATGCGTCATCCATCGATTGCACCGCATGCCACCAGTACACCGGGATATACAGCGCATCGCCCGGCTCCACCACCGTGCGCAACGCCTGCAGGCCACGGGTGCCGGGGAAACGCCGGGTATCGATGTCGTACAGGTAGCCGGCTTCTTCGACGACCGGCTGCAGCGCCCGCCAACTGGTCTCGTCCGGCGGCAGCAGAAGGACCTCCTTGGCCCCGACGACTTGAGCCATGAAGGTCTCGTCGACGACATGGAAATGCCAGTCGGTGTAGGAATTGCGGTACAGGAAACTGCGATGGGAGGGGTAGTGCCGGGACTTGGACAGCTGCGGCATGAACGGCAGGCCGCCGACATCATCCTTCATCTGCTCGATGGCCGAGCCTTCGGAAAAACGACAACTGTCGGCCACCAGGGGGTCACTCCCCTGGCCCAACTCATCGAGAAACTCGTGAAACGGCATTTCCCGGTAAACCGTGCCCGCATACTCGGTCAACGCCGCCTTGACCTCGGGGTTCGACCAGCCGATGACCTCCGAGACGATCTTTGAGCGCACCACCACCGGGTTGTTGCGCGAATGCGTCTTGAAGTAATCCAGGCGTTGCCATTTCTCGAACGCCGGCCAGTGGCGCACGGCATTTTTCACCAGGCAGGGACGGTTGTGGTTGACGTAGCGACGGGTGAATTCCTCCCGGGAAATCGTCAACGCATCGATCACCTCGACAGGTCCCGCCTGGGGGTGATTGGGAAACCGCGACAGACTCCAGAACTTCGACTCAGGGCGATCCACTTCGGCGATCAATGACATTGTGCGACCCTCGCAAGAACACTCAGGGCCGTTGATATAACAGACTCGCGCGCGCGGTCCCAAACGCGCCGATGGCCCCCGCACGGGGTTGTCCCTGCTTCCCATGACAGACATCGCCCAGTGGATGCTCTAGTTTTTTCCCACGCTTTTCCTTCGTCCCGCCGACAGGCAGTTGTCCTTACTCCTACGCACCACTGCGCTTCGAGCGGAGACGAACCCACTGATTCTGCAAACAGGTGCTCCGAAATGGATTCGTCGACCGACAAGCTGTCCGCGCAAGCCTGCGCGTCCCACGAACTGGCCTCGGTCCAGCAGGGCATCTGGCTCGATCAGATCGCACACCCGGACCTGCCCTACTACAACATCGGCATGTCCCTGGAGATCAAGGGCGAAGTCAACATCCCGTTGTTCGAGAAGGCCATTGAAATGGTCGCCAACCGCAATGACACCCTGCGCCTGAGCTTCAGCCACGAGGGCGGCACCGGCCGCCAGCGGGTCCTGCCCGAGGTCAAGGTCAAGCTGGAAGTGGTGGAGTTCTCCGAGGCCGACGACGATGCCGGACTGGCCATGGCCTACCTGCGCGATGCCTTCCGCCAACCCTTCGAATCGCTGACCGGACAACTCTGGGAAGCGCGCCTGGTGCGTTGCGGGCCGCAGCGCCATTACTGGCTCAACCGCTACCACCACCTGGTGACCGACGGTATCGGCGTGGCCTTGATCGGCCATGCCGTGGGCGCCGCCTACAACGGTCTGCTGGCCGGCAACGAAGAGGTTGCCGAAGGCCATTCCTACCTGTCGTTCCTTGAAGAGGACCGGGCTTACCTGCAGTCCTCGCGCTACGAGCGCGACCGCCAGTTCTGGCAGGACACCTACGCGCAATTGCCACCGTCGCTGCTGCAACGCCGGGCCGACTTCAAGGCCGGCAAAGCCAACGAACTGGCCCCCAGCGAGCAGGTCCAGGCCATGCTGCCGCGTGCCCTGTACAACGCCCTGACGCAGTTCGCCAGCGAACGCAGCCTGTCGGTGGCCCATGTGCTGATCAGCGTTGTCAGCACCTATTTCTGCCGCACCGTGGGCGTCGATGAAATCGTCATCGGCATGCCCGTGCACAACCGCACCACCGCTCGCCAGAAAGCCACCGCCGGGATGTTCTCCTCGGTCAGCCCGATTCGCCTGGCGGTGGATCCCCAGGGCTCGTTGCTGGACCTGATGAACGCCGCCGGCGGGCAACTGCGCCGCTGCTACCGCCACCAGCGCTTCCCCATCGCCGAGCTCAACCGCACCCTGCGCCTGGCGCAGAGCGGACGCCGGCAACTGTTCGACGTTTCGCTGTCGTTCGAAAGCCTGGACGGCGACGATCAGTTCGGTGGCACCTCATCGCGGGTGATCACCATGGACAACGGCTACGAGCAGACGCCGATGGCGATCTTTGTCCGCGACTACCACCCGTTCGAAGACGTCCACCTGGACTTCAACTTCAACACCGCCTATTACAGCCTCGAAGAAGCCCAGCGCCTGCAACAGCGCATGTTCGCGATGCTCGAAGCGGTGCTGGAACAGCATGACACGCCGGTGGCGCACTTCCCCCTGATGGGCGAGGACGAACGTCAGCGCCTGTTGCTCGAATTCAATGCCACCGCCCATGAATATCCCCGCGATGTGCTGATCCACCAGTTGATCGAACAGCAGGCCGCCCAGCGTCCGGACGCCTGCGCCGTACGCGGCGATGGCGGGCCGTTGCTCAGCTACGCGCAACTCAACCGCCGGGCCAACCAGCTCGCCCATCGCCTGATCGAGCTGGGCGTGGAGCCGGACAGCCGGGTGGCCGTCAGCCTGCGCCGTGGCCCGGAAATGGTCGTCGCGCTACTGGGGATTCTCAAGGCCGGCGGCGCCTACGTGCCGATCGATCCGGACCTGCCGAGCGCCCGCCAGGCCTACATGCTGGGCGACAGCACCCCGCGCGCGGTGCTCACCACCCATGAATGGCTCGACGGCCTGGCATCCTTGAACGTGCCGGTGCTGGTGCTCGACGATACCAACGACAGCGCGCAACTGGCCGCGCAACCCGCCTACAACCCGGACACCCAGGCCCTCGGCCTGCTGCCGACGCACCTGGCCTACGTGCTCTACACCTCGGGCTCCACCGGCACGCCGAAAGGGGTGATGAACGAACACCTGGGCGTGGTCAACCGCCTGCTCTGGGCCCGCGACGAATATGCCGTCGACGCCAATGACCGGGTACTGCAAAAAACCCCGTTCGGTTTCGACGTGTCGGTCTGGGAGTTCTTCCTGCCGCTGCTCGCCGGTGCCGAACTGGTCATGGCCCGCCCGGGCGGCCACCAGGAGCCGGACTACCTGGCCCAGGTGATGCGCGACAACCGCATCACCTTGCTGCACTTCGTGCCGTCGATGCTCGACCTGTTCCTCGAACACCGCGCTGCCCGTGATTTCCCTACCCTGCGTCGGGTGCTGTGCAGCGGCGAAGCCCTGCCCCGTGGCCTGCAACGGCGCTTCGAACAACAACTGCCGGGGGTCGAGCTGCATAACCTGTATGGCCCGACCGAAGCGGCCATCGACGTCACCGCCTGGCAGTGCCGTCCCACCGATCCGGGCGAAAGCGTGCCGATCGGCCGGCCGATTGCCAATATCCAGATGCATGTGCTGGATGCCCTGGGCCAGGTGCAGCCCCTGGGCGTGGCCGGGGAACTGCATATCGGCGGCATCGGTGTCGCCCGCGGTTACCTGAACCAGCCGGAACTGAGCGCCGAACGTTTTGTCGCCGACCCGTTTTCCAGCGATCCGCAGGCACGCCTGTACAAGACCGGCGACCTCGGTCGCTGGCTGGCCAACGGTGCCCTGGAGTACCTGGGCCGCAATGACTTCCAGGTGAAAATTCGCGGCCTGCGTATCGAGATCGGCGAAGTCGAAGCCGCCCTGGCCCTGTGTGCCGGTGTTCGTGAAGTGGTGGTGATGGCCCGCGAGGACGATCCGAGCCAACCGGACAGCAAACGCCTGGTCGCCTATCTGTGCGGCGAACCGGCACCGGCCGAACAACTGCGGGTCGAATTGCTCAAGCACCTGCCCGAGTACATGGTGCCCAGCGCCTTTGTGCACCTGGACAACCTGCCACTCACCTCCAACGGCAAGCTCGACCGCCGCGCCCTGCCCGCCCCTGGCGTGGAATCCCTGGCCAGCAAGGCCTATGAAGCACCGCAAGGCAATACCGAAGTCGCCATCGCCGAACTCTGGAAAAGCCTGCTCGGCCTGGATCAGGTCGGTCGTCACGACGGCTTCCTCGAACTGGGCGGCCACTCGCTGCTCACCGTGCAACTGCAAGCCCGCCTGCACCAGGACCTTGGCGTCGAGATCGACTTGCGCACCCTGTTCGGCCTGACGTCCCTGCGCAGCCTGGCCGAGTGCGTGGACCAGGCGGCCCGGTCGTCGGTCCAGACCATTGAAGCGGTCTCCCGCGACCAGGATCTGCCATTGTCCCTGGCCCAGCAACGCCTGTGGTTCCTCGACCAGCTGGACCATGCCGCCAGTGTCGCCTATCACATGCCGGCGGCCCTGCGCCTGCGTGGCCAGCTCGACCGCAATGCCTTGCAGCGTGCCCTGGACCGCATTGTCGCCCGTCACGAAAGCCTGCGTACCACCTTCGAACGCCACGAAGGTGAAGTCCGCCAGCGCTTCGCCGCCCCTGATATCGGCTTTGCCCTGGGTGAGCACGACCTGCGTCTGCTGCCCGACGCAAGCCGCGAACAGGAGGTCGAGCAACTGACCCGGACCGAGGCCCTCAAGCCTTTCGACCTGAGCCAGGGCCCACTGATTCGCGGGCACCTGCTGCAGCTGGCCGAAGACGAGCATATCCTGCTGGTCACCCAGCACCACATCGTCTCCGATGGCTGGTCGGTGGCCGTACTGATCGGCGAGTTCAACCGCCTGTATGCCGCCTTCAGCCAGGGCCTCGATGACCCATTGCCGCCGCTGGCCCTGCAATACGCCGACTACGCGGTCTGGCAACAACAGCATCTGCAAGGCGAACGCCTGCAAACCCAGACCCGTTTCTGGAGCGAGCACCTCGGCGGCGCACCGGGCCTATTGGAACTGCCCTCCGATCACCCACGGCCACAGGTGCAAAGTTACCTCGGCGCCACCCTGGCACTGGAACTGCCGACGGGGCTGAGTGCCAGGCTGCGCCTGTTCAGCCAGCAGCAGGGCCTGACCCCGTTCATGACCCTGCTGGCGGCCTGGTCGATCCTGCTGTCACGCCTGAGCAACCAGGCGCAAGTGGTCGTCGGTACCCCGGTGGCCAACCGTCCGCGCCAGGAAACCGAGGCGCTGATCGGCTTCTTCGTCAACACCCTGGCCCTGCGCGTCGACGTCCAGGCCGACAGTCGCGTCGACCAGTTGCTGGCGCAGATCAAGGCCACCACCCTCGACGCCTACAGCCATCAGGACCTGCCGTTCGAGCAGGTGGTCGAAGCCCTGCAACCGGAGCGCAGCCTTGGCCACAGTCCGTTGTTCCAGGCCATGCTGGTGCTCGGCAACACCCCCCGTGACCAGGCCCTGGCCCTGCCCGGCCTGGAACTGACCCCACTGCCCCAGGTCACCGGCACCACCCAGTTCGACCTGAGCCTGTCGCTCAACGACGACGGTGAAAGCATTCACGGCCAGTTCGAATACGCCACCGATCTGTTCGACGAAAGCACCATCGCCCGCTGGAGCCGTCATCTGCTGCACCTGCTTGACGCCCTGCTTGAGGATGCCTCGCAACCGCTGGCAAGCCTGCCATTGCTGGATCACCAACAGCGCCGCGAACTGCTCGGCAATTTCAACCCGGCCCTGGTACCGTTCCCTGAAGGCCTGCTGCTGCAGGAAGTTTTCGAACAGCAGGTCAAGGCACGTCCCGAGGCGATTGCCGTTCAGGCCGAAGGTATCGCCCTCAGCTATGCCGAACTCAACGCCCGGGCCAACCGTATCGCCCATCGCCTGATCGCCGCCGGCCTGAACCCGGATGAGCGCGTGGCCCTGCTGGTGGAACGCAGCCCGGAAATGATCGTCGGCATCCTCGCCATCCTCAAGGCCGGCGGCGCCTACGTGCCGCTCGACCCGAACTACCCGCAGGACCGCCTGCAACACATGCTCGACGACAGTTCTCCACGGGTACTGTTGAGCCAGGGCAACCTGGCCGAACAGCTGCCGCCGCTGTCGATCCCCCATCTGCGGCTGGAAGACACCCCGGGCAACGACGCCAACCCGCGGATCAGCGGCCTGACTTCACGGCACCTGGCCTATGTGATGTACACCTCCGGTTCCACCGGCAAGCCGAAAGGGGTCATGCTCGAACACCGTTCGGTGTGCAACCAGATCGGTGCCCTGCAAGAGCGCTACGGCCTCAATCCGCAGGACCGCGTCCTGCAATTCGCCACCATGACCTTCGACATGTCGGTGGAAGAGATCTTCGGCGCGCTGCTGTCCGGCGCCACCCTGGTGCTGCGCAGCGATGCCTGGATCGCCGGCACCGCGGCCTTTGCCGCCCTGTGCGAGCAGTACGCGATCACCGTGGCCAACCTGCCGACGGTGTTCTGGCAACAGGTCAGCCGCGACGCCGATGTGGCGCTGCCGACCTCCCTGCGCCAATTCATGATCGGCGGCGAAGCCGTGGGCAAGCAGGCCGTGGCCCAGTGGTTCGAACGTGAGGGCCATCGCCCGGCACTGTTCAACGCCTATGGTCCGACCGAAGCCACGGTCAACGCCTCGATCCGCCTGATGGAGCGTGACAACGAAGATTTCCGCTCCATCGGCAAGCCGGTGCGCAATACCCAATTGCATGTACTGGATGCCGCCGGCCACCTGGCGCCGCTGGGTGTGGCCGGGGAACTGCATATCGGTGGCGTGGGCGTGGCCCGTGGCTATCTCAACCGTGCCGAACTGAGTGCCGAGCGCTTTATCGCCGACCCGTTCACCACCGACCCCGACGCCCGCCTGTACAAGACCGGCGACCTTGGTCGCTGGCGCGCCGATGGCACCCTGGAATACCTGGGCCGTAACGACGACCAGGTGAAGATTCGTGGTTTCCGTGTCGAACTGGGTGAAATCGAAGCCGTGCTCGCCGCCTGCGCCGGTGTCCGCGAAGCCGTGGTGGTGGCCCGGGAAAGCAAACCCGGCCAGTCCGACAGCAAACGCCTGATCGCCTACCTGTGCGGTGAACCGGTACCGGTTGAACAACTGCGTGCCGCCTTGCTCGAAGCCCTGCCGGATTACATGGTGCCGAGTGCCTATGTGCACCTGGAAGCCATGCCCTTGACTCCCAACGGCAAGCTGGACCGTCTGTCCCTGCCCGCGCCGGGACAGGACGCCTTCGCCAGCCGTGCCTACGAGGCACCGCGCGGCGAGATCGAACAGATTGTCGCGGCTGTCTGGCAGGACCTGCTGGGCATCGAGCAGGTCGGCCGTCATGACCGTTTCTTCGAGCTCGGCGGCCACTCGCTGTTGGCCGTCAGCCTGATCGACCGCCTGCGCCAGCACGGTCTCAACGCCAGCGTGCGCACCGTGTTCACCGCCCCCAGCGTGCGGGAAATGGCCCAGGCCATCAGCCGCGACGGCCAGGCCCTGTTCCAGGCCCCGGCCAACCGTATCCCGGCCGATTGCACCCAGTTGACCCCGGAGATGTTGCCGCTGGTGGCACTGAGCGCGGCCCAGTTGGAGCGGATCGTCGCCGCCGTTCCCGGGGGTGCCGCCAATATCCAGGACATCTACCCGCTGGCGCCACTGCAGCAAGGCATCCTCTTCCATCACTTGCTGGGCCACGAGGGCGACGCCTACCTGGTGCGCTCGCTGATCGAGTTTGATGATCGCCAGCGCCTCGATACCTTTATCGAAGCCTTGCAAACAGTGATCGACCGTCATGACATCCTGCGCAGCGCAGTGCACTGGGTCGGCCAGCCCCAAGCGGTGCAAGTGGTCCATCGCCGGGCCCAACTGCCGATCCAGACCCTCACCCTGACACCGGACGAAGACCCGCGCCGCCAGCTGGAGCGCCTGAGCGATCCACGCCACTTGCGCCTGGACCTGCAACAGGCACCGCTGATGCGTGCCTGCATCGCCCGCAATCCGCACTCCGAGCGCTGGCTGCTGGCCCTGCTCGACCACCATATGATCAGCGACCACGTGTCCCTCGGGATCGTGCTCGAGGAAATCCGCGCCCTGATGCTGGGTCAGGCAACCGAGCTGCCGGCCCCGCAACCCTATCGCGAGTTTGTCGCGCAGATCCTCGCCACGCCGGCCGAGGTCCACGAAGCCTACTTCAGCCGCCGTCTGGCCACTGTCGATGAGCCTACCGCGCCATTTGGCATACTGGATGTCCAGGGCGACGGTGCCCGGGTAACGGAAACCAGCGTGCGCCTCGATCCGGCCCTGGGCCACAAGGTCCGCGCCCGTGCGCAAGCCGCCGGGGTTACGCCGGCAGTGTTGTTCCATATTGCCTGGGCCCAGGTGCTCGGACGCTGCACCGACCGCGACGATGTGGTGTTCGGCACCGTGGTCGCCGGGCGTCTGCAGGGCTCGGCCGGGGCTGATCGCGCCCTCGGGGTGTTTATCAATACCCTGCCGGTGCGGGTGCAACTGGCCCAGCTCGGTGTCGCCGCGCTGGTGGACGAGACTTATCGCGACCTCAGTGAAATGCTGGTCCACGAACAGGCCTCCCTGGCCCTGGCCCAACGTTGCAGCGGGGTGGCCGCAGGCCTGCCGCTGTTCACCAGCCTGTTCAACTATCGTCATTCGAGCGATGGCGGCTCCCTGGCCAACCAGGATCAGGTACTGGCCTGGGAGGGCGTGCGCTTCCTGAGCAACGAAGCGCGCACCAACTACCCGATTGAAGTGGCGGTTGCGGATGAGGGTGTCGATTTCTCCCTGACCGCCCAGGCCATCGAAGGCATCGACCCGCACCGTATCGCCGCCTATCTTGGCCAGGCCGTTGCCGAGCTGGTCGAGGCGCTTGAGCAAAACCCGGCACGTCTGGCCAGCAGCCTGGACGTCGTGCCCGAAGCCGAGCGGCAACTGCTGCTCAACAGCTTCAACAACACCGCTACCGCGTTCGCGCCGGCAGAGCCGATCCATGCCCTGTTCGAAAGCCAGGTCCGTGCCAATCCCGACGCCGTGGCCCTGGTCTGCGAAGACCGGCAACTGAGCTATCGCCAGCTCAACCGCCGCGCCAACCATCTGGCCCGGCAACTGCTGGCCCTCGGTGTACGGCCGGACGAACGCGTGGCCATCTGCGCCGAACGCAGCCTGGACATGATTGTCGGCCTGCTGGGTGTGCTCAAGGCCGGCGGTGCCTATGTACCCATCGACCCGGCGCATCCTGCCGACCGCATGGCCTTCATGTTGCAGGACAGCCAACCACGCGCTCTGCTAACTCAAACAGCCCTCACCCTGCCGGCTGGCGACACGCCGCTGTTGCTGCTCGATACCGCCGAGTCGCTACGTGCCGCTGACGATGAGGCTTTCGATGCCAACCCGACGGTTCCAGGCCTGACGCCGGAAAACCTGGCCTATGTCATCTACACCTCCGGTTCCACCGGCCAGTCCAAGGGCGTGATGGTCGAGCACCGTTCGGTGTTCAACTTCTGGAACGTGCTGACCCGCACCACCCACCAGCATTGCCCGACGCCAGCTACCGTGGCCCTTAACGCCGGGTTCTTCTTCGACATGTCGATCAAGGGCATCTCGCAGCTGTTCTCCGGCCACAAGCTGGTGATCATCCCGCAACTGATCCGCGCCAGTGGCGGCGAGCTGCTGGACTTCCTTGAACAGCACCGGGTGCATGCCTTCGACTCGACCCCGTCGCAGCTCGATACCCTGCTCTCCGCCGGCCTGCTGGAACGCAGCAGCTACCAGCCGATCAGCGTGCTGCTGGGTGGCGAAGCGATCAACGCCAGCACCTGGGAAAAGCTGCGCAACTGCCCGACCATCCGCTTCTACAACATGTACGGCCCGACCGAGTGCACGGTGGACGCCACCATCGACCTGATCCGTGATCTCGGTGAAAAACCGAGCATCGGCCGGCCGATTGCCAATGTCCAGGTGCATGTCCTCGATGCCCGTGGCGAACCCGCACCACTGGGCGTGGCCGGGGAAATCCATATCGGCGGTGCCGGTGTGGCCCGCGGATACCTCAACCGCGACGAACTGAGTGCCGAGCGTTTTATCGCCGACCGGTTCTCCGACGTCCCGAATGCCCGCCTCTACAAAACCGGCGACCTCGGCCGCTGGCTGGCCGACGGCACCCTGGAGTACCTGGGCCGTAACGACTTCCAGGTGAAGATCCGCGGTTTCCGTATCGAACTGGGTGAAATCGAAAGTGTGCTGCTGAGCTGTGCCGGCGTCACCGAGGCCGTGGTCATTGCCCGGGAAGACCAGCGCCTGGTGGCCTACCTGTGCGGCGAGCCGGCGTCCGCCGAACAGCTGCGCAGCGAGCTGCTCAAACACCTGCCCGAGTACATGGTGCCGAGCGCCTTCGTCCATCTGGACGCCCTGCCGCTGACCGCCAACGGCAAGCTCGACCGCCGCGCCCTGCCCGCTCCTGGCCTGGAATCCCTGGCCAGCAAGATCTACGAGGCACCACAAGGCGACACTGAAGTCGCCATCGCCGGGATCTGGAAAAGCCTACTCGGCCTGGATCAGGTCGGCCGTCACGACGGCTTCCTCGAACTGGGCGGCCACTCGCTGCTCACCGTGCAACTGCAAGCCCGCCTGCACCAGGACCTCAGTGCCGAGATCGATCTGCGCAGCCTGTTCGGCCTGAGTTCCCTGCAAGCCCTGGCCGAGTGCGTGGACCAGGCGGCCCAGTCGCGGGTCCAGCCGATTGAAGCGGTATCCCGCAACCAGGACCTGCCACTGTCCCTGGCCCAGCAACGCCTGTGGTTCCTCGACCAGCTGGACCATGCCGCCAGCGTCGCCTACCACATGCCGGCCGCCCTGCGCCTGCGTGGCCAGCTCGACCGCACCGCCTTGCAACGTGCCCTGGACCGCATCGTCGCCCGGCATGAAAGCCTGCGCACGACCTTCGAACGGCAGGACGGCAAAGTCAGTCAGCGCTTCGCCGCTGAAGACATCGGCTTTACCCTGGCCGAGCACGACCTCCGCGCCCTGGCAGGCGAAGCCCGTGAACTGGCGGTCGAACAACTGGGCCAGGCCGAAGTCCACGCTGCCTTCGACCTGAGCCAGGGTCCGCTGGTCCGCGGACGCCTGCTGCAACTGGCCGAAGACGAGCATATCCTGCTGGTCACCCAGCACCATATCGTCTCCGATGGCTGGTCCGTGGCGGTGCTGATCGGCGAGTTCAACCGCCTGTATAGCGCCTTCAGCCAGGGTCTCGACGATCCGCTGCCACCGCTGGCCCTGCAATACGCCGACTATGCCAACTGGCAACAACAGCACCTGCAAGGCGAACGCCTGCAGGCCCAGACCCGTTTCTGGAGCGAACACCTCAGCGGTGCGCCCGGCCTGCTGGAACTGCCGAGCGATCATCCACGGCCACACGTGCAGAGTTATATCGGTGCGACCTTGCCGCTGGAACTCCCCGTTGCACTGAGTGCCAAGCTGCGCCAGTTCAGCCAGCAACAGGGCCTGACCCCGTTCATGACCCTGCTGGCGGCCTGGTCGATCCTGCTGTCACGCCTGAGCAACCAGGCGCAAGTGGTGGTCGGTACTCCGGTGGCCAACCGCCCACGCCAGGAAACCGAAGCGCTGATCGGCTTCTTCGTCAACACCCTGGCCCTGCGGGTCGATGTCCAGGCCCACCACCGCGTCGACCAGTTGCTGGCGCAGATCAAGGCCACCACCCTCGACGCCTACAGCCATCAGGACTTGCCTTTCGAACAGGTGGTCGAAGCCCTGCAACCGGAGCGCAGCCTGGGCCATAGCCCGCTGTTCCAGGCGATGCTGGTGCTCGGCAATACCCCTCACGACCAGGTTCTGGCCCTGCCCGGCCTGGAACTGACCCCACTGCCTCAAGTCACCGGCACCACCCAGTTCGACCTGAGCCTGTCGCTCAACGACGACGGTGAAAGCATCCGTGGCCAGTTCGAATACGCCACCGATCTGTTCGACGAAAGCACCATCGCCCGCTGGAGCCGCCATCTGCTGCACCTGCTCGACGCCCTGCTCGGCGATGCCGGACAACCGCTGGCGAGCCTGCCATGGCTCGACGCAGATCAACGCGAGCAACTGCTGACGACCTTCAATCCAGCGCAAACGCCCCTGGACGAACAGCCGCAGCGTCTGCCCCAGCGTGTCTTCGAGGCCCAGGCGGCACTCACCCCGCACGCGGTGGCACTGGTCTGCGTCGGACAAACCCTCGATTACGCCGAGCTCAATGCCCGGGCCAACCGTATCGCCCACCGCCTGATCGCTCTCGGCGTGCGCCCTGACGACACCGTCGGCCTTTGCGCCCGCCGCAGTCCGGAGATGGTCATCGGCCTGCTCGGTATCCTCAAGGCCGGTGCTGCCTACGTGCCACTGGACCCGCAATACCCGACGCAACGCCTGGCCCATATGCTCGCCGACAGCGCGCCACGGGCCCTGGTGTTCCAGCCAGGGCTGGACGAACTGCCGCTGCCCGCGGGCCTGGCGACCCTTGAACTGAACGACCCGACGCTCCTCGACGTAGCGGATCACAACCCGCAGGTGCCGGCGCTGAACTTCAGCCATCTGGCCTATGTGATCTACACCTCGGGCTCCACCGGCCTGCCCAAGGGCGTGATGGTCGAACATCGCGGCCTGCGCAACCTGCTCGACTGGTACCTCGAGGACCTGGCGCTGCATGCCGGGGACGCAGTGCTGCTGGCCTCCTCCTACAACTTCGACCTGACCCAGAAGAATATCCTTGCGCCACTGATGGTCGGCGCGGCGCTGCACCTGGCCGAAGAACCGTTCAACCCCGCGGCCATCGTCGCGCAGATCGCCGAGGCCGGCGTCACCCACATCAACCTGTCACCGAGTGCCTTCCACGCCCTGGTGGACGCTGACCCACAACAGGCCCTGGCCTGCCTGAAACGCGTGGTCCTGGGGGGCGAGCCGATTCAGATCGCCATGCTGGAAAAACTCGCCCTGCCACGCCCGGCGGTGATCAACAGCTACGGCCCCACCGAGTGCAGCGACGTGGTCGCCTGGCACACGGCGGACATGGACCTGGCGACCTACCAGGAGCGTTCGATCCCGATTGGCCGGCCGATCCGCAATATGCAACTGCATGTGCTGGACAACCACGGTCAATTGCTGCCCGTGGGGGTCCGCGGCGAGATCCATATCGGCGGCGTCGGCGTTGCCCGCGGCTACCTCAACTTGCCGCAACTGAGTGCCGAGCGTTTTATCAGCGACCCGTTCTCCGCACTGGCCAACGCCCGCCTTTACAAGACCGGCGACGTCGGCCGCTGGCTGCCCGACGGCACCCTGGAATACCTCGGGCGCAATGACGACCAGGTGAAGATCCGTGGCCTGCGGGTCGAACTGGGGGAAATCGAGGCGGCCCTCGCCGCCCTGCCTGGTGTTCGCGAGGCGGCAGTCATTGCCCGCGAGCAGCAGGCCGGACAAGCCGACAGCAAGCGCCTGATCGCCTACCTCTGTGGCGAACCGGCCAGCGCCGAGCAATTGCGCGCCGAATTGCTGACCCGCCTGCCCAGCCATATGGTGCCGAGCGCCTTTGTGGTGCTGGATGTCCTGCCCTTGACCGCCAACGGCAAGCTCGACCGTCGGGCCCTGCCGGAGCCGGGCCAGGACGCCTACGCCAGCCGTACCTACGAAGCCCCTCAGGGCTCCGTGGAACAAGTTATCGCCACGATCTGGGAGCAATTGCTCGGTCTGGAACGTGTCGGTCGCCATGACGGTTTCTTCGAGCTCGGCGGCCACTCGCTGATGGCCGTCAGCCTGATCGAACGCCTGCGCGAACAAGGCCTGAACGCCGATGTGCGGCGGGTCTTCAGTGCCCCGAGCCTGCGCGAGCTGGCCCTGGCCGTGGGCCAGGCCAGTGAAGCGCTGTTCCAGGCACCGGCCAACCGGATCCCGGCCGATTGCACACAGCTGACAGCGGATATGTTGCCGCTGGTGACGCTGAACGCCACGCAGCTGGAGCGAATCGTCGCCGCCGTGCCCGGCGGGGCCGCCAATATCCAGGACATCTACCCCCTGGCGCCGCTGCAGGAAGGCATTCTCTTCCATCACCTGCTCGGCCATGAAGGCGACGCCTACCTGGTGCGCTCGATGATCGAGTTCGACGACCGCCAGCACCTGGACGCCTTTATCGGTGCCCTGCAGCAGGTGATCGAGCGGCATGACATCCTGCGCACGGCCGTGCACTGGGACGGCCTGCCCCAGGCGGTGCAGGTGGTGCAACGTCACGCTCGCCTGCCGGTGCACAGTGTCACCCTCGACAGCGACAAGGACCCGCTGGAGCAGTTGCGCAACCTCAACGATCCACGGCAACTGCGCCTGGACCTGCGTCAGGCGCCGCTGATGCGTGCCTGTATCGCCCGCGATCCGCACTCCGAGCGCTGGTTGCTGGCATTGCTCAACCACCATATGGCCAGCGACCATGTGACCCTGGAAATCGTCCTGGAAGAAATCCACGCGATCCTCCACGGACAGGGCGACAGCCTGCCGGTGCCGCAACCCTATCGCGACTTTATCGCCCAGACCCAGGCCACTCCGGCCGAAGTCCATGAAGCCTACTTCCGCCGCCGCCTGGCCGATGTCGATACACCGACCGCGCCGTTCGACCTGCTGGAAGTCCAGGGCGACGGCAACCACATCGAAGAAGCCGAGGTGCACCTGAGCAGCGAGCTCAGCCGGCGTATCCGGGCCCAGGCCCGCGAACGCGGAATGACCCCGGCGGTGCTGTTCCATGTGGCCTGGGCCCAGGTCCTGGCCCGCTGCACCGGCCGCGACGACGTGGTCTTCGGCACCGTGGTCGCCGGTCGCCTGCAAGGTTCGGCGGGTGCCGAACGGGCCCTCGGAGTCTTTATCAATACCCTGCCGGTGCGGGTGCAACTGGCCGCGCAAGGGGCCCATGAGCTGGTCCTGGCGACTCACCGCGACCTCGGCGAGCTGCTTGCCCACGAACAGGCATCCCTGGCCCTGGCCCAACGTTGCAGTGGCGTGGCCAAGGCCCTGCCGCTGTTCACCAGCCTGCTCAACTACCGCCACCAGAGCGATGACAGCCAGTTGCAATGGCCGGGCATGCGCATGCTCGACAGCGCCGAGCGGACCAACTACCCGCTGACCCTGTCGGTCAACGACTACGGCGACGACCTCGGCCTGTTGGTGCAAAGCGTGCGGCCGGTGGACCCGCAACGCCTCTGCGCCCTGATGCAGCGTGCCCTGGAGCAACTGACCCAGGCGCTGATGTACACGCCGAAAATCCCCCTCACGCAACTCGATGTGCTGCCGCCCGCGGAGCGCACCCTGTTGCTCGAAACCTTCAACCAGAATCGCCTGGACTACCCGACGGACGCCTGCATCCAGCAACTGTTCGAAGAGCAGGTGTGCTGGACGCCGGAAGCCATCGCCCTGGTCGATGCCCAGGGCAGCCTCGACTATGCCGGACTCAATGCCCGCGCCAACCACCTGGCCCAACAGCTGATCGCGGCCGGCACCCAGCCAGGTGACCTGATCGCCATCTGTGTCGAACGCGGCGCGGCGATGATCGTCAGCATCCTCGCCATTCTCAAGGCCGGTGCCGCCTATGTGCCGCTGGACCCGACCTACCCGACCGAACGCCTCGTCGCGATTGTCGAGGATGCCCAACCGCGCTTGCTGCTGGCCGATCCGCTCGGACGCGCGGCGGTGGGCGAACTGACTGGCACGACCCGCTACCTGGCGCTCGAACAGGCCGATACGCTGACGCCGGCAGCCAACCTGGAAAATCCACGGTTCGCCGCCGGCGCCCTGACCTCGGCGCACCTGGCCTATGTGATCTACACCTCCGGCTCCACCGGCAAGCCCAAGGGCGTGATGATCGAGCACCGCAACCTGGTGTCCTCGACTTTGGCCCGCTGCGCCGTCTACGCACCGAACGAAGACCGGCGCTTCCTGCTGCTCTCCTCGATTGCCTTCGACAGCTCGGTGGCGGGGATTTTCGGTACCCTGGTCAGCGGCGGCACCTTGTGCATCCCGGATGCCGAGACCGCCCGCGATCCCGAAGCCGTTGCCCGCTTCATCGATGCCAAGGCGATTACCACCCTGCTCTGCGTGCCGTCCCTGGGCCGCCTGGTGCTGGGCAGCCTGGCCAGCGGCAAGGGTCACGCCAGCCTGCGCGAGATGATTGTCGCCGGCGAAGCCTGCCCGCCGCTGCTGGTGCAGGAATGCGCCAGCTTCGAACCGGCCATCACCCTGTACAACGAATACGGTCCCACCGAAGGCACGGTCTGGGCCACGGTGCACCGCTGCTCCGGTGATGAACAGGGCACGGTGCCGATCGGCCAGGCCATTCCCAATACCCGCCTGTACCTGCTCGATCCGCAAGGCCAGCCGGTGCCCCTGGGGGTTTCGGGTGAGCTGTATATCGGTGGCGAAGGGATTGCCCGTGGCTACCTGAACCGGCCGCAATTGAACGCCGAGCACTTCCTCGCCGACCCGTTCGGCCTCAGCGACAACGCACGGATGTACCGCACCGGCGACCTGGTGCGGATGCGTCCCGACGGGGTGCTCGAGTTCCTCGGCCGTAACGACCAGCAGGTGAAGATCCGCGGCTTCCGTATCGAACCCGGTGAAATCGAAGCGCTGATGCTGACCCTGCCGGGCGTACGCGAGGCGGCGGTGATCGCTCGCGAGGATGTTCCGGGCAGCACCCGTCTGGTGGCCTATCTGAGCGTCGAGCCGCACCTGGCCGGACGCAATGCCAGCCATACATTGCGGCCTTACCTCAGCTCGCAACTGCCGGACTACATGGTGCCGTCAGCCTTCGTGCTGGTCGAGCAACTGCCGCTGAGCCCCAACGGCAAGCTCGACCGTCGCGCCCTGCCGGTCCCTGCCGCCGAAGACTTCGCCCACCGCGAGTACGAAGCGCCCAACGATGAGACCGAAACCCTGCTGGCGGCGATCTGGGCCGACCTGCTGGGCCTCGAACGCATCGGCCGGCATGACGACTTCTTCGAACTCGGCGGTCATTCGTTGCTGGCCGTGCAGGTCACCCTCCGGGCCCGCGAGACCTTCGGTGTCGAAGTGCCCCTGAGGGGCCTGTTCGAACACCCGTCGCTGCAGGCCCTGGCCGACCTGGTCACCACCCTGCAACTGGCGCAGTACGAGTCGGACGAACTGCTGGACCTGCAACAAGAAATGGCTTCGCTGTCTGAAAGCGAACTGCTCGCTATCGTCTCCAAGGATGCTTGATAAATTGAACTCACATAACGATAGTCTCGACCAGTTGAAACGTGCCGCCATGCTGCGCCTGCTCAAGCAGCGCGGCGCCACGCGGACCGTCGATACCACCTCGGACGACATGGTTGCCGTGGACCGCGACGGTCCGTTGGCGCTGTCGTTCGCCCAGCAACGCCTGTGGTTCCTCGATCAGCTGGACCCGACGGCCAGCGCCGCCTACCACATGCCGGCAGCACTGGTGCTGCGCGGCAGCCTTGACCACAACGCACTGAAGGCCGCCCTCGATCAACTGGTGGCCCGCCATGAAAGCCTGCGTACCACCTTCCGCCGTGACGGCGAGCAGCCGGTGCAAATCATCGCGCCGGCCAACTGCGGCTTCAGCCTGGCGGAGCACGATCTGCGCCACCTGTCCGTCGAGCTGGCGGCAGAACAGGCCGCCCGGTTGAGCGAACGC
Source organism: Pseudomonas sp. MWU12-2319 (assembly GCF_023242525.1). Classification (NCBI taxonomy): domain Bacteria; kingdom Pseudomonadati; phylum Pseudomonadota; class Gammaproteobacteria; order Pseudomonadales; family Pseudomonadaceae; genus Pseudomonas; species Pseudomonas sp. MWU12-2319. The sequence continues at coordinate 55,267 of NZ_JALJES010000009.1, forward strand.
GAAGCCACGGCGCCCTTCGACCTGCTGAACGGGCCGCTGATCCGTGGCAGCCTGCTGCGCCTGGCCGACGATGAACACCGCCTGCTGATCACCCAGCACCACATCATCTCCGACGGCTGGTCCATCGGGGTGCTGGTCAAGGAGTTCGCCGCGCTGTACCAGGCCTTCAGCACCGGCCAGGCCGATCCCCTGCCGGCCCTGGCCCTGCAATACGCCGACTACGCGGCCTGGCAACGCCGGCACCTGGAAGGCGAACGCCTGAGCCAGCACGTCGAGTTCTGGCGCAGTCACCTGGCCGGCGCCCCGGCCTTGCTTGCGTTACCCACCGACCGGCCACGTCCGGCGGTGCAGAGCTACCGTGGCGAGACCCTGAGCTTCGATTTGCCCGTGGCCCTGTCCGCGGCCATCACCCGCTTCGCCCAGTCCCGTGCCGCGACCCCGTTCATGACCCTGATGGCCGCCTGGGCGGTCCTGCTGGCCCGGATCAGTGGCCAGCAGGACGTGGTGATCGGCACCGTGACCGCCAACCGCGACCGCCAGGACGTGCAGGCGTTGATCGGTTTCTTCGTCAACACCCTGGCCCTGCGGGTGCGCCTGGACGCCAACCCGACCCTCGACCAGGTGCTGCAACAGGTCAAGGAGCTGCTGCTGGAGTCCGCCAGCCGCCAGGACACCCCGTTCGAGCAAGTGGTCGAGGCCCTCAAGCCACCTCGCAGCGCCAGCTACAGTCCGGTGTTCCAGACCATGCTCTACACCAACGCCGGCGGTGCCGGCGGGCAGTTGCAATTGCCGGGATTGAACCTGGAGTTCCTGCCGTCGCACAAGGACAACACCCAGCACGACCTGTCGTTACATATCGACGAAGGCGGCGCGAGCCTGTCCTGCAGCCTGTCGTATTCCACCGCCCTGTTCGACGCCAGTACCGTCGAACGCCTGGCGGCGCGCTTCGAACGCCTGCTGCAGTGCTTCACCGAAGCCCCGCAAACCCGACTCGGCGCCCTGGAATTGGACGCCGCCCTGGCGCTACCCGAGGTCAGCGCGCTGGTGCCAGTCCCGGCACGGCTGCCGCTGTCTTATCACCAGGAACGGGTCTGGTTCGTCGACACCTTCGAAACCGGCTACCTGTACGAGGCCAACCCGGTCTATCACAACGTCGCGCTGCTGCTGGAGATCTTCGGCGAACTGCAGGTCCCGGCCCTGCAAACCGCCCTCGACGGGCTGCTGGCCCGCCACGCCATCCTGCGCTGCCGGGTGCATTCCGACGGTGCCAGCGCCTGGCAGAGCTTTGACGGCCCGGCGAGCCTGGTGCTGGAACAGCTCCAGGGTACTCCGGGCAACCTGACGGCCCTGGCCCTGGCCGAAACCCGCCGTCCCCTGGACATGAACGGCGGCAGCCTGGTGCGTGCCAGCCTGATTCGCGCGGACGAGAAAAATGCCGTGCTGGCCCTGGCCGTGCACCACTTGCTGGCCGACCGCACGTCGATGCAACTGATCAAGCGCGACCTGCTGGCCCTCTATGAAGCCGCCTGCGCCGAGCGCGAAGCCACGCTGCCGGCGCTGTCCCTGGGTTACGGCGACTTCGCCGCCTGGCAGCGCCAGTTGCCGGCCGCCGTGCGCGAAAACCTGCGGGCCTACTGGAGCTATCAACTGCGCGGCAAGCTGCAAGCTCTGGAGCTGCCACTCAACCGCCCACGGGCGGCGGTGCATGTCTTCAGCGAAGCCACCCATGAGTTCGTTATCGAGGCGGCGCTGGTCAAGCGCCTCGGCGAGCTGGCCCGGGAAGTCGGCGTCAGTACCGACAGCCTGGCGCTGAGCGCCTTCACCGCCCTGCTGCGGCGCTATGCCGGGCACGATGAATTGGTCATCGGCACTACGGCAGCCTGCCGCGAACCGGCCCTGCAAGACGTGGTCGGCCCGCTCGACAACCTGCTGGTGATCCGCGGCACCTGCGATAGCGACACCACCCTGCAAACCCTGCTGGAACAGACTGCCGGCACCCTGGCCGACGCCCGTCGTCATCGCCACATGCAGTTCGACCAGTTGGTGCTGGCCCTCAATCCAGCCAAGGACATGAGCCGCACCGCGCTGTTCGACGTGCTGTTCAACTTCCAGTCCGTCAGCGACAGCCGCACCCTGATCGCCGGGCTCGCGATCAACAGCCTGGAAACCAACCTGGGCTACGGCAAGAACGACCTGCACCTGTTGATCAGTGCCGGCGAGCAACACTGGAATGGTCACCTGGCCTACAACGCCGACTTCTTCGACCCTGAATTTATCCAGCAACTGATGCGTCACTACGTGCGCCTGTTGCAGGCCTTTGTCGACACCCCGCAACAGCGTGTCGACGACGTCGCCCTGCTGGATGCGGCCGAGCGCCAGCGGCAGGTCCTCGACTTCAACAATACCGAAGCCGCCTGGCCCGACAGCCTGACCCTGCACCAGATCTTCGAGGAACAGGCACGCCTGACCCCGGACAATATCGCCGTCAACCTCGGCGAGGAACGCCTGAGCTATCGCCAACTCAACGAACAGGCCAACCGCCTGGCCCACAGTCTGCGCGACGCGGGCGTGCAACCGCAGGAACTGGTGGCCATTGCCCTGGAGCGCTCGCTGGCGATGATCATCGCCACCCTGGCGGTGCTCAAGGCCGGCGCCGCCTATGTGCCGATCGATCCCGCTTCGCCGGCTGAACGTATCGCCTATGTGTTGCGCGACAGCGGTGCCAGCAAGGCCATCGCCGGCCAGGACATCAGCCCCGCGCTGCTGGCGCTCGGCATTGAAGTCTTCGCGCCCGAATCGACCCATGCGGCGCCCCACAACGCCCGGGATTCGGCCAACCTGCCCAACCTCAACGCCCCGGATCATCTCTGCTATGTGATCTACACCTCGGGCTCCACCGGCGAACCCAAGGGTGCGCTGCTGGAACACCGCAACGTCGTGCGGCTGATGCACAACAATCGCTCGGAATTCGCCTTCAACGCCGAGGATGTCTGGTCGCTGTTCCACTCCAACGCCTTCGACTTCTCGGTCTGGGAGATGTACGGCGCCCTGCTCCATGGTGGCCGCCTGACCCTGGTCCCCGAAGCCCTGCGCCGCGATCCGGCGGAGCTGCTGGGTTTCCTCGAACGCGAACAGGTGACGGTGCTCAACCAGACCCCGTCGGCCTTCCTGCAGCTCAGCGGCGCCGCCCTGGCCCGCAGCGATGTGCGCCTGGAACACCTGCGTTATGTGATCTTCGGCGGTGAAAGCCTGGAGCTGGGCAAGCTCGACGCCTTCCATCAAGCCTTCGCCCATGTGGCGCTGGTAAACATGTACGGCATCACCGAAACCTGCGTGCACGTGACCTACAAGGCCATCGCGGCGGCGGATATCGCTGCCGGTATCTCCAATGTCGGCCGGCCGATCCCGACCACCGTGGCCTATGTCCTCGACGCCCAGCAGCGCCTGCTGCCCATCGGCGTGGCCGGGGAAATCTGTGTCGGCGGCCTGGGGGTCGGTCGCGGTTACCTGAACCGTGAGCAGCTGACCGCCGAACGTTTTATCGCCGACCCTCTGCGTCCCGGTGAGCGCCTGTATCGCTCCGGGGACCTGGGCAAATTGCTGGACAACGGCGAGATCATTCACCTGGGTCGGATGGACGCCCAGGTGAAGATTCGCGGTTTCCGTATCGAGCTGGGGGAAATCGAGGCCAAGCTGCTGGCCTGTGACGGCGTGCGCGAAGCCCGGGTCCTGGCTCGCGATGACGTGGGCCAGGGCAAGCGCCTGATTGCCTACCTGATCGCCAAGCCGTCGGTCCGCCTGGAAATCGCGGCCTTGCGCAAACAACTGGGCGCCACCCTGCCGGACTATATGATCCCCAGCGCCTTTGTCAGCCTGGCGGCCTACCCGCTGACCGGCAACGGCAAGCTGGACCAGGACGCGCTGCCGGCGCCGGACCTGGATGCCATGTCCGAGCGCGGCTACACCGCACCGCAAGGCGCCACCGAACTGGCCCTGGCGCAGATATTCCAGGAACTGCTGGGCCTGGAACGCGTGGGCCGGCATGACGGCTTCTTCGAACTCGGCGGCCACTCCCTGCTGGCCGCGCAACTGGTTTCCCGGGTACGTCAGCAACTGGGCGGCGAGATGATGCTGCGCCAGCTGTTCAGCCACCCCACCGTGGCCGAACTGGCGCGGGTGGTCGGCGGCCTGCAAGCGACCGGGACCGACAGCATCGAGCCGGTCGAGCGCAGCGCGCCCTTGGCGCTGTCGTTCTCCCAGCAACGCCTGTGGTTCCTCGACCAGCTCGATCCCGGCGCCAGCAGTGCCTATCACATGCCGATGTCGCTGCTGTTGCGCGGCAATCTCGACCACGTCGCACTCAAGGCCGCCCTCGACCGCCTGGTGGCGCGTCACGAAAGCCTGCGCACCACCTTCGAACGCCACGGCGAACAGCCGGTGCAGATTATCGCCCCGGCGGACTGCGGTTTCGCCCTGGCCGAGCAGGACTTGCGCACGCTGTCCTACGAGCAGGCCAGCCTCAGCGCCTCGCGCACTGGCAACAGCGAAGCCACGGCGCCCTTCGACCTGCGCCAGGGTCCGCTGATTCGCGGGCGCCTGCTGCGCCTCGCGGATGACGAACACATCCTGCTGATCACCCAGCACCACATCATCTCCGACGGTTGGTCGGTGGGGGTGCTGGTCAAGGAGTTCGCCGCCCTTTACCAGGCCTTCAACCAGCAGCAGGAAGACCCGCTGCCGATCCTGTCGATCCAGTATGCCGACTACGCCGCGTGGCAGCGCCGCACCTTCACCGGCGAGCGCCTGGCCGAACAGGCCGAATTCTGGCGTGGGCACCTGGGCGGCGCCCCGGCGCTGCTGTCCCTGCCCACCGACCGGCCACGCCCCGCAGTGCAGAGCTACCGTGGCGGCGACGTACCGGTACAGATCGATGCGGCGCTGTACCAACGCCTGGAGCGCTTCTGCCAGGCCCACAACATCACCCTGTTCATGGGCCTGCTCAGTGCCTGGTCGGTGCTGATGGCACGCCTGGGCAACGAGCGCGACGTGGTGATCGGCGTACCGACCGCCAACCGCGGCCGGACCGAAACCGAAAACCTGATCGGTTTCTTCGTCAACACCCTGGCCCTGCGCGTCGACCTCGGGCAGGACCCGAGCGTGGCGCAACTGCTGGAGCAGGTCCGCCAGACCACCCTGGCGGCCCACGAACACCAGGACATTCCGTTCGAGCAAGTGATCGAGGCCTTGCAGCCGCCACGCTCCCTGAGCCACAACCCGTTGTGCCAGGTCGCCCTGTCGCTGGACAATACCCCGGCTGGCGTCGAACTGAGCCTGCCGGGCCTGAGCCTGGTGCCCGTGGCCCAGGCCCATGAAACCGCGCAATTCGACCTGATGCTGACCCTCGGCAGCAGCAACGGTACCCTGGCCGGGGTGATCGAGTACGCCAGCGACCTGTTCGACCGCGCCACCGTCGAACGCTTCGCCCAGCACTTCCAGATCCTGCTGGAAGCGATGATCGAAGATGTTGCGCAACCGGTACTCGGCCTGCCATTGCTCACCCCCGCGCAACGCCAGGCCTCGCCGGCGCTGCTACCGCCGAAAGCGACATTCGCTGTCGAGCAACTGATTCACCAGCGTTTCGAAACCCAGGCGGCCAATCACCCGCAGCGCACCGCCCTGGTCTTCGGCGAGCAGAGCCTGAGCTACCAGGCCCTCAACCGCCGCGCCAACGGCATTGCCCGCGCCCTGCTCGCCCAGGGGGTGCGCCCGGATGATCGGGTGGCGATCCTCTCCCTGCGCGGCGTCGACATGCTCTGCGCAGTGCTGGCCGTGCTCAAGGCCGGTGCCGCCTACGTGCCGCTGGACCCGGCCTACCCGGCCGAACGCCTCGCCTACCTGCTGGACGACAGCGCACCGGTGGCGTTGCTCGCACAGACGGCCTGCCTCGATGCCCTGCTGGCGCATAACGTGCCGGTGCTGAAACTCGACGAGTTGAACCGCGAAGACGCCGCCGCTGACAGCAACCTGGACCTCAACCCGCAGGCCGACGAACTGGGCCTGGCGCCGCAGCACCTGGCCTACGTCATCTACACCTCGGGTTCCACCGGTTTGCCCAAGGGCGTGCTGGTGGAACACGGCAATGTCGCGCGGCTGTTCGACACCACCGCCGAGTTGTTCGACTTCGACCACAGCGACACCTGGACGCTGTTCCACTCCTTCGCCTTCGACTTCTCGGTCTGGGAAATCTGGGGCGCCCTGAGTTACGGCGGCAAGCTGGTGATCGTGCCGAGCGACGTGGCCCGTTCGCCGGATGACTTCTATGCCCTGGTCTGCCAGCAGCAGGTCAGCGTGCTGAACCAGACGCCGAGCGCCTTCCGCCAGTTTATCGAGGCGCGCGGCCGCAGCGAGGCAGAACACAGCCTGCGCGAAGTCATCTTCGGCGGCGAGGCCCTGGACTTTCGCAGCCTGCGGCCGTGGACCGCGAGTACCCCGCTATCGCGCACCCGCCTGGTGAACATGTACGGCATCACCGAGATCACCGTGCACGCCACCTACTACCCGGTCAGCCAGGCCGAGATCGACACCGCCGCACCGAGCCTGATCGGCCCGGCGCTGCCGGACCTGTGCCTGCGCATCCTCGATGACTACCAGCAACCGGTGCCGGTGGGCGTCAATGGCGAGATCTATATCGGTGGCGCCGGGGTCGCCCGGCATTACCTGAACCGTGACGCGCTGAACGCCGAACGCTTTATCGCCGACCCTTACTCCGATGTGCCGGGTGCCCGCCTGTATCGCACCGGCGACGTCGCCCGTTACCGCACTGATGGCGGCGTGGTCTACGTCGGCCGCAACGACTCGCAGATCAAGATCCGCGGTTTCCGTATCGAACTGGGTGAAATCGAGGCGCAACTGCTGGCCTGTGCCGAAGTCCGCGAAGCCCTGGTGATCGTCCGTGAGGACCAACCCGGCGACAAACGCCTGGTGGCCTACCTGATCGCCGAAGACGGCAGCGTTCCCGAGTCCTCGGCCCTGCGCGGCCAACTGGCCAGCGTGCTGGCCGAACATATGCTGCCGAGCGCCTTCGTGACCCTCGCGGCCTGGCCGTTGACCACCAACGGCAAGCTCGACCGTACGGCCCTGCCGGCACCGGACCTGTCCGCCGCCGTCAGCCGCCGCTACGAAGCACCGCTGGGGGCGATCGAAACCACCCTGGCCGCTGCCTGGCAGGAATTGCTCGGCGTTGAGCGGGTCGGTCGCCAGGATCACTTCTTCGAACTCGGCGGTCACTCCTTCCTGGTGATCAGCCTGATCGAACGCTTGCGCCAGGCCGGTCTGCAACTGGATGTGCGCACCGTGTTCTCGGCGCCAACCCTGCAGGCCATGGCCACCGTCCTCGCCGGCGGCAGCCGTGCCGAACGGGTGGTCCCGGCCAACCTGATCCCGGCCGATTGCACCGCGCTGACCCCGCAGATGCTGCCGCTGGTGACGCTGAGCCCGCAGGAGATCGAACAAATCGTCGCCGATGTTCCGGGCGGCGCCGCCAACGTGCAGGACATCTACCCGCTGTCGTCCTTGCAGGAAGGCATCCTCTTCCACCACCTGTTGCAGTCCGAAGGCGACGCCTACCTGATGCGCACCGTGGTGACCTTTACCACTCGCACGCTGCTGGACAACTTCCTCGCCGCCGTGCAGGTGGTGATCAACCGCCATGACATCCTGCGCACCGCCCTGCGCTGGCACGGCCTGCCGCAACCGGTGCAGGTGGTTCATCGCCGGGCCCAACTGCCGGTGATCAACCTGGAGACAGCACCCGGTGAAGACGCCCTGGAGACGTTACGCCAGCGTACCGACACCCATCATCTGCGTCTGGATCTGCAACAGGCACCGCTGATCGCCGCGCATATCACCTACGATGCCCGGCGCGAACAGTGGCTGCTGGCATTGCTCGACCACCACCTGGTCAGCGACAACGTCACCTTGCGCCTGATCATGCTGGAGATCCAGGCGGTGCTGGCCGGCCAGGCCGACAGCCTGCCGCCGTCGCAGCCCTACCGCAATTTCATCGCCCAGGCCGCCAGCGTTTCCCAAGCCGAGCATGAGGCCTACTTCCGCCGCCTGCTGGCCGATGTCGATGCCACCACCGCGCCTTATGGCGTGCTCGATGTTCGCGGCAACGGCGCCGGGATCCAGCGTGCGGTGCAGCACTTGAGCGAAGATCTCAGTGCCCGGGTCTATCGCACCGCGCGCGCCCAGGGCGTACCGACCTCGGTGCTGTTCCATGCGGCCTGGGGCCTGGTGGTCGCGGCCACCAGCGGGCGCGACGACGGGATCTTCGGTACCGTGTTGTCCGGGCGCTCCCAGGGCACCACCGGTGCCGACCATGCGCTGGGAATGTTTATCAACACCCTGCCGATGCGTATTCGCCTGCAACACCACAGCGTGGGCGATATCGTCCAGGACGCCTACCAGCAGCTCAGTGAACTCCTGACCCACGAGCAGGCGCCGTTGGCCCTGGCCCAGCGTTGCAGTGCGGTGGATGCGTCGTTGCCGTTGTTCACGGTGATCCTCAACTGCCGTCACGGCGACCTGGTGAATGCCTCCGGGGAGAACGTCGAGGACATGGGCGAGCATGAAGGTATCCACTTCATCGCCTCTGAAACCCGCACCAACTACCCGATCGAGATTGCCGTAGCGAACGTGGCCAGCGGTTTCTCCCTGACCGCGCAATCCATCAGTGGTATCGACCCGCACCGCATCGCCGCCTATCTTGGTCAGGCCGTTGCCGAGCTGGTCGAGGCGCTTGAGCAAGACCCGGCACGTCTGGCCAGCAGCCTGGACGTCGTGCCCGAAGCCGAGCGGCAACTGCTGCTCAACAGCTTCAACAACACCGCTACCGCGTTTGCCCCCGCAGAGCCGATCCATGCCCTGTTCGAAACCCAGGTCCGCGCTAACCCCGAGGCCGTGGCCCTGGTCTGTGAAGGCCGGCAACTGAGCTATCGCCAGCTCAACCGCCGCGCCAACCATCTGGCCCGGCAACTGCTGGCCCTTGGTGTACAACCCGACGAACGCGTGGCCATCTGCGCCGAACGCAGCCTGGACATGATTGTCGGTCTGCTAGGTGTGCTCAAGGCCGGTGCGGCCTATGTGCCTATCGACCCGGCCCACCCCGCCGACCGCATGGCTTTCATGCTGCAGGACAGCCAGCCACGCGCCTTGTTGACCCAAACGGCGCTCACCCTGCCGGCTGGCGACACGCCGCTGGTGCTGCTCGACACCGCCGAATCACTGCGTGCCGCCGATGATGAGGCTTTCGACGCCAACCCAGTGGTTCCGGGCCTGACGCCAGAAAACCTGGCCTACGTGATCTACACCTCCGGTTCCACCGGCCAGTCCAAGGGCGTGATGGTCGAGCACCGCTCGGTGTTCAACTTCTGGAACGTGCTGACCCGCACCACCCACCAGCATTGCCCGACGCCAGCGACCGTGGCGCTTAACGCCGGCTTCTTCTTCGACATGTCGATCAAGGGTATCTCGCAGCTGTTCTCCGGCCACAAGCTGGTGATCATCCCGCAACTGATCCGCGCCAGCGGCAGCGAACTGCTGGACTTCCTCGAAGCCCATCAGGTGCATGCCTTCGACTCGACCCCGTCGCAGCTCGATACCCTGCTCTCCGCCGGCCTGCTGGAACGCAGCAGCTACCAGCCGATCAGCGTGCTGCTGGGTGGCGAAGCGATCAACGCCAGCACCTGGGAAAAGCTGCGCAACTGCCCGACCATCCGCTTCTACAACATGTACGGCCCGACCGAGTGCACGGTGGACGCCACCATCGACCTGATCCGTGATCTCGGTGAAAAACCGAGCATCGGCCGGCCGATTGCCAACGTCCAGGTGCATGTCCTCGATGCCCGTGGCGAACCCGCACCACTGGGCGTGGCCGGGGAAATCCATATCGGCGGTGCCGGTGTGGCCCGTGGTTACCTCAACCGCGACGAACTGAGCGCGGAACGTTTTATCGCCGACCGTTTCTCCGACGTCCCGAATGCCCGCCTCTACAAAACCGGCGACCTCGGCCGCTGGCTGGCCGACGGCACCCTGGAGTACCTGGGCCGTAACGACTTCCAGGTGAAGATCCGCGGTTTCCGTATCGAGCTGGGTGAAATCGAAAACGCCCTGCTGGCCGTCCCGGGTCTGCGCGAAGCGATCGTCATCTCCCGCGACGACAGCCAGGGTGATTCGGAGAACCAGCGCCTGGTCGCCTATGTCTGTGGCGAGCCGGTTCCGGCCGAACACCTGCGCAGCGAGCTGCTCAAGCACCTGCCCGAGTACATGGTGCCGAGCGCCTTCGTCCATCTGGACGCCCTGCCGCTGACCGCCAACGGCAAGCTCGACCGCCGCGCCCTGCCCGCCCCCGGCCAGGACGCCCTGGCCAGCAAGGCCTACGAGGCGCCGCAAGGCGATACCGAACTGGCCATCGCCGAGATCTGGAAAGGCTTGCTGCACCTGGATCAGGTCGGGCGCAACGACGGTTTCCTCGAACTGGGCGGCCATTCGCTGCTGGCCGTGCAGTTGCTCTCGCGGCTGCGGCGCAAGCTCGGCGCGCGAATCACCCTGCGCGAGCTGTTCGACGCACCGACCGTGCGGGGCCTGGCCTCACTGGTCAACGCCTCGGCACCGAGCGAAGCGCAATCGATTCCCCTGGCCAACCGCTCGGGCCGCCTGCCGTTGTCGTTCTCCCAGCAACGCCTGTGGTTCCTCGATCACCTGGATCACGCCGCCGGCGCCGCCTACCACTTGCCGACGGCATTGCGCCTGACCGGCACGCTGGACAAGGCCGCCTTGCACGCCACCCTGGATCGCCTGGTGGCACGCCACGAAACCCTGCGCACGCGCTTTGAACTGGTGGACGGCGAACCGCTGCAGAAAATCGCTCCGGCCGATACCCGCTTCCCGCTGGCACAAGAGGACCTGCGCGAATTGCCGAGTGATGAACGCGCGGCGACCCTGGCCCGCCTCGGTCAGGACAGTGCGACACAGTTGTTCGACCTGAGCCAGGGGCCATTGCTGCGTGGTTTGCTGCTGCAAATGGCCGACGAAGAGCACGTGCTGTTGATCACCCTGCATCACATCGTCTCCGACGGCTGGTCCAACAGTGTCCTGGCCCATGAGGTGAGCGTGCTGTACACCGCGTTCAGCCAAGGCCACAAGGACCCGTTGCCGGCCCTGGCCCTGCAATACGTGGACTACGCCGCCTGGCAGCGCCAGTCCCTCGACGGCCCGGCGCTGCAAGCCCAGGTCGACTTCTGGCGCCAGCATCTGGAAGGTGCGCCGAGCCTGCTGAACCTGCCCCTGGATCGTCCGCGCCCGGCCATCCAGAGTTATGCCGGTGGGATCGTCAACTGCGCCTTCTCGCCGGCCTTGAGCGCCGACCTGCGCGCCTTCAGCCAGGCCCAGGGCAGCACGCTGTTCATGGTCCTGCTGGCCGGCTGGTCGGTGCTGATGAGTCATCTGAGTGGCCAGAACGATGTGGTGGTCGGTACCCCGGTGGCCAACCGTCAACGTCCGGAACTGGAGCCGTTGATCGGTTTCTTTGCCAACACCCTGGCGCTGCGCGTTGCGGGCGGAGCCGACACCCGTGTCGCCGAGCTGCTCGTGCGGATCAAGGACCTGACACTGGCGGCCTACAGCCATCAGGACCTGCCGTTCGAGCAGGTGGTCAGTGCCTTGCAGCCGACCCGCAGCATGAGCCACAGCCCGTTGTTCCAGGTGATGCTGAGCCTGGACAACACCCCGCCGGCACCGCTGCAACTGCCCGGCCTGCAGGTCGAGTCCCTGGACAGCGCGCACCGCACCACTCAGTTCGACCTGTCGTTGTCGCTGGTGGACACCGCCGATCACATCGGCGGCAGCCTGCAATACGCCAGCGACCTGTTCGACACCGCGACGGTGGAGGCCATCGCCGGGTTGTTTGCCAAGGTCCTGGAAAACCTGGTGGCCGGCGCGCAGCAGACGATCGGCCAGGTGCTGGAGAACACCCCGACACTACCGCGTGCGGCCCATGCCGAGGCAGTCCCCGCCGCCGCTGAAGCACAGCCGTCCGAGGCTCTGCCTTACGAAGCGCCCCAGGGCGATACCGAAATCGCCATCGCCAACCTCTGGAAGGACCTGTTCAAGCTGGAGAACGTCAGCCGGCATGACGACTTCTTCAGCCTCGGCGGTATTTCGCTGATGGCGGTGCAGATGGCCTCGCGCTTGCGCAAGGTGCTCGGCAAGCCGATTGCCGTGCGCGATCTGTTCGTCGAACCGACCATCGCCGGTTTCGCCCGGACCCTGGACGGCCAGACGCGCCCCGGTCAGCACAGCAATCTGGTGCCGGTACGCCGTACCGGCTCGCAACGGCCGCTGTTCCTGGTCCACCCCCTGGGCGGCGAAGTGCAATATGTCCGCGACCTGGCCCCGGTGCTCGACCCACAGGTGCCGCTCTACGGCCTGGCCGCCAGTGGCCTGGTCGCCGGCGAAACACCCTTGTTCGAAGTGCCGGCCATGGCCGCGCGTTACCTGGCGGCGATTCGCCAGGTCCAGCCACAAGGGCCTTACCGCCTCGCCGGCTGGTCGGCCGGCGGCCTGATCGCCTATGAAATGGCCCGTCAGCTGCAAGCCGGCGGCGAGCAGTTGGAGTTCCTCGGCATCATCGACGCCTCGGCCCGCCCTGAACAGGCCGCGCCGGAGTCCTTGAGCGAAGGGCAATTCCTGATGGCCTGGCTGCCCGGGCAGGTCGACCCGGATGTGCGCCGACAACTGACCGAGCTGGCCCAAGAAGAAGCCATCGAGGCGATGCTGGCCCTGTGCATGAGCCACCGGCTGCTGCCGGAGGAGCTGCCCCAGGACGTCGATGCCGGCTTGTTGCGCAGCCACCTCGCGGTGGCCTATGCGACGCGCCTGGCCGTCGGCGCCTATGTCAGCCCGGCCACCCCGCTCAAGGTCACGCTGTTTACCGCCAGCGGGCAGGAACGCAGCGACCCGCTGCTGGGCTGGGGGGCGTTGCTCGGGACCCCGCCAAGCGTCACAGCGCTGCCCGGAACCCACAACACACTGGTCAAGGCCCCTTATGTCAGTGCGCTGGGCCAGGCGATTTCCCAGGCGCTGAAGGCAGGTGAAGTGTCATGAATCTCAGACAGGAGCGCTTTTCATTCTCACAATGTCAGCGTCAACTAAACAGCGCCGGCTCCGCGGCGTAGGATGTCCCTGTTTTCCACTACAGACTTTTCCTACTTAACTGAGCTTAATTATCACTACTGACTGAATCGTTTTTGTGAAGGGATTCACGGGTGATACCTGAACTTCCAGGTATCAAGGCTAGAAATGGTTTGAGCGTCCCGGGGAGGCGGACGGACTTCGTACTCCCCGACGACAGGATTGCAAGCTACTTCTGATATGCAGGATCAGCATATGAACCAACAGACGAATGCCAAAGATGTAGAGAAAAGCCACATTTACCTGGAGCTGGGGAAACTGGTTTCCAGCGTCGGCAATGAAACATTCCTGACGAACATGCACCAACTGATCAACGCTTCGGTGGCGGTCAGCCGCGTTGAACTGAGCGAATGGACCGTCGACGACGCCCAATCGGCGGTTGTCGATGTCCAGTTGCTGGGCTACGCCGGTCTTGAGTTGAGCCCGCAGATGCAAGCGGTCTGCCCAACCAATGCCAAGCACCGCAACGACCATCCCTTGGTCAAGCGCGTGCTGGAAGTGGAAGACGCCCTGCTGATCCACCTCAATGCCCGGATGAAAAACGAGAAGGACAATAACTGCCTCGGCACATCCCATCAGTGCAGCCTGATTTCGCGCAAGGCCAATCGTTGCTGTGTGATTTCGCTGCACCGCCCACGGGTGGATCGCGACTTCACCCTGCAAGAGCTGTCCTTTCTGAAATACCTCTCCGAGACCTTGTTGCCCCTGACGGAGCGACATGCCCGTGCCCATCGCCAATCCAGCGCAAAAAGCCCGAGTGGGTCAAGCCCACGCAACCTGGTTGCCCTGGAACAGACGCAGTTGCAGCGCGAGTTCAACGAGCGTCTGAGTGCTTGCGAGGTCACGCTCTCGGTGCGGGAAAAAGAGGTCTGCCTGGGGCTGCTGGCCGGCGGCACCGTACCTGAGATCGCAGAAAAACTCTGCGTCAAGAACAGTTCCATCGAAACCTACCTCAAGCGTTCCGCGGCCAAGCTGGGTGTCAGCGGGCGACATGGGTTGGCCAAGTGGATGATAGGAGCATAATGAACAAATCCCTGAGCCCCTGGGTGGCCATGGCCTTTGCCCTGAGCGGCTGCTCGCTGATCCCGGACTACCAGCGCCCCGCCGCGCCGGTCGCCGCACAATACCCGCAGACACCCGCCTACGCCCCGGCTCTCTCCGGGACGATGGCCGCGGACGTGGGCTGGCGTGAGCTGTTCCGCGATCCGACGCTGCAACAACTGATCGAAAGCGCGCTGCTGAACAATCGCGACCTGCGTGTGGCGGCCCTCAATGTCCAGGCCTACCAGGCGCAATACCAGATCCAGCGCGCCGACCTGTTCCCGGCGATCAGCGCCAACGGCAGCGGCACCCGCCAGCGCCTGCCGGCCAGTCTCACGCAAACCGGCAGCGCGGTGACCAGCAGCACCTATTCGGCAACACTGGGGATCAGTTCCTATGAACTGGACCTGTTCGGACGCATCCGCGCCCTCAGTGACCAGGCCTCGTTGACCTATCTGTCCAGCGAAGAAGCCCGGCGCAGCACCCAGTTGAGCCTGGTGGCCAGTGTCGCCAACGCCTACCTGACCTGGCGCGCCGACCAGGAACTGCTGGCCTTGACCCAGGACACCCTCAGCTCCTACGAGAAGAGCCTGCGCCTGACCGAACGCAGCCAGCAAGTCGGCACCACCTCGTCCCTGGCCCTGGCCCAGTCGCGCACCTCGGTGGAAAGCGCCAGGACCAGCCTGGCGGCCTTTCAGCGCCAGGTCGCCCAGGACCTCAACAGCCTGACCCTGCTGGTGGGCACCGCGGTCGCGGACACCCCGTCCAGCCGCCCACTGGCCTCCGACTGGCTCGCCGAAGTACCGGCCGGCCTGCCTTCGGACCTGCTGCAACGGCGTCCGGACATCCTCCAGGCCGAATATCAGTTGCAGTCGGCCAATGCCAGCATCGGGGCCGCCCGCGCGGCGTTTTTCCCGAGCATCACCCTGACCGCCAACGCCGGGACTTCCAGCAATGAACTGTCCGGGCTGTTCAAGGGCGGCTCGGGAGGCTGGCTGTTTCAACCGCAGATCAATATCCCGATTTTCAACGCCGGCAGCCTGCAGGCGAGCCTGGATTACTCGAAAATCCAGAAGGACATCCGCGTCTCGCAGTACGAGAAATCGATCCAGACCGCCTTCCAGGAAGTTTCCGACGGCCTGGCGGCACGCCAGACCTACAAGAACCAATTGAAAGCACAGAACGATCTGGTGCAGGCCAACCAGGAGTATTACCGCCTGGCGGAACGCCGCTATCGTATCGGCGTCGACAACAGCCTGACCTTTCTCGATGCCCAGCGCTCACTGTTCAGCGCCCAGCAGAGCCTGATCACCGATCGGCTGTCGCAACTGACCGCCGAGGTCAATCTCTACAAGGCCCTCGGTGGGGGTTGGACGCAGCGGACACAAAAAACCTTGTAACCTTGTGAGGTCACTGATGATGGGCACATTCGAACCTGGTTCACATGTACGCCTGCGCTCGGGCGGCAAGATAATGGTGGTCAAGCACGGCTCAACGGCCGCCCATCTCCCGGAGACCCTGCTGGTGTTGTGCGAGTACCGGGCCAAGAATCGGTTGGTGCAGGGTTTCTATTCTGCGCGGGACCTGATTCTGGCGCCCAGGGAAGCGGTGCCCAATCAAGGCTGAACACGGTCCTGTAGGAGCAGGGCTTGCCCGCGAAGCTTTTGGCGGCCTCAAGTACGCCTTCGCGGGCAAGCCCTGCTCCTACAAGGTTGTGGCGTTCTCAAGATCTCATTAACTGGCCGGCATCGGTGCAGCGGCGCTCGGCACCACTTTGCGGGTCTGGGCCGCACCGGTGCTGGCAACAAAATCCCCCTGACGCAACAACACCAGCGCAATCAGCGACACCACCCCCGTGCCGACATAGAAGTACCAGGGCGAAGTAATGTCCCCGGTCAACTTGATCAGCCAGGTGGAAATCAGCGGCGCGCTGCCACCGAATACCGCCACCGGAATGTTGTACGCCACCGCGATACCGGTGGAACGGATGCGCGTGGGCAGCAGTTCGCTCATCAGTGCGTAGGTCGACGAGGCATACAGCCCGAACAGGATCGCCACCGCCATCAGCGGCCAGAAAAACGAGGCCGCCGTGGCCGTCGGCGCCGACTTGAACAGCCAGAACATCGCCAGGGTCGCCAGGGTCCCCACCACCAGCAGAAACGGCTTGCGCCCGTAGCGGTCGGTGAACGCCCCGCCGAACGGCATCACAAAGGCCGCCGAGAAGCTGGCGGTAAAGACGTAGAGCAGGGTCGTGCCGCTGTCGAACTTGAGAATGCTCGACATGTAGGTCGAGGCAAAGGTCAGTACCAGGTAGAAGATCGAGCTGTGCAGGGTGATGATAAAGAACACCAGGGCAATCGCCCGTTTCCACTGCCAGACTTCCCGCAGTGGCGCCTTCGAGGTCTGCCCGGCCTGCAACAAGGCGATAAACTCGGGGCTGTCTTCCAGCTTCAGGCGAATGTACATCGAGATCAGGCCCAGGGGCGCCGCCATCAAAAAGGGAATGCGCCAACCCCAGTCCTGCATCAGCTCTGCGCCCAGGGTCCAGGTCATGCCGTTGGCCACCGCGCCACCGAGCAACAGGCCAAGCACCGCCGTGACCATCAGCCAGCAAGTGGCAAAGCCTCGCCGTCCTGGCCCCGCGTACTCGGAAATAAAGCTGGTGATGGTGCCGATCTCGCCGCCGGCGGAAAAACCCTGCACGCAACGAATCAGCACCAGCAGGATCGGCGCGGCAATCCCCAAGGTTGCATAGGTCGGCAACAACCCCAGCAGGCAGGTGGAACCGGCCATCATCACCAGCACCGTGATCAGGGTCTTGCGTCGACCGATCTTGTCCGCCAGCGGGCCGAAGAACAGTCCGCCCAACGGCCGGATGAAAAAGCTCAGGGCAAAGGCGGCGAAACTGGCGAGCAGGCTGGTGGTGGGGTCGTCGGAGACGAAGAACGACCGGCCGATATAGACGGCGAGAAAGCCGTAGACGCCGTAGTCGTACCATTCGATCAGGTGGCCGGAAGTTGCACCGATAAACGCCCGGCGTCGTTGCCGGGCCGGGTCTGTGTGTTGCATTCCCATGGAAGGGACTCCTGTCTGATGGCTATCCGTAAAAGGGTTGTTCAGGGAACGAGGGTGTCATTGGCGCTGTGCTTCAACCACAGGCGCAGTTCGGTCTTGAGGACCTTGCCATAGCTGTTTCTTGGCAGATCGCTGCGAAAGACATACTTCTTCGGCTTCTTGAACGAGGCCATGCGCTCGACGAACCAGGCATTGAGCGACGACTCGTCAAGCGTCCCGGCGATGCGCGCGACGACGAACGCTACCACCGATTCACCCCAGTGTGCATCCGTTTCGCCCACCACACAGACTTCAAAGACCCCCGGGTGCTGTGCCAGCACTTCCTCGACTTCCCGGGGATAGATGTTGCTGCCGCCGGAAATGATCACATCCTTGGAGCGGTCGGTGAGCGTCAGGTAACCGGCCTCGTCGACAAAGCCCACGTCACCGGTCAGCAGCCAGCCTTCCACCAGGGTCTGGCGCGTTGCGGCCTCGTTGCGCCAGTAACCTTGCATGACGGTGGGCCCGCGCACGGCGATTTCGCCCATCTGACCAACCGGCAGCGGCCGGTGCCCGGGATCGAGGATGCGGATTTCCACGCAGGACTGGGCGCGGCCCACGGACGCGGTCAGCGTCGCCCATTCGGGGTGTTTGCGATCGGCAATCACCTGGCGGGACAAGGCACTGATGGTCATCGGGCTCTCGCCCTGGCCATAGATCTGCACCAGTCGTGGCCCGAAAGTAACGAGGGCCTCCTTCAGGTCCGCCTGGTACATGGGAGCGCCACCATAGACAATCGTCTTGATGCCCTCCCCGCTATAACCTTGACGGCGGGCCTGCTCGACCATGCGCTTGAGCATGGTGGGCGCCGTGAACAGACTGACATTGCCCAGCCAGTTCGCCAGGCCGAACAGCTCGTCGGCCCTGAAGCCACGGGACTCAGGGACCACATGGCGCGCGCCACGGCGCACGTGGATAAAGTTGTAGAGACCGGCACCATGGGACATCGGCGCCGCATAGACCACGGCATCCTCGGCACTGACCGGGTCCACATCCAGCGGATAGCACAGCGACATGGCCATAAGGTTGCCATGGCTCAGCATCACGCCCTTGGATCGACCGGTGGTGCCGGAGGTGTAGAACAACCAGGCCAGGTCATCGGCATGACGCAGACAAGGGGTATCCAGCGCCGTCGAAGCCACCGGCTCGAACTCGCCCATGTCTTCCCGATCCAGCTCTCGGCAACCCGGCAGCGGGATATCGGGCGCGAACACCTCGCCACCGTCAGTGAAAATCAGCCGGGCCTGGGCGTTCTCGACGATCCAGCTGACCTCGACAGGGTGCAGCTTGCAGTTGATCGGCACCGCCACGGCGCCGACCCACCAGATGGCGTAGAGCAGCTCGAGGTATTCACAGCAGTTCAGCATGAACAGGGCGACACGATCACCAGGGACGATCCCGTGCTCGTTGACCAGATACGCGGCCCGGTGCCGAACCAGGGCCACAAAGGCCCCATAGTTGGCGACTTGCCTCAGCCCCTCGAACAAGGCGGGTTGCTCCGGACAACGCAAGGCGGTGTCTTCCAGCCAGTTGGCGATATTCATGCTCAGCTCCTGCGTGCCTGAAGAACCGAAGCGTAGTTGGCGACCGCCATGCCACCCATATTGAATACCAGACCGAACTCGGGATTCTGGGCCGCGAGGCCAATCGGTTCGCCGGTCAGTTGCCGAAATGCCAGGGCATGCATCGAGACCCCGGTCGCGCCCACCGGGTGTCCCTTGGCCTTGAGTCCGCCGGACAGGTTCACCGGCAGCCGCCCACCCGGGCGCACGGTGCCGTCATCCAGGGCCCGATGCCCTTCGCCCCGGGGCGCCAGACCCATGGCTTCGTAGATCAGCAGCTCGGCGATGGTAAAGCAGTCATGGACTTCGGCAAAGCCGAGGTCGCCGAGGGTCACACTGGCGCTGCGCAGGGCCGAGTGGATCGCCCGCTGCGGCCCTTCGAAGGCGAGGATGTCACGGCGGGCGATCGGCAGAAGATCATTGACCTGGGCGGTCGAGCGGATCCGCACCTCGCGGCGGAACTGCTGCGCGCGCCGGGACGA
This sequence comes from Pseudomonas sp. MWU12-2319, assembly GCF_023242525.1. Classification (NCBI taxonomy): domain Bacteria; kingdom Pseudomonadati; phylum Pseudomonadota; class Gammaproteobacteria; order Pseudomonadales; family Pseudomonadaceae; genus Pseudomonas; species Pseudomonas sp. MWU12-2319. The sequence continues at coordinate 74,717 of NZ_JALJES010000009.1, forward strand.
GGCCAGCACAATGGCCGCCGCGCCGTCGCTGATCAGCGAACAATCGGTCAGGCGCAGCGACGGCGCGACATAGGGATTGCTCCGGGAGACGTTGTTGCAGTGTTCGAAATCCATCACCCGATGCATCTGGGCCAGGGGATTGGCCATGGCATTGGCGTGGTTCTTGGACGCGATGGCGGCCATGGACGCCATGGGGCAGTGGTAACGCTGGCGGTACTGCTGCGCGGCAAGGCCGAACAGTTGCGGAAAACTCAAGCCCGCCTCCTCGCTATCGTTCTGGTACCCCGCACCGGCCAGGGCCTTGGTGACCTCGGCCGTGGAGTTGCCGGTCATCTTCTCGGCGCCCACTACCAGCACCAGCTCGGCGGAGCCCGAGAGAATCGCGTTGATCCCCGCCTGGATCGCCGCCGAGCCCGAAGCACAGGCGTTTTCACAGCGGGTGGCGGGTTTGAAGCGCAGCCCCGGGTCGGCTTGCAGCAGCAACGAGCTGGCAAAACCGTCCGGGACCAGGCCCGAATTGAAATGCCCGAGGAACAACGCATCGATCTCCGAAGCCGAGATCGCGGCATCCGCCAGCGCCTGACGGGTCACCTGAACGATCAGATCTTCCAGGGTGGAACCTTCAAGCCGGCCAAAGCGCGAGTGGCCGGCCGCAACAATGGAGACACAATCATGAATCATGGTGATTTTCTTCTTGGCATGGATCAGGCATTGCTTACAATGGCGCATCGCCGGTATCGCTCGCCAGTTAGTACAACTACCTACCTGGGTACGTAGCGATTCCGGGCCGGAAATCGCCAGTATCGGACTTACCTTGAGGCAGGATGCCAATGACCGTCTTCACACAACAACTGAAAGACCTTCAGCGCCTGGCCTTCATGGTCTCGCCCGCAGCGCAATTGATCACCGGCAATCGCCTGATGCTCGATTGCAACGAGGCCTTCCTGGAGTTGTTCGGTTACCCGCGCGAAGAGCTGCTGGGGCAGTTGACCCTGCTGATCTACCCGTCCCAGGCCGACTACAAGACCATCGGCAATCGCAGTCGCAGTTGGCTGCGCCGCAGCAAGAGCGGCTCCTACGCCGACGAACGTTTTATGCAGCACAAGAACGGCGAGGTGTTCTGGGCCAGGTCCCAGGGCTATACCCTGACTCCGGACGATCCGTTCAAGCTGATGGTCTGGCACTTCGAACGCCTGGATCGGGCACACCACGCCACGGTGGACCTCACGCCGCGGGAACGGGAAATATCGATGCATATCGTCAACGGCCTGACCTGCAAGGAAGTAGCCCGCAAGCTGGCGATTTCCCATCGGACCGTGGAAGTCCACCGTGCCCGCCTGATGAAAAAGATGCAGGCCAAGAACAGCGCGGACCTGGTGTCGAAGATCATCTTTGTCGATTGAGGCAAAGTCCTTCGGATTTTTTTCGAAAGCGGCTCAACCAGCGGTATCAGCCCGGACCAGGCAAAGCGATTATCCGGCGTATTGCTCGCGCTAAACCGGGCAGAGACTCCAGATGATGTGAACCTTCCTGGTTGGAGGCTACACGCGCTAGAAGGTGAAATGCCAGGATTCTGGCCAATCACCGTGACCGCCAACTGGCGTGTAATCTTCCGTTTCGTAGGAACGGACGTCGAATTGGTCAACTACTTGGACTACCACTGAACGGAGCTCCTTCATGGGCATGCCCCCATCAGCCCAGATCTTGCTGTAAGACTGGAGCGCGCTGGCATCAGTACTGCACGTCTCTGGCTGAGTATTCAGGCAGACGGTGGAGCATCGAGAACAGCCCACTATCGAACGTTATACCCAGGCGGGCTGATGCAAAGTTGGGGGCAACCTGCGCTCAGATCGTTCCCGGCGTTGCGGGAACGATCTGACAAAACCAGGCCCTAGCGCTTGGCCAGTTCCATGATCATGCGGCTCAGCAGATAGATCCGGGGCGACACGCTTTCCACCTCGGCGTATTCCTCGGGGGTATGGATATTACCGCCGACAATCCCGAAGCCATCCAGCGTCGGCGTGCCCACGCCCGCCGACAGGCTGGCATCCGCCGCCCCGCCGCTGCCCTCGATAGTCAGCTTGCGGCCCAGTTCACCGTAGATCCCCTGGGCGATGGTCACCAGCGCATCCGACTCGGCGGTTTCCGGCATCGGCGGCAAACCGCGCAACAGGCTGGTCTTGACCTCGGTTTCCGGAATCAGCTTGTTGGCCGAAACCCGTGCCAGGTCCTTCTCGATCCGATCGAACTCCTCCGGCAATGCCGCCCGCACATCGGCCTTGGCGGTGGCCTGGTCAGGGATCACATTGATCCGGTCCCCGGCCTTGAGCAAGGTGAAGTTGATGGTGGTCTTCTTCTCTTCATCGCCCAGCTTGCTCAGTTGCAGGATCTGGTGGGCTGCTTCCATGGCCGCGTTGCGTCCCAACTCCGGTGCCACGCCGGCGTGCGCGGCCTTGCCCTTGATCTCGACCACCGCGGTGGCGCTGCCCTTGCGCCAGACCACCAGGCCATCGGCCGGACGACCGGGTTCCAGGTTCAGGGTCACGTCGTGGGCCTTGGCGGTGTTCCGGATCAGTTCGGAGGCGATCTCCGAGCCGGTTTCCTCGCTGGCGTCGAGCAGGAAGGTGATTTGCGCGTAGTCCTGGAAGTTCTGGTTCTTCAGCACTTTGAGGGCATAGATCCCGGCGACGATGCCGCCCTTGTCATCCATTACGCCAGGGCCGTAGGCGCGACCGTCCTTGATCTGGAATGGACGCTCGCTTGCCGAGCCTTCCTTGAACACCGTGTCCATATGCGCCATCAACAGGATTTTGGCCTTGCCGGTGCCCTTGAAGGTAGCGAGTACGTGGCTGTTACGGGCGTGCGCGTCGGGCACCAGTTCAATGGTCGCGCCGAGTTTTTTCAGCTCATCAACGGTGATATCGCGTACCTGGGTCAGGCCCGGCTCGTAGCCGGAACCCGAATCGATATTGACCAGGCGTTCCAGCAACTTCAGGGCTTCGGCCTTGTACTGTTCGGCGTCGGCCTGGATTTGTTTATGGGGTTCGGCGCTCCAGGCCGGTGCGGTGAAACCGCAGGCGAGCGCCAGGCCGAGGGTGGTGGCCAATACGGTGCGGGGGAGATTGAACGTCATGAACGGATCCTTGTTTTTTATTGGAGTGTTGCGTGTTGCTTGTCTACCGGTTGCTTCATCCTCGCTACATCTTGATGCCCGTCAGGGTGTAGCACATTGGCACAGCCCAATAGCCGTCTTCATAGATGTCATAGATCTCTTCCCGGTTGGAGTGCGGGTACTCCGAGAAATGACTGATGCGCAAACCGGCACTGATCGCGCCGGTGATGATTTCAGCCAGGGTATGAGGATGCCAGTAGCTACTGATGCCGTTGGCCTCGGCTTGGCCTTCGTAGACGATGGTTTTGTCTTCAACGATTGGGCCGGTCTGGAAGTAGGAGCTGGAGATTCTCCACGGGTCGGTAGACTCGGGGTCCAGCATCTCCAGAAAGGGATGGGTTTCGTAGATCACCAGCGTGCCGCCCGGCCTGAGCGTCTTCGCTGCGTGGACGAAGAACGCCTTGATGTCTGGCATCCAGTTCAGGACGCCGATGGTGATCAGGGCGATATCGAAACTTTCGTGAAGATCGGCTGGTAACTCATGCACATCGGATTCGACGAATGTCGGTGTATGGGGAGAGCGTGCGGTCAGCTCGCGTGCCTGGTCCAGAAAGGCAGAGGCCTGGTCCAGCCCCACGACGGTTCGGGCGCCCAGGGCAAATAACGAAAGTGATTCGCGGCCGTTGTTGCAGCCCAGTTGGATAACGTCCTTGCCGGCGATACCGACCTCACGCAAGCGCTCGGTCAGGGTTGCATCCAGGCATGAAAAGTCTGGCATGCCGACAGATTCGAGGAGAGTCGTCCAGGCGCGGCTGGTTCTGTGGTGATCGGCGGAGGCGTTCCAGGCGTCTCGATTGCTGCTGATGACGCTCTTGGCGGATGACATGTTCTAGTTCCCTTAGAATGATTCTTCGTCTGCAATAAGTCTTGCCCGGGCTGTCTTGCCTGGGTCGTACGCGATGGTCATTGCGTCTAATACAGAGATCGAACGATCTTCAAAGCGTACGTGAATTGCCCGGTACAAGGAAGGCGACAAGATTTGCGCCGCCCTTAAACGAAAAAGAGATCAAGCAGCCAAATGCTTGATCTCTCTAAGTGGAGAAACGGGAGCAGATTTATTTGCTCACGGCCTCAATCAATCGATGGGCATTGACGCCCGGTTGGATGGCGAACAGCGTGGGTTTGTACGGGGCTTCGGGGGTGACGGGTTTGGAGCAGGTGAACGCGAGGGTGTCGAGCAATCGAGGGGGATTGGTCGGGACCGGCTCAGGCTCATCGGAGAGTTTGCGCAAGTACAGGCTTCTGTCGGCGGTACTGAGGGTTTTACGAACGGCCGGCGGATCGGGGGTGATCTTCTTTGACATGGTGACGCTCCTTCTTCTTAAGAATGAAGCTCGTCATCTCAGGCTGCAAAACGAACGGTGGCGAGCCGTACACAGGTTTGCAGACCGGGAAGAAGGAACCGGCAGGCCGAAGCCTCCTGCGCACAACTCGCCATAACACGAGCATAAAAATACCGCATACGCGGCGCTGTGCGCCTTCTTCGAAACCGGACTGCAAAACCCGCGTCGCTGAATTTGCAGCGACAGCCGAACTGTAGCCCTGGCGTTTGGCGCACGCAATATTCTCCCACGCCTGTAGCGCGTGGGAAATATGAGTTTTTTCGGCAGTCCATTTCGCGTATTGATTGAGCGCTACTGAGCCGCGCGCGCTAAAGCGAAGACCCAAGCCTTACCCCATACTGATGAAAACACGTCGATCAGCAACGGAGGATGTCAGGAAAGCAGGCATCCGAAGAGAGTTAAGTGCCAATCAAATGCGTCCCCTTTTCCGAGCTACATCTGCGAGGCGGGATAAGCGCTTGATTGAATCGCTCCCGCACTGCACGCGGGAGCGACCGGAACCTTACTGAGCCTGGATCAACTTGCTTTCGCTGACACCGGCACGGCCGGTTTTGTCGTCGACAACTTGCAGGTTGTTGCGGGCCTTGATGAAACCTACTTTCACTTCCTGCCAGACAAAATAGTTCTTGCCGGCTTCAGCCGTAAGTTTCAACTCGGAATCGTTTTCTGCCGAAGACACCAACGTCTGCTGGCCCGCCGGGACAGAGAGCATCAGGTAAGACTTGGCAACGGTCTGCCCTACTGGCTTACCGTTGAGCGCGACGGGCATTTTCACGCCGGCGCCCATGCTTTCGTTGCGATAAACGTAGATGTTGGCTTTGTCGGGGCTGACCTGAAACGTCTTGGCTTGAGCGTCCTGGTTGTCGTCAGCCATTTTTACCGAAGCGCAGCCAGCGGTAAGGGCGGTCAGTGCCAGCAAAGCGGTGAAGGTGAACTGCTTGAACATTGTGTATCTCCATTTTTTGATGAGTCCAACGAACCGTTATCGGCAGCGCTCGACAAAAGGCAATGAGCCATCATTGAAAAAACGGAAATAATTTCATCAGCGTGTGATGCCAGTGCCGCTAAGGAAACTCCGAACAAGCCCCCAAACGTGCTGAAATACAGTCTCATCAGCAGAGTCTGCTCAGAACCATGCTCGACACCTTGGATCGAGGTGACATTGTGCGGGGCGATGCCTATTACGCGACGTACTTTTTGTTGTGTGAGCTGCAACATCGAGGCGTGGACGGGGTGTTCGAACAATACGGAGCTCGACGGCGTAGCACGGACTTTCAGATGGGAAAGATCTTGGGGTCGGAAAATCATTTGATTGAGTTGAAAAAGCCCAAGACAAAACCGTCCTGGATGAGTCAGGTCTATTACGAAGAGGCCCCTGAAACGCTGACCGTACGTGAACTGAAGGCAGGCGGGAAAATCCTGGTCACCACCTTGAGTTGTCCGCAGCAAGTGCCCAAAGCGGCCCTCAAATCACTGTTCAAGGACCGATGGCATGTGGAGCTGGATCTGCGCAACCTCAAGACTACGTTGGGGCTTGAAACACTGAGCTGTAAGACACCGGGTATGGCCGTCAAAAAGCTGTGGATCTATTTGCTGGCGCACAACCTGATACGGATGATCATGGCGCAATCGGCCCTGTTAGCTGACTGCCTGCCTCGCGAGCTGAGCTTCAAACATAGCCTTCAGCTATGCCTCGCGTTGAGGCACTACGGGGCTCAAGAACAGGATGATAAGGTGTTGGATTTGCTCGAGCTGATTGCCCAGAAGCGTGTCGGAAAGCGTCCTGGCAGGATTGAACCGCGCGCAATAAAACGAAGGCCCAAGCCTTACCCCATGCTGATGAAAACACGCCGATCAGCAAGGACCGAGGTCAGGAAGAATGGACATCCGAAGAAGGTTAAGTAAGTGCCATTCAAATCCGCCCCCTTTTCTCTGGTGGTGTTTGCAACTATCACCGTAGACCAAGACCAGCCCTTTTTCATTTCTTGCTTTCAACTCAGACACTTAGCCGTTAAGTAAGAGTCATTCAAATCCGCCCCCTTCTCTAATAAGTCTCCTTTTCGCTCCTTTTCGCTATTTAACCCCACAGACAGCCACCAAACACAAGAACATAAGTGCCCCCCTTTTCGCGGACTCGGCGAAACTCGTGGAAGACAACCAAACCCTAACCACTACCCCATTTTCTCCCTGGCGGAAGGTGTCTACTTTTTAATTATGACTCACTGTCAGACATTCGTTTATTGTAAGCGGCAGCAAATTTTCTTTTCTCGGCTCCTGATAGTCTACCCCACTCACTCAGCCTCAGCTTTTCTCTATATATTTCATCCGCGACAAAGGGAAAACTTTCATCTAATGCCTCTACCGCGGCAATGAACTCGGCGGGAGGAAGGTAATTATGGACCTCGATGAAGTGCAGGATCATTATGGGTGCTGCATAAATAGTTTCATGCGAGGGAATCCAGAGCTCAGCGCTGGGCAATATCTTTCCAGTAGAACCAATCAACTCAAGCACACCACATACCTGACAAATAGTCAGCTCCCGAATCGGCTCCACAAGCGGCTGAAAACCACCGCTACTACCAGCAAGTTTTTTCAATTTCTGAAAAACTGATTTTGGCATATCACCCTGCGGAAACCCAGAATCAAAATCAAGCCAACCCACATTTTTTACACCTTCCAAAGTAAAAGGTGCTATCTGATAAGAGTAGCTGGTCAAGTCAGTAAAAAAGATTGGTTTATACACTTAATTCAAATCTGGCCACTGTGCAAGATGCCCCTCTACTGAGAGCCTAAGAAATTCTGAAAAACTTTTCCATGGCTGCGGGACTTCACTCTGCCCTTCAAAATACTGAAACACGGGTGGATCATCAGATACGGGTAGAAAATAATTAATCTCATAACCTTGATGCATGCAAAAAACCTTTGCATTGTTTGGCAACAAATCTGGCGCACCCAGTTCAATAAGCAGCTCTTTTGCCTCAGACTGAAGCTGAAGAACTCTCGGGTAAAATATATCTGTACCGCAGAATAACTCTCCCGCAGACTTCCCGGCGACAACCAAAAACTCACGATAAGCCAATGGGAGTATACAATTGAAATGTCGCTCCACAGCCAAAATCTCATCCTCACTACAACCAAGAGTACTCTCCACCGAGATCCCCCCTTCTGCTCCAATTCAGAAAAAATCTCTCGCATACTACTTATCATCAGCGTTTACCTGTTGTCACGTTAACCTTCACACCGGGAAATTTCTGTTCGACCTGACTAATAACCCCACTACAAGACACACACACTGGCAACTCAGAGTAAAGATTCACAACCCTTGAGATGAAGGCGTTAATTTTGTCCAAAAGGGGACGGATTTATTTTCTGTTCATTTACTGCCGCGCCTTGGCGCCCACCAAAAAAAATCAAATAAATCCGTCCCCTTTTTCTATAGACCAAGACCAGCCATTTTTCATGTTTTGCTTTCAACTCAGTTACTTAGTCGTTAAGTAAGTACCATTCAAATCCGCCCCTTTTTTATTCTCACCCCATCATTTTTTCTACAGCACTACCGGCTTTGCGTCACGTGCATTGTGCGTCCCACCAGATCATTTACTGCTCACGATCTAATTTGTGCTCCGGACCCAACGAACACCTAAAACAGTGTCCCATTTCCTAATTTATCTAAAATTCATCGGGAATGAAAACCTCATTCACTTCAACAGCCTGAGCTTTTTTTAAAACCTCAAGAAAGTCAGAAAAAGAGCCTTCATAAAATCTAAAATAAAAGAATTCTGTACAAAGCTCAGAATCGCTTTCAACCAACAGTTTCACCCCCGCCCCCTCATAGGCCCTCAAGCCAAGGTAGCTTTCTTTATTCTTTAGATGAAAAGACTCAACATAAAATCCCTCTAACTCCGAAGACAAGCGCTCCTCACTAAAAAACTCCCAACCCTGCTCCCCCAAAACTTTTAGCGCGCCAACAGGAATGACAAAAACCGCCCTATATTTTTTCGTCATACACTACTCCCAAATATTAACCGGTATTGAACCTAACCCAGCCTTCTTGGCAGCAGCTGCTCGATGATGCCCATCCTGAATTTCCAACCGTCCTGTATTAGGATTCATCCATGCATCTACTGGCCAGTTCTGGTCAAATCCATTTTGCAACATGTCTTTTGCCATTCTCTTAATCAGTGATCCTGACATTTCAGAACTTGTTTGCATAGGTATTAAATTACGAAAAAAGGGGACGGATTTATTTTCTGAGCGCGTCTACTGCTAACTTTTGGTAACGCCAAAAAATCAAATAAATCCGTCCCCTTTTTTCGTTAAAAATCAAATAAATCTGTCCCCTTTTTTAGTCCCCTTTTTTCCTTTTCGAAGTAAGTACCATTCAAATCCGCCCCCCTTTTTGGTTCGCCTGAAACATGTAGGAAGTATGAGCTTTTTTGGAAGGCTATTTCGCATGCCGATTAAAGGCCACGGAGCTGCGCCTGCGGCACAAAAACAGACCTATCCGAAGGCCTTTTCCGCACTCATTGCTATTTATCTTATGCTCTCGGCACTAGCGCAAAAAAAACACCATCATTTGAAACACCATAACACTCTACATACTCCCTAGCCTCCAAGGCACTCCGAACAACAAAGTCCGCCTCAGACTCGAAATTATCTTTATTACAAAACCAACTATTGTAGTCCTGTTCAACATGACCTAACCCCAGAACATAAACATCTCCACCCAAGATAGCTACCCCCGCATCAGATAGACGGACAATAGCGTCTATTGCTTGCACAGGGGTAAGTGCCCAATTACGAACACCTGAGGACTCTAACGAATCCCCCGCATCTAAAATTGCATCAATTTCTTCCGACCAAAAAATTACCAAAGCCTGCCCCCTCGACTAGTTGGCCGCCTGTTTAATCCATCCATCTACTTAAAACTGCTTAATCGCCTGCTTCCGCACCACTTAGGTTAACAAACTACCCGTACAGGTCGTCAATATCATTGATACCAACGCCAGCCCCGATAATGAGTCCACTCTACTCGGCGCCCCAGCCATTTCAGCGATTAAAGCTCACTCTACAATTTCCGGGCAATTCTCAAACATAAACCTTTCAAGCTCCACAGGATCCCGCTCAACAACTCCAACATAATGCTGATACTCACGAACCAATAAAGAATACCCAACTATACATTTTACTTTAAAGCTTTCAAACAAAACTTTATAGTCAGAGTGAAACTGGGTAGCACAAAACTTCCAACCTACTGGAATCTCGTCATCAACCAACTCGAACAAACTGCTCGGCACCCAAAAAGGGAATTGACCAGGAACGCCAACCAAAAAATCTACGCGCTCAGAAACAAACAACAACGCATATATAAAATACTCGTCACCAATACTCAAAGGAGAGTAATCCGTTTTTTCTGTCTCCCCCCAGTATCGTTCTGTCATCGGGATAGCTGAACCACAGTTTGACCTGCAAATAGCACGCATAATTTAACTCACTTAAATTTAAAATCATCGACAGCTCCAGTAATGGAGTTTCTTACGTAGTGAATTTCAACTCCATTGACGTTTTGGGCTGTTTTCACCCAGCCGTCCTGCGCAGGCCACCGAGAATCTGTCATAGGTACCGGCAATGGACGACCAGCCGCGGGGTTTGACATCGCCTCTGCCATAGCAAGTTGCTCACTCAAACTATTGGGAGCGGATCTACCCGTTGAGCCTAGACCTAATGGTGCATTAGGTATAGACGGGGTCGAGCCAAAGCCCCCTGAATCCCCCGCTTTCCCACCACCACTGGAGCCTGAACCACCAATAATAGGCACCCCATTTCCAGGGATAGGGTCAAGAAGATCGACTTCCCCGCTAAGCCCGTGATCAGGATGAAAAACATCAATCTCATCCTTTATTTCCTGCAAAACTTCATCGGTACCCTCGGAGATATTTCCATGCGAAACGCCGCCATTATGGTGACCTTCCGCGTTGTATTTCTCCCCAGCTCCACCAATCATGCTCCCCGTGGAAGCATCACCACCGGCCAAAGACGCGGAAAGCAACCCGATAATCTGGGCGGTCGCAATCTTGTCCTGACTCCCCTGCTGGCTCAGGTCACCGGCTTCAAATTTATCGCTGACGTATTGCGCCAACAGCCCGTTGGCAATAGGTGTCAGCCCTTCAGCAACACCACCTGCAATGGCTCCACTAGTGAAGTCTTGCCCCTTTGCTACCGAGATCAGCCCACCCAGCATGGCGTGGAGCATCATTGTCGTCGCGGTCCCCGGAGCAACCTTCAGTTCCGCAGCGAGGTCACCCACCTCCTTGTTGCCAGCCGCAGCACCGAGATCGATACCCTCGTTGATCAATGCACTGCCCAGGTTACTGCCAAAGCTGCCGCCATTGATGGCCGTCGAGATTCCACTGCTGATTACCGCATTCGCGCCGCTGCGCAAAGCAGTATCAGCCGCGTTGCTCCAAGTCAGCATCTGGCTGGTGTAACCCGGATTCTGGACCGGTCCCAATGTCGTGACCTGAGAACCACCGCTGGTTGCACCTGCCACGGGCTTGAACCAAGTACTGTCGGCGTAGCTTATGGCGCCAGCCGTCAGCCCGCCTATAGCAGCATTTTTCAGGCTGTTGGCACTGAAGGTGTCACCCAGTGCGGCACCCAGATTCCCTTTGTCGTTTATGATGCTGACGGCACCAGTGCCGGCCAGAGAGGTCAATGTCGCCGTCAGTGCCACGTTAGCCCAGCCCGCAGACGCAGTCCCGACCGCCGTCCCCGCAGCCATCATGGCTTCGCTGCCTCCAGCCGCCAGCGCCGCGCCACTACCCGCTTGAGCGCTCGCCCCGGCCATTGTTCCTATCGCACTGCTCGCAGTTCCCGCCGTCAGTACCGTGACAATGATGATGATCGCCAGCATTGCCCCCTGCCCAAGGCCGGAATGGCTGTAGCTGTAGGAGTCGTGCATCTCCTTGATCTGCCGCCAATCCACATCACCGCGTTTCTCGGCATCCTTGAGCCAGGCCAGTTGCGGGTCGGCCTGGACCATTGCGTCAATGGCCTGACTCACGGTCTGCTCATTGACCTGCTTGACGTCGATATGCAGCCCATCGACCGCCTTGATAACCAACTGTCCCTTGGCCGACATCTCGGTCTGCTTCAGGGTTTCGTCGGTGCTGCCGCTACCGCTCATGCTGGTCCGGGCAAAGCCGTTATCACTCTTGCTGTGGTCCTCCTTGTGCAGATCCTTCACACCTTCGAAGGTGATGGTTCCACCGCTCTGCAAGGTCAGGTCCTTGTTACTGTCCAGCCTGGCGACCTGGTAGCGCTGGTCGCTGCCGCTGATCAGGCCGATATCGCCGCCGGCCTTAATCTGGCTACCGATGTTGGTGACCTGGGTGACCTCGTCGTGCCGTGAGTTATCAGTGTTTCTCTGGTCATACAGCGAGTAATCGGTGTTCTGCGCGGCGAGCACATTCAATTGGCCCCCGGCTACCAGAAAGGCGTCATTGCCGGCGCTGACCTTACTGGAAACAAGTGCCATGTCTTGGCCCGCACTGAGCCTGAGATCGCCTCCGGCGTTGACGCTGGTCGATACCTGCGCAACGTGGTCTTTTTGCTCGGTGAGGCGGCTAATCTCGTAATCGAAGTGACTTTCGTCCGCCGCCGAAGCCAGGACCAGGTTTTGCGCGGCAGTCATGGCGATATCGCGCTTGACATCGACTTGGCTTGCAATCACAGCCAGATCACGCCCGGCTGTAAGACTCAGGTCACGTCCGCTTTCAACACTGCCAACGTTTTGATGGACACTCATACTCCGAGCGCCCCAAAGATCGCTGTTCGTGGCGGCTGCGGAGGTAAGGCTGATGTCACGGCCTGCATCAATCTTCGTGTCAGAGCCACTTTGCAGCACACTGCCAATGTTGTTGACGTCACGCCCCGCGCTGATGCTTAGCGTGTTGGCCGCTTCAATGCGTGCAGCGTTGTCGACGACATCCACACGATGGCTGTAGACATTATCGATACTGAGGCCAACGTTGTTGAGGCTTCGTTCGTTGGTGACGTCGCCCGCGACCGCTGTCAGGCCAACATCACGCCCGGCAATGATGCCGCCAGCCCTGTTCGTCAGGTTGTTGCCGGCGAGCAGGTCGAGACGCGCGTAGGCCTGTGTCAACCCGCTGTTGGCCAGATCGTTGCCCGCAGCAGCCGACAAAGTGTTGTTGGCATGCAGAGTGCCACTGTTGTTGAGGTCCTGACCGGCGATCAAGTTGACGTCGTTACCCTCGATCAACGCGCCGTTGGGGCCCAGGCGATTGTTGGCCTGTGCCAGGTAGAGCACCGGCACCATGACCTCCTCACCATTCACCACCTGTTTTTCCATCCAGACGATGTCGTGAGTCAGGGCCGCGACCTGCTCGCTGGTCAGGCTGACGCCGTAGCTGAGGTTGAGCTGCTTCTGGCTGCTGATGGCGTTGTCCATCAGGTACTTGAACAGGGCTTCGTCCGAGGTCTGGCCATCGATGAAACGTTGCCCAGTACGGGCGACTACCGCCTGCTCAATCAGTTTCTGCTCATAGAGACCATCGCCCAGACGTTTGGCGCTGGTATCCGGGTTGTAACCCAATGCAGCCAGCAGATAGTCCGAGCTCATGAATTGCTTGAGGTCGGTCAGCGCCGGGTTGGTTTCGATCAGGTACTTCTGCGGACGGGTCCGGCCCGAGGTGTCCGGTAGCCCCTGGACGCGGGACAAACTTTGGTTGCTCGCGGAGGCGACCGTATCATCGGCACTTATCAGTTGGGCACTACTTGCCTGCTGATTTAACGGGATCTGCTGACGCGGTGCGAAGCTGATTGAGGAGCTACCAATACTCCAATTTTGCGACCCCGTGTTAGCTTGGTTTGCTGACTGAACGGACCCGCTTTGCCCACTCAGACGAAAAAGTCCGTTGGAACCGCTTGGAAGCGTAAAGCCAGGTAAAGACAACGGGTTGATTTGTTGCTGAGCCAAATCAGGAGGCAGCTGTGGATTAAGACTAATGACAGTTGTAAGGGTTTCCTTGTTCACACCTGTATCTTGTGTACTATTATTGCCTCCAGCGAACGCAATATTGTTATATAAAACACCGTTCTGAATTGTGTTTTTTGCATTAATCTCTACAGCCTGCCCCGCTTGAACAACGGAGGGCACGTTTCCGCCACGTGCATACACTGTGGATACGCTTTCAAGCTGAAAATTTGTGATAAATGCTGGAACCGCAACTTCCGGACCAATGCCAAATTTTGGGTTATACAGTTCCAAATTGGCATCCTGACCAAAATTGATTCCATCAACATTAACTGCCGCATCACCAGAAACAGTAGTATAAGAATGATACAGGTACTGAGTTCTTGAGTTTCTTTCCGCATAAACCGTTAACGCCCCACCATACGGAGCCGTATACGGGCCCAGAACAAGATCATTAATAACCGAAGGATCCCCTGTACTTATATAAGATCTGGTGCGGGTAAAATCCCCCGACTCTATTGATGTATTTTCAAACGAATCGACATTCAGCGTTATATTCTTCCCCGCAGAAATTACAGATCCAAAATTTGAGAAGACGGCAGCGTTCACCCCAAAATTCCCGCCAACCGAGACCGACGACACATTTCCTGTAACCGTTGAATCAGACCTTCCAGTCTCGACCACTTGAAACACAAGTGGAGGTGGGGAGTCGTAAGTAGAAGTATCATTAGCAGGATAAATCGTTATATCGCCTGATATTATTTTTTCCTGAGCCTCAACACCTTCAACCTTGTTATCAAACACATTTGTCGACAGCGAAAAATCACCGCCCACATTAATAGTGGATGCAATGTTTTTTACACTGTTGGCCCGACCACCATTCACACCAACAATGCTCAGCCCCTCCAAGCTATACAGAGCAGCATTCTGACTGGTGAAATCATTGACCTTTAGGTCCATATCCGAGCCGCTGAAGATCAGGCCTTGATCATTCAGTAACGTTGGCGTATTCAGCGAAAGCTTTTGGGCGCTGCCCAGGGTTCCATAGTTATTGATTGTTCCTGCGGTAATACTCATGCCCGCCGCAGAAGTCAGCCGCCCATAGTTGCTCAGTTGACCGCCGACATTGAGGGTCGTATCGCTACCACCGGCAATGCTAGCGCTGCTGCTCAGATTCACCTGTGCCGCACTCAGGCCCAGGGTACTCAAGCTGGTATAACGTCCGTTACCGCCATAGCTTCCGGTCAGGTTTAGGCTGGCCGTACCGTCACTGGCGATCAGACCGTCGTTGCTCCAGTTGCCGCCAGTACCGGTCAAGCTGGTGGAGGCCAGAAGCTGACCACCTGCGGTCTGGTTGAGGGTATTGACGTTCAGCGTCAACCGACCGGCCTGGATCACGCTGCTATTGGTCCAGTTGTCGGCAGTGAGGGTCAGGCCACCACGAGTGACAAAACTGCCGCCCGCGTTGGTAATGTTGGCCGTGGCAGTATCGAACGTGCCAGTACCGGTATGCAGCACACTGCCGCCCTGGTTCAGGAAGCTGCCAACGCCCAGGGTCAGGTCGCTGTTGGCGGTTTCCAGCTTGCCGTTGCTGTTGTCGAACAGGCCGCCAATCTGGAATTCGGTCTTGCCACTGCCGCCCAGCGCACGCAGTTGGCCGGTCTGGTTATCCAGGCTCGCGGCGGTAATCGCCAGGGTGCTGCCACTTTCGATAATGCCCAGGCGGTTGTTCAGAGCGCCCGCGAGATTCAGGCTGATCTGGTTGCCGCCGATCTGCCCATCGCTGTCACCGCTGTTGTCGAAGTTATGGCCCGTGACCTGGACCAAGCCCTTGGCATAAACGCCGCCATTGCGGTTATCAAAATCCCCCGCCCCGGTGGCGATCAGCGCCTCACCTGTTTGCGCGGTGAGATGACCACCGTAGTTGTCGATACCGCCCCAGGCTTGCAGGTCCAGACGCTGGGCTTGAATCTGGCCGCCCTGGCTGTTGCTGTTGAGGTCGTAGCCGTTTTTTAGCACACCAACAACGCGAGCTTGCAGCGCCCCCGCGATGCTGGACAGCAGGCCGCCACGGCTGTCGATGTTCGCCGCGTTGAGGGTCAGGTCACCGTTCTGGGCGATGACCTTACCGCTCTGGTTGTCGATATCGCCGCTGACATCGAGGTTGACCGCGCCCATCCCTTGCAACGAGCCTTTGCCGTTGCCGAGGCTGGCGGCGCTCAGTTGCAGGTCGGCGTTACGGCTGGCGATCAAACCGCCATTGCCGTTCTGCACCGTACCGGTCGAGGTGACCAACAGCTTGTCACCGGAGCCGATGGTGCCGCTGCTGCTGTTATCCAGACCGCCGGTGAGCAAGGTCAACAGACCCTGGCTGGAGAGTTGACCGCCCTGGTTATTGATCTGGGTGGAGCGCTGAACCAGCAGTGGGCCGACGGCGGAGAGCTTGCCGTTGGTGTTGGTCAGTGTGCCCAGCAGATCCAGGGTAACGGCGGTCCCACCGCTAAGCGTGCCATTGCTGTTATCAAGATCCGTACCGGTGAAAGTCAGCGCCTGTTGTGCGTTGATCGTGCCGCTGCTGGTCAACGCCATCGTGTTCAGGGTCAGAGCCGCACCGCTGTCGATCAGGCCGCCCTGGGCGTTGTTCAGCAGGCCGCTGACGGTCAGCGATTGCCCCGCCCCGCTGGAAAGGATGCCCTTGTTGCTGTTGTCGATACTGGCCGCGTTGACCGTCAAGGTCTGCTGGCTGGCCAGTGCGCCGGCATTGCTGTTGAGCAAGGCACCGCTGAGGGTCACACCGACGTTGCCGCTACGGCTGGAAACCGTACCGCTGTTGCGGTTGTCCACACTGCTGCCCGTGAGTGTCACACCCTGCCAGCCGGAGAGCAGACCACCGTTCTGGTTGATCAGGTCAGTGGCCGTCAGGCTCAGCAGATTGTTGCTGATCAGTTGACCGCCGTTGCTGTTATCCAGGGTCCGCGCTGTCAGGTTGAGGCTCTGCGTGCTGGAGAGCGTACCGCCCTGATTATTCAGGTCGCGCAGGTGATTGATCGTCAGGTTGCCGGCCGTGGTGATCTGGCCGGCGGCGTTGTTCAAGTCGCCCGTTGCCGCACCGAAATCAAGGGCAATGGCGCTGCCCAGCAAGCTACCGCCCTGGTTGTTGATCCCGGCGCTGTTGATGGTCAGGCCACTGGTGGCGTTGATCAGTCCTTGATTCTGGTTGGTGAGCTGACCACCAACGGTCAGCCCCAGATCAGCGCGACTGGTGAGGGTACCGCCCGTGTTGTCCAGGCTGCCCGCCTGCGCATCCACCGAAGCCGCCGCGATCATGCCCTTGATATTGCTCAGCGCCTGGTCGATACGCAGGGTCAGGGCCTGGTTGCTGAGCAACTTGCCGTTGTCGTTGCTCAGGCTTTCAGCAGCAAAGGTGTAGGCCTGGGCGCTGGAGATTTCACCGCCCTGGTTGTTCACGCCCTTGAGGTTGTTCAGCACCAGCAATGGTGCGTTGATATAGCCGTTCTGGTTGTTCAACTGGCCGTGATTGAGGTCCAGGGTCAGGGCGCTGGTACTGAAGAGCTGGCCGCCTTGCTGGTCCAGGCCACTGACACTGGCGGTCAAGGCATGGCTGCTGGCAATGCTGCCGCCGTCCTGGTTGGTCACCTGCCCTGCGTTCAGATTCAGAGTGTCGTTGCTGCTTAGACGACCGCCGTGGCTGTTATCAAAAGTACCGGTCGTGACCCGGGTTGCGCCTTTGCCGGTCAGCACGCCGCTCTGACTGTTGTCGAGGCTCGCGCTGGTGAGACCCAGGGTGGTGTCAGTTGCGATCGTGCCACCCTGGTTGACCACCGCCCCGTTGCTGGTCACTGTCAGGGCAGTGCCACTGGAGAGATTGCCGCCGCTGTTGTCGAGACTGCCGGCATTGACACTCAAGCTGCCGTCACTGGCGATCAAACCCTGCAGGTTAGTCAGGGCACCGTCCAAGGTTATGACCAACGCCGATTTGCCGCTAAGCGTGCCACCGCTGTTGTCCAGGCTGCTGCCATTGAGTGTGGTGGTGCCCGCCTTGCCGAGTAGCTGACCGCCGTTGCGATTGGTGACTGCCGCGACGCTCACGTGCAGATCGGTGTCGGCCAGGACCTTGCCGTTGTCGTCGTTGTTGAGTTGCTGGCCCACCAGGGTCACGGCCTGGGTGCTGGACAGCTCGCCACCCCGGTTATCGATCTGTCCGACGGTGAGGGTGGTGCCTTTGACGCCTCCGATCAGGCCGGCGTGTGTGTTATCGAGACTATTGCCGCTCAGGCTCAGATTGCCTTGACTGACCAGCACACCCGCCTGGTTGCCCAAGGTCTGGACCGTGCCGGAAAGATCGCCCTGGCTGGAGATCGTGCCAGCGCCATTCTCAAGGTTATCGACCGTCAGGTTGAGCGTACCGTCCGTACTGAGCTGGCCGTTACTGTTGACCAGATGGCCCAAGGTGGCCGTAAGCGCGGTCGAACTGTTGATCAGGCCGCCCAGGCCGTTGAGCGCCGTATCAACGGTCAGATTCAGTTGCCCGGCACTCAGTACCCGGCCCTTGTTCTGGTTGTCGAGGGTGCCTGCGGTGACGGTGGTTTGCCGCTGCCCGCTCAAGGTACCGCCCTGGTTGCCCAAGGTCTGCGTAGCAGTGACGCTCAAGTCGCGACTGGCAATCACGCTCTGCCCGGTGTTGACGACGTTCTGCGCCGTGACGCTGACATCCCCCGTGCTGTTGCGCGTGTTATCGGCATTGACCCCGGCCTCGATAATGCCGTGGTTGGTCAACTGGCCGCCGCTGTTGAGGGTAATGCTGTCCCTGGCCGCCAGGTTGTTCTGGCTATTGAGATCCCCCGTGGTCTGCACGTTCAAGCTGCTGCCGGCGTAGACCGGACCTTGCGCATCGAGGCTCGCGGCCTTCACATTGACGGCGCCACTGGCGGTGGCCTGGACCATGCTCAACTGGCCATTGGCATTGAGCTGGATATCGCCACCGCTGGCCGCCAGATTGCCGGCCAGTTTTACCCCTACCCCGGCTTCGGTCCCCACCAGCTTGATGGCGCCGGCGTACATGCCGCCCAGCGCCGAAGAATCGATGGCCACCTGGGGCTTGCTGCTGCCGTCATCGGCACGCGCCGTGGCACTGAGCGTGCGGGCGTCGACATCGTTGCGACCGGCAATGATCGTCAGTTGCTTGGCATTGATCTGCGCGTTGATGCTCGCGGCGCGGGTGATGATTTCGAACTGGTCGACGTTGTTGGCATTCAGGCCAGCACCGTCGATGGACACGCTGCCCTGGTCAACCCGATAACCCGTGACCTGGCCGTTGGTGATCACCGCCTTGCCGGTGGTCAAGGTCGCTTGCGGGGTATTGATAAAACCGCAACCGTTGCAACTGATCCCATACGGGTTGGCGACGATGACATGGGCCGACTGCCCCGCCACCTCGGTGTAGCCGCGCAACTGGCTCGGACTGCCGCCATTCACTTCGTTGAGGATGACGTTGGCCGCAGCACCGTTGAAATTCGGGTTACCGAGAATGATCCCGCCCAACTGCGTCGACTGGGTACGCGCGGTGGCGTTGTTGAGGATGACCCCATTGGCCCCGACGTTGTAGTCGCTGAACTGGTTGTGCGACAGCCCCTGGGCATTCGGCGCGGCGATATTGACGATGGGGACGCCATTACCCGCCTGACCAAGGGTCGTCCCCGGCGCGTTAACCACGATCCCATCCGCCTGGGCCAGCAACGGCTGCCAGAACATCGCGTTAGCCAGAATGAACGCCAACCCGCGCTTGGGCAGTCCCCAAAAATGCTCACGGTTTTTCAGGGCAGCAGAAGGCTGGCGGGCCAGGAAGACAAGCTGACGAACGTCCATGTCGAGATCTCGATACATCGCAGGCGACAAGGCGCCCTTCAGATGGCGCTATGCCATCAACCGGCAGCGATACTAGGACGCCAATCCAATGGCGTCAATTTGTCCAACGTTAAATATTTTCAAAATATTTCAAAGCGTTGCGCTGGCCGGCAAGGCCACTTCGCCAAAATGTACGGTAATCCATTGATAAGTATCGATTTCAATACCAAACTAGGCCGACCTCTCGCCCAGCGCCTGGTCAAGCCGCCGCCATTGCCTGCGTCAAGGAATCCGCGCATGTCCACACTTGAAATCATCGCCGTCCTGGTTAATGTCCTCGGCGTCTGGCTGACCGCCCGGCGTATTCGCTGGTGCTGGCCGGTCGGTGTCGCTGCCGTGCTGCTCTACGCCTGGATTTTCTACGACGCCAAACTGTATTCCGATACGCTGCTGCAAGGCATTTTCGCCGTATTGCAGGGTTATGGCTGGTGGCGCTGGAGCCAGGGCGGGCTGAGCGGGGGCAAGGTCCATGTGGCCCGGTTGTCCTTGCGCGAAGGCTTGCTCGGCCTGCTCTGTGGAGCCGTGGGCGCGGTGCTGCTGGGGGGACTGATGGTCCGCTTTACCGATGCGGCGGTGCCGTGGGTCGACGCCTCGCTCACCGCCTTCAGCCTGGTGGCCAGTGTCTGGGCGGCGCGCAAGTATGTCGCCAGCTGGTGGCTGTGGATCGTGCTGGACGTGATCTACGTCGGCCTGTTCCTGTTCAAGGACCTGCAACTGACGGCCGCGCTGTACGCCGGCTTCGTGGTGCTGGCGATCTATGGCCTGCGGGCCTGGCAGCAGGACCTGAAGTCCCAGGAACAGCCAGGGCCGGCGGACTCGACGAGCGGTGAGCTGATTCGTTAGTGTAGAGACCCAGCGCCGCACGCCGAGAAGCGAATGCCTCCAGGGGCGCCTGCTGCGCAAGCGTTTTTCGCGGGTGCAGTCGCGTTGCGAGCTGGAGATGCATATCGGCACGGTCAACGAGGAACAGGCGCAGTTGCTGCAACTGTCGGTGGGTTCCACCAGCGTCTACCTGGAGCGGCTGAACTTCGGCGAAGCGAACCAGCCGGTGGAGTTCGACCAGGAATTCTGGCGACCCGATGCGTTGTCGATCGTGATGGAGACACGGTATCCGGGGACAGGCGCTTGAATCCCTCTATTTCAAAGGCTCAGTGCACTGGACAACAGTTCTCCGGCCTGCCGCTGACGCCCTAAAGTTATTTGTGTCGTCGTCGATACACTCCTGTACATAGAATAATTCTCTTGCCCCAGGAGGTTCCATGACAGGGATATCGTCGATCAATGTTTTGACGCTGAACCCTTCCCAGCTTGTCGGTAATACGCCGGCTGGCGCCCAGCCTGTCGAAACAACCGCGGCTGTTTCCGCACCGGCGTCCACCGTGCTTCTCGGCCAGAACAACGTGGTCGAAATCAATACCTACAATGCCCGTGGAACCTTGCCTAACGCCGCGCAGGCACCTACCTGGGAAAGCAGCCCGCTGGACAAGGTGTCGTTCACGATGGGCGGCAACCTCAGCAATAGCTCCAACTCCAACGCCGCCCGCTTTGCCGGCTTGGGTGCCGCGCTGATGTCACAGTTGGCCGACGGCAAAAAGAACATCTCGCAATCGGTTGTCCAGCAGTCCGACATCAGACCGCTCAACGCCGCCGGGATCGCCGCTGCACAGTCCAAGCTGCACAGCAGCAATGCCGACAGCACGATCAGCCTGACCCTCAAGACCGCCAGCGGTAAAACCGTGACCTTGAGCCTGGCGAACCAGGACGATGGAATGGCCGTGCAGGCCCAGGTGGAAGGCGGCGACCTCACGGCTGAAGAGAGTGCGGCCCTGGCCAAGATGGCCAAAGGTTTCCAGGCGGCAATCGACGGTTTGACCGCCGAGCCGCCTCAATTGAAGCTGGATGCCCTGACCCAGTTCGACTCGAAGGTATTTTCCTCGGTCGACCTGAGCACCAAGCTCAAGATTGACGACAAAAACAACCAGACCCTCGAGTTCCATGCCGACAGCCAGAAACGCTCGGTCAGCATGAGCGGCCCTTCAGGTGATCTGCAACTGTCCGTGGACCTGAAGAGCCAGGCGATTCTCGGCAATCCCATCCAACAGGCCAAGGCCCTGCAGAGCTACCTCAAGCAGATTGATGCCGCAGCCGCCCGAGGTCACGCGGATCGCGACATGATGTCGATGTTCAAGGATGCGTTCTCCTCCCTGAACAGCAACTATCCCGTCACCAGTGCGACCTCCACGCCGGCAACCGTCGATCCACTCGCCCCCACCAATCTGGATCGCAAGCTGTTGACCGGCCTGGCGGATTTCTCCGCGTCGATGACGCAGGCAAGCCAGGCGAGCAACCCGATGCGTCCCAGCGAGCGGGATACCTTTGCTTATAACCTGTCCCAGACCACTCAACTCAAGGGCAATGATTCGCAGAATCGCTCCATTGAGCAGAACCAGCAATCGAACCTGACCGCCAGCTATCACCAGGCGCTGTCCGCGGGCCAGAAGCTGAAGCTGAGCAGCAACGCGGACTCGCAGAACTACCTGTTCTACCAGATCAGCGACAACGCCAGCAGCCAGACCAATATCGCTTACAAAGACGGTAAGTTGACCAATGCGGCGGTGACCCAGTCGGCCAGCCAATCCACAAATATCTTCAAATACGTGATGGGGCACCTGGTGGATCACACCTCAACCCCCGTCAACACATCGAAAACCCAGAGTTTCATGGCCGTGCTGGAACGGGCGTTGCACCCGGACAAGACGGACAAGACGCCAGAGGGCGCCGCGCGCTTGAAGGCACTCCTGGACGGCCTCCAGGACAAGGTACTGCTGGATTCGTACCCGAAAAAACTCAACAGCTGATCCAGGGGGTCAGCTTGACCCCTGTCACCTGGGCAAGAGGGCGGGTCTTTACCCGCCCTCTTGCCGTGGATTTACCCGCGATACTCCTGACCCGTCCTCGGTGGTAAGGTTGGGGCATATAGATGCCGCCCCCCTCAATCCGGATATCCGAATATGAAAAACTTCGCATTCAAAGCAGCCATGCCCGCTGTGTTGATGCTGGCCGTCCTCAGCGCTTCTTTCTCGGCACCGACGATGGCCGCGAGAAGTTCTGACGCTGTCTCCCAAACGGCCGCCCGTCACGCCAAAAAATACGAAGACCTGGTAGAGAAGCGGATCAACGAACTGCGCGCCAAACTGAAGATCACCGACAAGCAGTCCGCCCAGTGGGACGCCTATGCGAAAACCATGCGTGACAATGCGCACGGTACCGACAAGGCCTACCTGGATCAGGCGCAGAAGCTGCCCTCATTAAATGCCGATGAGGCGATGCAGTCCTATGCCAGGCTGGCACAGATGCACGCGGACAATCTGCACAAGCTTGCCACTTCGTTCAGCGCGCTGTACGGCACGCTGTCCGCCGACCAGAAAAAAACCGCCGATAAACTGTTTCGCAGCGAGCGCGGGGAGCGGCACGAAGTCGCGGATAGATTTCATTGATGCGCAAAGAGTCCCAGTGGACACCGAGCATGTTGGCGATCAACCACTCATGTGTGCCGAGCGCTTTGAGCGAGGGTAACGTCGCAATCCAGCCGTTCACGCAAGAACTCGATCAGCGCCCGCACCGGTCGAGAGCCCTGGCGATGCTGCGGATAAACTGCCGATAACGCCAACGGTTCAGGACAGAAGTCAGCCAGTACCGGCACCAGCCGCCCATCCTTCAAGGCCGAATCGACAATGAAGGTCGGCAAATAGGTAATACCCATGCCGGCGATGGCGGCGTCCTTGAGCAACTCACCATTGTTGACCCGCATCCGTCCCGTGACATTGACGATCAATGGCTTGCCCTGCCCTTCGAAACGCCATTGCACCTGGCGGCCATGGCCGTAAGGCAGGCAGTCATGGGCCTGCACATCCTCGGGTTTGACCGGGGTGCCGCGCTCGGCCAGGTAAGCGGGACTGGCGCAATACACCCGCTGGATGGACCCGATACGCCGGGCAATCAGCGTCGAATCTTCCAGCACCCCGATACGTAATGCCAGGTCGTAGCCCTCACCGAGTAAATCTACCGGTCGGTCGCTGAGATCCACTTCAACCGTGACGTCGCAATAGCGCTGCAAGAAAGCCGGCAACACCTCACTCAAATGCACCATGGCAAACGACAGTGGAGCGCTCAGGCGAACAGTGCCACGGGGCTCTACCGTCTGAC
This sequence comes from Pseudomonas sp. MWU12-2319, assembly GCF_023242525.1. Taxonomy (NCBI): domain Bacteria; kingdom Pseudomonadati; phylum Pseudomonadota; class Gammaproteobacteria; order Pseudomonadales; family Pseudomonadaceae; genus Pseudomonas; species Pseudomonas sp. MWU12-2319. Next base: position 98,361 of record NZ_JALJES010000009.1, read on the forward strand.
CGGCGATGCCCTGCTCCACTTGCTCGACCTCACTGAGCAGGCGCAAAGCCGACTCGTAATAACTCTGCCCCAGGGGCGTCATGTCCAGCCGCCGGGTCGAGCGATTGATCAGTCGCACGCCCAGACGTTCCTCCAGTTGCATCAGACGCCGGCTGACAAACTGCTTGGACAGGCCCAACTGATCCGCCGCTGCGGTGAAGCTGCCGGAGTCCATGACCTGGCAAAAAATACGCATATCTTCGAACGGGTTCATTGTCACTCTCTGGTTGACAGCCAAACACGTTATAGCGACTTTTTCCTTTTCTGACAGCCCATTAATCGGTGATGAGGCCTTGATTGAAAGGCCCGCTGGGTGACTGCAGAAACGTTGATCAAAAAAATGCCCGCACAGTGGCGGGCATTCATTCGAACCAGCAGTGCACCAGAACTTATCTGGAGGTCAGGGCCGAATAGCTGTTCATCAAGTTGCGATAATTCGGAATGCGCGGCGACAACAGGTTCGCCAGGCCTTCCATGTCGTTGCGCCAGTCGCCTTGCAGCTCGCAGGCTACCGAGAACCAGTTCACCAGTTGCGCACCCGCCGCCGTCATCCGTGCCCATGCCGCCTGCTGCACGGTTTCGTTGAAGGTGCCCGACGCGTCGGTGACCACAAACACTTCAAAGCCTTCCGCCAGGGCAGACAAGGTCGGGAACGCCACGCACACGTCGGTCACCACGCCGGCAATGATCAGTTGCTTGCGACCGGTCGCCTTTACCGCCTTGACGAAATCGGCGTTGTCCCAGGCATTGATCTGGCCAGGGCGTGGAATGTACGGCGCATCCGGGAAGAGCTCCTTGAGCTCCGGCACCATCGGGCCGTTCGGGCCGTTTTCAAAGCTGGTGGTCAGGATGGTCGGCAGTTTGAAGAACTTGGCCAGGTCTGCCAGCGCCAGTACGTTGTTCTTGAATTCGTTGGGTGAGAAATCCTGCACCAGCGAGATCAGCCCGGTCTGGTGATCGACCAACAGCACAACCGCATCATCTTTGTTCAGACGTTTGTACGGAACGTTGCTCATGTAAAACTCCTTGGTGGATGGATATTGCACAGGGTGCCGACAGCTTTGGCCGGCGCTTTTTTTGATCGTCAGAAAGCAAAACACGAGCAGCCGAACGCGCCCCAGAACCCCTGGAAGTCACTGACCGGTGCATTCGACAGGCGCGCCCGCTCATGGCTGTGGGAGTGAACGGCACAGGGTCCGCTGCAATGGTGAACCTGAGCCTGCATCGGCGACGTCGGGCGCCAATGACCGGGGACCTTGGCTACCGGCGACCAGTCCGGCAGCACTGGCACGCTGGCTGGCCCGAGTTTTTCGAAGTCCCCGGCGGCATACACCACCTTGCCGCCGACCACCGTCAGCAGCGACTCGATCCACTTGATGGCCTCTTCTTCGACCTGGAAGAAATCCGCGGTCAGGGCGACAACGTCTGCCAGTTGCCCGACCTTGATCTGGCCTTTCTTGCCCTGCTCGGAAGAGAACCAGGCGCTGCCATGGGTGAAGAGCTCCAGTGCGGTCTGCCGGGAAAGCCCTTCGCGGTGCAATTCCATGCCGCCCACGGTACGCCCGCTGACCATCCAGTACAGTGAGGTCCACGGGTTGTAGCTGGAAACCCGCGTGGCATCGGTGCCCGCGCCGACAGGGACACCCTCGGCCAGCATCCGTTTGATCGGCGGCGTGGCTTCGGCAGCCTTGGCGCCATAACGCTCGACGAAGTATTCGCCCTGGAACGCCATGCGGTCCTGAATCGCAATACCGCCGCCCAACGCCCTCACCCGTTCGATGTTCTGCGGGGTAATGGTTTCAGCGTGATCGAAGAACCAGGGCAAGCCATTGAATGGAATGTCGCGATTGACCTTCTCGAACACATCGAGCATGCGGCTGATGGATTCGTTGTACGTCGCATGCAAACGGAACGGCCAACGTTGCTCCACCAGATGGCGGACAACCGGTTCCAGCTCTTCTTCCATGGTCTGCGGCAGGTCCGGGCGCGGTTCGAGGAAGTCTTCGAAGTCGGCGGCGGAGAACACCAGCATCTCCCCGGCACCGTTGTGCCGCAAATAGTCGTCGCCCTGGTGCAAGGTGACGCTGCCGGTCCAGTTCTTGAAATCGCTCAGTTCTTCCTTGGGCTTCTGGGTGAACAGGTTGTAGGCGATGCGAATGGTCAGTTGCTGGTCCTTGGCCAACTGCTCGATCACCGCGTAGTCATCCGGGTAATTCTGGAAACCGCCACCGGCATCGATAGCGCTGGTCAGGCCGAGACGGTTGAGTTCACGCATGAACTGGCGAGTCGAGTTGACCTGATATTCCAGGGGCAACTTCGGTCCCTTGGCCAGGGTCGAGTAAAGAATCATCGCATTGGGTCGCGCCACCAACATGCCCGTCGGGTCGCCTTTGGCATCGCGGACAATCTCGCCGCCCGGCGGGTTCGGCGTATCACGGGTGTAGCCGGCGACCCGCAGCGCAGCGCGATTGAGCAAGGCGCGGTCGTACAAGTGCAAGACGAATACCGGTGTGTCCGGTGCGGCCTGGTTGAGTTCTTCCAGGGTCGGCATACGCTTTTCGGCAAACTGGAATTCGTTCCAGCCGCCCACCACCCTCACCCATTGCGGCGTCGGCGTGCGGTCGGCCTGCTCCTTGAGCATGCGCAGGGCATCGGCCAGGGAAGGCACACCCTCCCAGCGCAGCTCCAGGTTGTAGTTCAAGCCACCACGGATCAGGTGCAGGTGCGAGTCGTTGAGACCAGGGATGACGCAACGGCCCTTGAGGTCGATGACCTGGGTACTCGAACCGCGCAAGGCCATGGCTTCGGCATCCGTGCCCACCACCACAAAGCGGCCATCGTGGATCGCCACCGCACTGGCGAGGGGCTTGGCACGGTCAACCGTGTGGAATTGACCATTGAACAAAATCAGATCGGCGTTCATCGCGTTTCCTCGGACAAAGTGGAATGAGACGGGGCGGCAGTCAACCAGGGGGCAAACAGTCGGGTCGCCAGGGGCATGAACAGGTACACCACCGAGAGCACGATGGTCAGGGTGATCAGGAAGGTGGAGATCAGGTAATTGGAGAGGAACGCGTCGAGCCGCAGTACCGGTCCCCAGATCAGCGGTACCAGCAGGGTGTGCGGCAGGATCACCATCAATGTCAGCACCGCCTGCTTCCAACGCGGGGGTGGTGAGGTGGCATCCGCCGGCGGTGAAAACCAGAACGCATTGACTGGATGGACCTCGGTCCGATCACCGTCGGCGAGCATCGGGGCGGCTTCGTTGACCAGCTCCAGCCGCTGCGGCGAATCAAGCCAGCGCTGCATCGCCTCGGTGGAGCAGAAGCGCAGCACGCAGGTGAACAGGTCGAGACCGGCACTTCTGCCACGAATCACGTCCACGCCCAAATGCCCCTCGCGCTGCCCGGCAATGCCGACAATACGCCGTAGCCAAGCTTCATAGGGGGCCTCAAAGCCGACCTTGACCCGGTGTTTGACGATCAGTGTCACGACTTCATCAGCCCCCCGCGCCGGGCGACCGACGGGATCGAGGCGATTGGAATCAGGCATGATACGAAGCTCCGGTGAGAGGATCAGGGATGTTCAACGGTTCAGACATGTACTGGCTGATCCGCGAACGTAACCAGCGCTCCGCCGGATCGTTGTCGTGCACGCCACTCCAGGCCATCGACAGTTGCGCCGCCTCGATGGGGAACGGCGGTTCTTCCGCTCTCAAGGCACCGCCTTCAACCAAGGCGCAAGCCGCGTAGTCGGGCACCGTGGCGATCATTTCGGTACCGGCGAGCATCGCCCGCAAACCACTGAACTGCGGAACCCCCAGCACCACGCGCCGGGTACGGCCGACCTTGGCCAGGTCGAGATCGATATTGCCGCTCAGGTCGCCGGAAAACGACACCATGGCGTGGGGTCGCTGACAGTATTCATCGAGCGTCAGCTGACCGGGGCGATTGTCACCGCGCAACACTTTGCAGGCGATATCACGCAGCCTCTTGCGCTTGGCGTTGGCCGGCAACTCGGTGGTGTAACTGACCCCGACGGAGATTTCCCCGGATGCCAGCAAAGCCGGCATCAACAGATAATTGGCCCGACGCACCACCACAACGACCGCCGGCGCCTCCTCCTGCAACTGCCGGAGCAATGGCGGAAACAAACCGAACTCGGCATCGTCCGAAAGGCCGATGCGAAACACCTCGCAGCTGGTTGCCGGGTCAAACGCCTTGGCCCGGCTGACCGCCCCCGAAATGGTGTCCATCGCCGGTTGCAGCTCTTTGAGGATCGCCAACGCCCGCGCCGTCGGCTCCATCCCACGACCGTTGCGCAGCAGCAGCGGGTCGTCGAACAGATCCCGCAGGCGTCCCAGCGCGGCGCTCACGGCCGGCTGCCCCATGAACAGTTTTTCAGCCACTCGGGTCAGGTTCTTTTCGAACATCAGGGCCTCGAAAATCACCAACAGGTTCATGTCGACGCGACGCAGATCGTTACGGTTCATCAGTACGCGCTCACAAGCAATCAACCCTTGAGGAACGCCAGCAGATCGGCGTTGAGTTGATCCTTGTGGGTGTCGGTCAGACCATGGGGGGCACCGGGATAGACCAACAGCTTCGAGCCTTTGATCAGTTTGGCCGAGGCGATGCCGGCGGCCTCGATCGGCACGATCTGATCAGCGTCGCCATGCACCACCAGGGTCGGCACGTCGAACTTCTTCAGGTCTTCGGTGAAGTCGGTTTCCGAGAACGCCTTGATGCAGTCATAGGCGCTTTTGTGGCCAGCCATCATCCCTTGCATCCAGAACCAGTCGATCATGCCCTGCGAAGGTTGGGCACCCGGCTTGTTGAAACCAAAGAACGGCCCGCTGGCGACATCCTTGTACAACTGCGAACGGTCGGCCAGGGAGCCCTGGCGCAGGCCATCGAACACCTCGATCGGCAAACCGCCCGGGTTGGCTTCGGTCTTGAGCATCAGCGGTGGCACCGAAGAAATCAGTCCCGCTTTGGCGACCCGTCCGGTACCGTGACGACCGATGTAGCGCGCCACTTCGCCACCGCCGGTGGAGAAGCCGAACAGCACCACGTTATTCAGGTCCAGCAGCTCGATCAATTGGGCCAGGTCGTCGGCGTAGGTGTCCATTTCATTGCCGAACCAGGGTTGGCTGGAGCGGCCATGGCCACGACGGTCATGAGCGATAACCCGATAACCCTTGGAAGCCAGGAAGATCATCTGCGCCTCCCAACTGTCGGCATTCAGCGGCCAGCCGTGGCTGAAGACGATGGGCTGACCGGTACCCCAGTCCTTGTAGTAGATCTCGGTACCGTCACGGGTGGTAAATGTGCTCATGGCGATTGCTCCTCGGGGTTGTCGTTGCAAGAAGGCTGAGCTTTGCGTTGAACTTGAAGGATTGGATTTTTGAACGTAGAACGGGCACAGGACGAGTTAAACGTTGTTAATTTTCCAGAGGAGTAATCTGTTGGCCCTTCCCCCCGCGCAGGCCGTGCTTTTCGGCCCCTACCGGATCTACCCCGGACAACGCCTGGTCATGGAGGGCGATCAGCGCCTGCGCCTGGGGCGGCTCGCCCTGGACATTCTGTTGATCCTGCTGGAGCACGCCGGGAATGTGGTCAGCAAGCAGCAATTGATCGCCCGGGTCTGGCCCAGAAGCGTGGTTGAAGACACCAATCTGCGCGTGCACATCGCCGCACTGCGCAAAGCCCTCGGCGACGGCCAGGCTGGCCAGCGCTACATCATCACGGTCGCTCAGCGTGGCTACAGCTTTGTCGCGCCCGTCTCTCTCGAGACTATCGAGCAAAGCCCCGGGAGTGCCTCGGACGAGCCGAAGGGTCATAACCTGCCGATACGTCGCACCCGCATGATCGGGCGTCACGCCTTGCTGGACAGCCTCGTGACACAACTGCCCGACCTGCGCTTCATCACCCTGGTCGGCCCCGGTGGCATCGGCAAGACCACCGTGGCGCTGCGCGTTGCCGAACAGCTGATCGGTCACTACCGCGACGGCATTCGACTGTTGGACCTGGCCCCTATCCACGACCCGCGGATGATCAGCGCTCATCTGGCAACGCTGCTGGACCTGGCGCTGCATGACGGCGAGCCGATGAACTGCCTGGCGACGTGCCTGCGCGAGCGGCAGATGCTGCTGGTCATCGACAACTGCGAACACCTGGTCGAGGCCATCGCGTTGCTTTGCGAAAGCATCCTGCGCGCGGCGCCACAGGTGCATATCCTGGCCACCAGCCGCGAGAGCCTGCGGGCCGAAGGCGAATTCGTGCAACGCCTGGAGTCGCTGGACTGCCCGCCGCCCTTCGCCGCGTTCAACCGCACTCAGGCCTTGGGCTTTTCGGCTTTGCAATTGTTCGTCGAGCGGGCGATGGCCAGCCACGACAGTTTTGAATTGGCCGACCATGAGCTGCCGCTGGCGATCGAAGTCTGCCGGCGCCTGGACGGTATTCCCTTGGCGATCGAGCTGGCGGCGGCGCAAGTGGCCAACCTGGGGATCGAGGGATTGCTGACGCAACTGCAAGGCAGTTTTCGCCTGCTGACCCAGGGCTCCCATACGACACTGGGCCGTCATCAGACCTTGCGTGCCACGCTGGATTGGAGCTTCGAACTGCTCAATGCCTGCGAGCAGGCCTGTCTGCGCCGGCTGGGCATCTTCAGGGGAGGATTCACCCTGGCATCGGCGGCGGCGGTGATCGTCGGCGAACATATCGCTCCCGACCGGGTTTTTGCCTCGATCACCCAACTGGTGGCCAAGTCCCTGCTGAACGTGGAAGTCGGTGACGAGGAGGTGTTTTATCGCCTGCTGGACACCACCCGCGGCTACGCCCTGGAAAAACTCGACCAGGCCGCCGAGCTGGCGGAGGTCCGCGAGCGTCACGCCGAACGTTGCCTGGCCTTGATGCACCAGGCTCAAGAGGACTGGGAACTGACCCTGTCCGAGCTATGGATCGAACGTTACGCCCGAGGCCTGGAAGACATCCGCGCGACACTCGACTGGGGCTTGAAGGGCGATGGTCCGTCTTTGTTGGCGATCCGTTTGACAGCCGCCTCGACGCCGCTTTGGCAGGAACTGTCGCTACTCAAGGAACACGGCGGGTATGTACGCAAGGCTCTGGCACGGCTGGAGGCGGCCGCGCAACCCTGCCCTCGCTTGACCATGACCCTCAAGCTCGCCCTCGGCAGCTCCTGCTACCACGCCCAGGGCGGTACCGCCGAAACGGTCGACGCCTTCGTGAGCGCCCGCGCCCTGGCCGAAAGCTGCGCCGATGTGGCCGGCCAGCTCCGGGCGGTATCCGGGCATATGGCGGTCAACCTCAGTTGCGGTCACTACCAACAGGCCCTGGAGCAAAGCCGGCAGTTCGACCGATTGGGTCTGCTCGGCAACGGGACCGCCGCGATGTCCCTCAGCACCCATCGCTTGCGGGTGCTGGCCCTGCACTTTGCCGGGGACCAGCCACAAGCGCGGGAGAATGCCGAGCAAGTCATCCAGCGCATGGCCCAGAGCGGCCACCTCAATCGCTTTACCCGCGGCTTTGGCGTGCAATACGACCAGAGCGTCGCCGCCCTGACGATCCTGGCGCGGATCCTCTGGCTGCAAGGCCATCCGGAAAAAGCCTGGCACACGGCTCGCCAGGCCCTGGATATCGCAATCCAGATCAACCACGGCACCTCCATCTGCTACACCCTGGCGCTGTCCGGCTGCCTGATCGCCCACTACAACGGCGACACCGGGACGGCCCGTGAACTGTTGCGCCAGTTGCTGGAGCAGGCACAGAAGCACTCGGTGCTGCTGTTCTACACCTGGGCCCGGCGCTATGCCCAGGTGATCGATAGCGGCGCTGAGTACTCGTCGCCGCCACCCGGCACCGGGCTGATCAAGGACATCATGGTGACCCTGGACACCGGCTTTCTCGATGACGCCTTGCTGGAACGCGCCGAAACCGGCATGGCCGGCTGGAGTACGGCGGAAATCCTTCGAGCCAGGGCCAATACACTGCTGACAGCCAACTGCGCGAGCGCGGCCGAGACGGTTCTGCTCAAGGCGCTGGCCGTGGCAAAAGCCCAGGGCGCACTGGCCTGGGAGCTACGTAGCGCCACCTCACTGGCACAGCTTTGGCAGCGCCAGGGTCACTTCCAGCAAGCTCATGAGCTGCTCGCCCCACTCTACGCCCGATTCACCGAAGGCTTTGCCACACCGGACCTAACCAAAGCTCGTCAGTTGCTCGACGAATTGCAACGGCACCGTGCCCCGTGATGCCCAATGTGCCGGGCTGAAGTAGCGGGCGTAGCGCATTTCAAACGCCCGCAGCAGTCCGCCGCGCTCAAGCTTTTCCAGAGCGAAGGCGCGGGTGGTGTTGAGCAACCGGTAACGTGTCACGCCGTTGCGCTGTTCGACCGACAACAGCGATTTGCGCGCCAGGCGTTCCACCACGTCCACCAGACTGGTGGGGCGCAGTACCGCACAGCTGATGGCGCCGACGGCAGCCTCCAGGGTAAAGGCCATTTTGAACACCGCCAGACCCTGCAACACGGTTTGCTCCAGCGGGCTGAGGCGCTGATAACTCCAGTCCAATGCGGACTTGAGGGTCTGATGCCGTGGAACGGCGGTACGCCGGCCTTGGGTCAGCAGTTGCAGGCAGTTGCCCAATTGGGCTTGCAGTCCCACCAGTGCCAGCGCATCGATCTGCGCCGCCGCCAACTCGATGGCCAACGGCAAGCCATCGAGTCGACGGCAGATTTCGCGCACGGCCCGGAGGTCCCGCTCGCGCAAGCAAAAGGCTGGCTGACGGGCTCGGGCCCGACTGACAAACAGCTGCACTGCCGAATAGCCCATGACATCGGCCACACTGTGCAACGCCGATGTGGGCGGAACGACCAGGGGCGGCACGCGCAGCACTGTTTCAGCCAGTGCCCGCAGCGGTTCGCGGCTGGTGACCAGGATCGACAGTCGTGGCGCCGAAACCCGCAATGTCTCGACGACTGCTCGACAGCCTTCGAGCAGATGCTCGCAATTATCGAACACCAGCAAGGCGTGCCATGACCTCAGGGCGTCCACACCGCTGTCCAATTCAAGGGTGTGCGCCAGATACCCGATGATCCGCGCGGGATCATCGATTGCCGCAAGATCAATCATCCAGACGCCGTCGCGGTAGTGCTGCAGCAGCAATTCAGCCACGCGCAACGCCACGCTGGTCTTGCCGATGCCGGCAGGGCCGGCCAGGGTCATGAAACGGTGGACGGGCAACTGCCGGACCAGACTGCCGACCATCGCGTCTCGACCGATGACGGGGGTCAGCCGCGCAGGCAGGTTGTGCTGGGGCTTGGGCGAGGTGTCGATCGCGACCGCCGTACCGTGCGCCATCCGCTGCACCGGGGCGATAAAGACATAGCCACGCTGGGGCACGTTGACGATGTAGCGTTGCCCCTCCTGGCCGTCACCGAGGGCCCGACGCAGGGCGGCGATGTGCACCCGCAGATTGATTTCCTCGACCACCGAGGTCGGCCAGACCCGCGCAATAAGCTCATCCTTGCCGACCACATTGCCGGCGCGCTCGACCAGCACCTGTAGAATGTCCAGCGCCCGCCCGCCCATGCGCAGGGGCCTGTCACCGTCGAGAATCAACCTTTGCCAGGGGTGGAACATATAGGGACCGAAGCGCAGCGGCCCATCGCGGTTCAGATCTCTGAGGTCGTTCATGCACGCTCACGTGCTGAAAACCTGGTCCGGCCCAAAGGTACTGCATGCTCCGTTGCGCACGTTGACCCAGGCTCCCGCACCTCCATGGCTAAAAATTCATGGATATCTTGGCAGGCATGGGTGAGGGTACAACCACCACGGGAGGAGCGCTACGGCCATCCCAGTGCGCGGGACGGACAAGAGCGCTCTAGCTGAACTGTTCGCGGTACTGACTGGGGGTCAGGCCGAGTTTCTCACTGAACAGAAAGCGCATGTGCCGTACGCTGCCGAAGCCGCTTTTGTAGGCCACGGTCTTGAGTGGCAAGTCGCTGGTTTCCAGCAGACGCCTGGCGCAATCGATGCGTGCATTTTGCACAAACGCCATCGGCGTCATGTTCACTTCCCGGGTAAATATCCGGGCAAAATGCCGCGCACTCATATTCGCCAGCCCGGCCATGCGTTCGACGCTGAAGCTTTCATCGAGGTGTTCGAGCACATGATGCTGAACCCGGGTAACCGGGGTTTCATGAGGTGACACCGCCGCCATCAACGGACTGTACTGCGCCTGTCCGCCCTGGCGCGTCATCGCCACCAGCAATACCTTGGCCACGTCCTGGGCGACTTTCTTGCCGTGGTCCCGGGCGACCACCGCCAAGGCCAGGTCTATGCCGGCAGTAACGCCGCCAGAGGTGATCAGGTTGCGGTCCTTGACGTAAATCTGATCGGTCTCCACCGCCGCCTTGGGGAAAGCCTTGATCAACCGTTCCGTATAGTGCCAATGAGTCGTCACGCGATAGCCATCCAGTAAACCGGCATGCCCCAGCACGAAGGCCCCCGTGCAGATCGAGCCATAACAGGTCACCCGCCGGACAGCGTCCTGGAGCCAGGCGAGCAGCGACGGATTTTTTTCGTTATAGGCGCCGGGGCCGCCAGGCACCAGCAACAGGTCATAGCCCCCATCCGCCTGATCGATGTGCGTGTCAGCCTGTACCCGGACACCGTTGGAGGCCCGCACCGCCTCGTGCTCAGTGCCAATCAGCGACAGCTGATAGTGGTCGTCCGGCCCCAGATAACGATTGGCGATGGAAAACACCTCCATGGGCCCGGCCATGTCGAGCAGGAGAAAGTCCGGGAACAGCACCATCGCCACTGTTTTCATGGGTTTTAACTCATTGATATAAAAAGAATAGAAGCTTCACGCCGACATTGGACAGTATGACCGGATATGGCACGAACGGCGGCTGAGAATACGTGATTTCCCGCACAAAACTGTCAACCTGAAAGAGACAGTATTTCAACTTCCACCTACTTATTGCTCCCAGCGGTAAACATTAACCTTCTCCTCACTCGGACGAATTCTCGTCCCTACGGGAGATCTCAACATGCTGACCCTTCGCAAAGCCTCTGAGCGTGGCGCCGCCAATCACGGCTGGTTGAAGTCGTTCCATACCTTTTCCTTCGCCAATTACCGCAACCCGCGGGAGCAGGGTTTTTCCGACCTGCTGGTGATCAACGACGACCGGGTGGCCGCCGGCAAGGGTTTCGGTCAACACCCGCACCGGGACATGGAGATTTTCTCCTATGTGCTCGAAGGCGCCCTGGAACACAAGGACACCCTGGGCACCGGTTCGGTGATCCGCCCCGGCGACGTGCAACTGATGAGCGCCGGCAGTGGCGTGGCCCATAGCGAGTACAACCACTCGGCCAACCGGCCGGTGCACTTCCTGCAAATCTGGATCGTGCCGGACGTCGTCGGCGCCAAACCGCGTTATCAGCAAGAGCACTTCAGTACTCAGAAAAAACGCGGTCGGCTGCAATTGATCATCTCGCCTGACGGGGCCAACGGCTCACTGAGCGTGCGTCAGGATGCACGGGTTTATGCCGCGCTGATTGACGGCAAGGAAAGCGCCACCCTGGAGTTGGCCGCCAATCGCTATGCCTACGTGCATGTCGCCCGGGGCAATGTCGAACTCAACGGCGTGCAACTGCAGGAGGGCGATGGCGTGCGGGTTCGGGATGAACAGGTGCTGACCTTGAGCAATGGCGCGGATGCCGAAGTGCTGGTGTTCGACCTGCGCCCTCAAGAACTGCCGCAAATGCCATGAGTGTAGCGGGCCCGGGCCTGTGCCCGGGCTTCAGCCATGTTGCCCATCATTCACAATCCTTGGCTTGCCCACTCCCGCACGGCCTGGGCAAACAATCTGAGCGCCATGGGCGGATGTCGATTGGCCGGGTAATAGAGGCAGAGCCCAGGGTAGTAAGGGCTCCATTCCGGCAACAGCTGAATCAGGCGCCCGGCCTCCACGTGCTCCGTCACTTGCGCCTCGGGCACCCAGGCCACACCGATACCCGCCAGGGCCGCCTCGACCATCAGGTTGAGGTTGTCCATGGTCATCGGACCGTCCACGTCGATGTTCGCGCTCCTGCCCAGATGCTCCAGGTCCCAGCGAAATAACGCTCCACTGGCAAAACGGAAACGGATGCAACGGTGTTGCTTGAGGTCATGGGGCGCCTTGGGCGCCTCGTGGTGCTCAAGGTAGTCGGGCGATGCGACGGCCACAAAACGAATATCCGGGCCAAATCGCACCGCGATCATGTCCCGGGGCACGTCGTCGTGAAGACGGATACCCGCATCAAAACCATCGGCGACAATGTCCACCAGACGGCCGTCGGCAATGCACTCGATATGGATCTGCGGGTTGGCGGCGAGAAAGCCCGGGATGACGTGGCGGATCAGTGGCCGAAAAGAGGATTCCGACGCACTGAGACGAATCGAGCCTGACGGTGTATTACGCGCCGAGGTGACTTCATTCACCGCACTTTCCAGATCCCCCAGCAAGGGCCTGACTCTCTGGAACAACTGATCCCCCGCTTCGGTCAGGGCGACGGATCGTGTTGTGCGGTTGAACAGGCGCAGCTCCAGGCGCGCCTCCAGGCCACGCATCGAATGACTGAGCGCCGACGGCGAAACCCCCAATAGTCGCGCCGCACCGCTGAAACTGCGTTGCTCGGCAATGGCAACGAACGCCGTCAACTCCGGTAATCCTGCACGAATCATTGATGAATTCTCCTCAATAGCACATAAAACCGTAGCCTAATTGTTGATATTTATACAGCAATTTAAGCTGCCTTCATTCATCCCATCGTTATGAAGGAGATAGAGCATGCGCAAACGTCAATTAGGTAACAGCGGCCTGGAAGTCTCGGCCATGGGCCTGGGCTGCATGAGCTTGAGCTACGGCTATGGGCCGGCGCAGGAAACGGCGGCGGCGATCAAGCTGATTCGCCACGCATTCGACCAGGGCGTGAACTTCTTCGACAGTGCCGAAGCCTATGGCCCCTATGCCAATGAGACCTTGCTGGGTGAGGCGCTGACGCCCATTCGCGACCAGGTGGTGATTGCCACCAAATTCGGCTTCAAGGACGGCCTGGTCTCGGAAGGCCTGGACAGCCGCCCGCAGACGATTCGCGCGGTAACGGAAGCCGCGCTCAAGCGCCTGCGTACTGACCGCATCGACCTGCTCTATCAACACCGGGTCGATCCGAACGTTCCGATTGAAGAGGTGGCCGGGACCGTCAAGCAGTTGATCGAAGAAGGCAAGGTCAAGCACTTCGGCCTGTCCGAAGCGGGCGTGCAAGCAATTCGCCGGGCCCATGCGGTTCAACCGGTCACCGCGCTACAGAGCGAGTATTCTCTGTGGTGGCGCGAGCCGGAAGCGGAAATTTTGCCGACCCTCGAAGAGCTGGGCATCGGCTTCGTGCCTTTCAGCCCCTTGGGCAAGGGTTTCCTGACGGGTGCGATCGACGAGCGAACCACCTTCGCCGCCGGTGATTTCCGTAGCCTGGTCCCGCGGTTCTCTGAAGAAAATCGCAAGGCAAACGCTCATCTGGTCGAAGTGCTCGGCCAGATCGCCGATGGCAAAGGCGCCAGCCGCGCTCAGATCGCCATCGCCTGGCTGCTGGCGCAAAAGCCCTGGATCGTACCGATACCCGGCACCACCAAACTGCATCGCCTGGAGGAAAACATCGGCGCGGCCGAGATCATCCTGACGCCTACGGACCTGAGTGCCATCGAATCGGCCATGGCGCAGATTACCGTCGTGGGCGAGCGCTATCCCGCGCACTTGCAACAACGCGTCAATCGCTGAGTCCGCGCCCACAAGAAAATTCACTTGACTTAACGGTCATTAAATCAGCAATTAGTCTTCTGCCGGGTACTAGCGCCTTGGGCCCGGCGCTACCCTCCTCTCGCAGTTTGCGCATAAATCGTCGCTCAAGGAGGCAAAGGGCGCAGGCTTGATCTATTCATAAACTGACTAATGGATTAACTAGAGAGCCCATGAAAGAGCAACCCCGGCGGCAGGCGATTTCTCACACCTGGCAGATGCTTGCTCCTGCCGGTGTACTTTGCATCGCCCTGCTCACGGGCTGCGCCGTGGGCCCGGACTTTACCCGGCCCAGTGTCGCTAAAAATGCCGGTTATTCGCAGGAGAAACTGGCGACGACCACCGCCTCGGCGGACGTGGCAGACGGAGGTGCCGCGCAAAAGCTGGTCGAGGGCATGGATATTCCCGGCCAATGGTGGACGCTTTTTCGCTCGCCGACATTGAACGCGCTGGTGGAAGAGGCGCTGAAGGCCAATTCGGACGTGGCCGCCGCTCAAGCAGCCCTCCGCCAGGCCAATGAACTGGCTTATGCCGAGCAGTCTTCACTGTTTCCCTCCCTAGGTGGCAGTGCATCCAAGACACGACAGCTGCCATCGACCGCCAATACCTTCGGTTCGCCCGCGCGGATTCTCACCGTCAACTCAGCATCGCTGAGCGTCTCTTACGACCCGGACGTGTTCGGGGGCGGCCGACGCCAGATAGAATCCTCCACGGCGCAGGCCGAGTATGAACGCTACCAACTGGAGGCGACTTACCTCACGCTGACCTCCAATGTCGTCAACACCGCCGTGACCCTGGCGTCCCTGCGCGATCAGGTGACGGCCACCCAGGCAATCATTCGCCTGCAGAGCGATCAGCTCGATCTCCTGCAGTCGCAGCGGCGGCTGGGGGCGATCGCCAATACCGATGTGCTCACGCAGCAGGCGGCACTGGCCCAAACCCGCGCGACCTTGCCGCCCTTGCAAAAGCAGCTCGCCCAGACCCGTAATCAGTTGATGGCCTATCTCGGCCGCTTTCCCAATCAGGATCAGGGGGAGAGTTTCGACCTGGCCTCCCTCCATCTGCCCGAGCAGTTGCCGCTCAGCCTGCCCTCGACCATCGTCGAGCAGCGACCCGATGTGCGCTCCGCCGAAGCGCAACTGCACCAAGCCAGCGCCAATATCGGCGTTGCCGTTGCCAATCAACTGCCGCAATTCAGCATCAGCGGAACACTGGGCTCCAGTGCGCTGGGTGGCACCCGGCTGTTTTCGTCGGGCACGGGATTCTGGAGTCTCGCAGGCTCAGTCAGCCAAACGATCTTTGACGCGGGCACACTGGAGCATCGCAAGCAGGCCGCTGTGGCCGCCTACGATGAATCGGCGGCACGTTATCGCAGCACCGTGATCGCCGCCTTCCAGGATGTCGCCAACGCACTCCGGGCACTGCAAGCGGACGCCGATACGCTCAACCAGCAGGTGCAAGCCGAACAGGCTGCCCACCAAAGCCTGGATCTGGCACAGGCGCAGTTCCGCCTTGGCGCCGTGGGTTACCTGAATCTGCTGACGGCGCAACAGAACTATCAGAACGCGGTACTCACCCGCGTCAAGGTGCAGAGCACCCGCTACAGCGACACCACCGCCCTCTTCCAGGCACTGGGCGGCGGATGGTGGAACCGAACCGATGTGGCCCCTGCTTCACAGGGCAGCCCCGACCGTTTTTGAAACAGCGAGAAAAAACCATGGCTGACGCCAACACTGCCGCTGCTCCATCGCCCCAGCCGACTGAACCTGGCGGTGCGCGCAAACGCCGGCTACTCAAGCCCATGCTCATCATGATCGCGGTGGTCCTGGTCATTGTCGCCATCATCGCGGGGGTGAAATTCACCCAGATCTCGAAGCTGATCGCCCAATCCAAGATCCCGCTGCCCCCTGCCGTGGTGACGGTCATGCGCGCCGAGTTCGCCGATTGGCAGCCGAGCGTTTCCAGCGTGGGGTCGATCAAGGCGGTACGCGGTGTCGATGTCACCACCGAGGTCGGCGGTATCGTGCGCAGCCTCGGCTTCAAACCGGGCCAGGAGGTGGCGGCCGGGGAGCTGCTCGTCCAGTTGAATGCGGATTCGGACATCGCCCAGCTTCACTCCCTCGAAGCCACCGCCAGCCTGGCCGGCACGGTCCTCAAACGCGACAAGGCACAACTGGCGGTGAGCGCCGTGTCCCAGGCGCAGGTCGAGGCGGACGAGGCTGACTTGAAAGCCAAGATGGCGGCTGCAGAACAGCAGCGGGCGTTGGTGGCCAAGAAAACCATCCGTGCGCCCTTTGCCGGCAAGATCGGGATCACCAGTGTCAATCCCGGTCAATTTCTCAACCCCGGCGACAAGATCGCCACCCTGCAAACCTTCAACCCCATCTATATCGACTTCAACGTACCGCAAGCCCAAGTGGGGGCGATTGCCCTCGGCCTGCCCGTCGCGGTCACGGCGGGCGGCCTGCCCAAGCAGACCTTCGCCGGCAAGGTCACGGCCATCGACACCAGGTTCGATCCGACCACACGCAATGTCGTCGTTGAAGCCACCGTCGATAATCCGAAGCAAAGCCTGGTGCCCGGCATGTTTGCCCAAGCCGTCGTGCAGTCCGGAGAGAAGCAGCGCTACCTCACCGTGCCACAGACCGCCGTCACTTATAACCCTTACGGTACGACGGTGTTCACCGCGGTGCAGAAGAACGACCAGGGCAACGATGTGCTCACGGCGCAGCAGACGTTTATCCAGACCGGGCCGACCCGCGGTGACCAGGTGGCCATTCTGTCCGGCGTGAAGGAAGGCGACCAGGTGATCACCAGTGGCCAGATGAAGCTCAAGAACGGCTCACCGGTGAAGGTCGATACCCAGGGCGCGCCCTTGAACGACGCGGCCCCCAAGCCGCAAGAACAATAGGTCGCGCGCCCCATGAAGCTTACCGATATCTTCATCAAGCGACCGGTCTGGGCCGTTGTCATCTCGCTGTTCATCCTGATACTGGGGTTGCGCTCGATCTTCGGGCTGCCGGTCAACCAGTGGCCACGCACTGAAAACACCGTGGTCACCATCACCACCAGCTACTACGGTGCGGATGCCGCCACCGTGGCCGGCTTTATCACCCAACCCCTGGAGTCGGCCATCGCCCAGGCCCAGGGCATTGATTACCTGGCCTCCTCGAGCATTACCGGGATCTCGACCATTACCGCGACCCTGCGGCTCAACTACGAGGCCAGCAAGGCACTCACGGAGATCAACACCCAGGTCAACTCGGTGAAGAACCAGCTACCGGCCCAGGCCCAGGAGCCGGTGCTCACGGTGGCGGTCGGACAGACCACGGACGCCATGTACCTGGGTTTCTACAGCGATGTACTGCCCACCAACAACATCACCGACTACCTGTTGCGGGTCGTCAAGCCGAAGCTCGACTCCCTCGAAGGCGTGCAGACGGCCGAGATCCTTGGCGGGCGCCAATTCGCCATGCGCGCCTGGCTCGACCCGGGCAAGCTGGCCGCCCACAACGTGTCGGCGCAGGACGTTTCCGTCGCCCTGGCCAACAACAACTACCTGTCGGCCCTGGGTTCGACAAAAGGCCAGATGATCACGGTCGACCTGACCGCCGGCACCGACCTGCACACCGTGGATGAATTCAAACAGCTGGTCATCAAGCAGAACGGCGATGCGCTCGTGCACCTGGAAGATGTGGCCACGGTGACCCTGGGGGCGGAGAGCTACGACACCAGCGTCGCGTTCTCCGGCAAGCGCTCGGTGTTCATCGGGATCAAAGTGGCACCGAATGCCAACATCCTGACGGTCGCCGCCAGCGTCAGGAAGGCTTTCCCCGACCTGCAATCGCAACTGCCGAGCGGCGTCCGGGGCGAGATCGTCTACGACTCCACCGAGTTCATCAATACCTCGATCTACGAGGTGGTGAAAACCCTCGTCGAGGCGATGATCATCGTCTCGATCGTCATCTATCTGTTCCTCGGCTCCTTTCGCGCGGTGATTGTTCCGCTGGTGGCAATACCGCTGTCGCTGATCGGGACCTTCTTCATCATGTTCCTGCTGGGGTACTCGATCAATCTGCTGACCCTGCTCGCCCTGGTATTGGCCATCGGCCTGGTGGTCGATGACGCGATCATTGTGGTGGAGAACGTCGACCGGCATATCAAGGAAGAAGGCAAAGGCGTAATGGAAGCGGCCATGATCGCGGCCGGGGAACTCGGCGGTCCGATTGTCGCCATGACGGTGGTGTTGATTGCCGCGTACGTCCCCATCGGGCTGCGCACGGGGCTCACCGGCGCGCTGTTCAAGGAGTTCTGTTTCTCCCTGGCGGGCGCCGTGACCGTGTCGGCCGTGGTGGCGCTGACCCTCTCGCCGATGATGACTTCACGGTTATTCAAACCGGGACAGGAAGAGGGTCGCTTTGCCCGCCTGCTGGATCGCTATTTCGACCGGCTACGCCACCGCTATCACCGGGTCCTGTCGGCCGGGCTGGACAGCTGGCCGGTGCTGGTCACCTTTGGCTTTATCCTGTTCCTGCTGGTGGCCGCCAGCGGCATGACCGCCAAGAGCGAGCTGTCGCCGACCGAGGACCAGGGGCTGGTGTTCATGCAGATCAAAGGGGCACCGACGGCCTCTCCCCAGCAGATGGAGCGGCTGGCTGACCAGGTCTTCCAGATCGCGAAAACCGAACCCGAGTACGCGCAGATGTTCCAGCTCACCGGGGTGCCCGCGCTCAATCAGGGGCTCGGCGGCGTGCTGCTCAAGCCCTGGGGAGAGCGTGGTCGCTCGCAAGCGGAATTGGTGTTGGACCTGCAACAGAAGTGGAACCAGGTGGCCGGCGCCAAGATGGCGGCCTTTCCGCTGCCGTCGTTACCGGGTGCCCAGGGTTTGCCGGTGCAGTTTGTGATCACCACGACGGAGTCCGTCGAAAATTTGAATGAAGTCGCTCAGGCGGTCATGGCAGAGGCCCAGAAGCAGCAGCTGTTCTGGTTCTCGGACCTGGACCTGAAGATCGACAAGCCACAAGCCAAGCTGATCGTCGACCGCGACAAGATCGCCGCCCTGGGGATGACCCAGGCCGACGTCGGCGCGGCACTCTCGGCGGCGCTGGGTGGGAATTACGTGAACTATTTCTCCACCGCCGGGCGCTCGTACAAAGTCATTCCCCAGGTCCTGCAGGTCGACCGTCTCAACCCCGATCAGATCCTCGATTACTACATTCGCACGCCCTCCGGCGCCATGATCCAGGCGCGCACGGTGGCGCATATCGAGACCACCACGGAAGCGGAGTCCATCAACCACTTCCAGCAGCTCAACTCGGCGACCCTTTCAGGCGTGAGTGGTGTGGCCCAGGGTGAACTGCTGGCGAAACTGGACAGCATCCTGCACAACGTCGCGCCATCGGGCTACACCTCCGATGCGTCGGGTGAGTCGCGTCAGTTCATGCAGGAATCGGGCGGATTCGTCGGCCTCCTGCTGTTCTCCATTCTGATCGTCTACCTGGCGCTGGCCTTCCAGTTCGAGAGCTACCGCGACCCCGTGGTGATCCTGTTTTCGGTGCCACCGGCGCTCTTCGGCGCGCTGGCCTTTATCACCATGGGCTTCGCCTCGATCAACGTGTACACCCAGGTGGGCCTGGTGACCCTGCTCGGGCTGATCACCAAGCATGGGATTCTGATCGTGCAGTTTGCCAACGAACTGCAGCGCGCCGGTCGCAGCAAGCGCGAGGCCATCGAAGAAGCCGCGGCGGTGCGCTTGCGGCCAATCCTGATGACCACCGCGGCCATGGTGTTGGGCGTGGTGCCGCTGGTCTGGGCCTCCGGGGCCGGTGCGGCCGGGCGCCACGACATGGGCCTGGTGATCTTCGCCGGCCTCTCGATCGGTACCCTGCTGACGCTGTTCATGGTGCCGGCGATGTACATGTTCATTGGCACCACCCACCATCAGGAGGCCCCCGAACAGCCGCTGTCTACACCGGTGGCCTAGCGGTCGCCACGCTCACGCCAGGCGTGCGCGAAGAAACTCGATGAAACGCTGGGTCTTGGCCGGCAGCAAGCGGGTCTCGGTGACGGCATAAACCGTCACCGGCTTGCCCTGCCACTCAGGCATGACACGACGCAGTTGGCCGTTACGCAGTTCATCGGCAATGATTTCCTCGTTCATCAGCACGATGCCCTGGTCGAGCGTAGCCAGCCGCCGCAGCATCCCGACGCTGTTGACCATAAAGCGCCCTCCTACCCCTACCGAGAGGGTTTGTACGCCGTCAGTCAGCGTCCAGGCCCCGGCCTTCTGAATATTCAGGCACTGATGCCGTTCGAGATCATTCGGTGTGCCGGGCACGCCCGACACTTCGAGATAACGCGGCGAGGCGTACAGATAGGACACCAGGGAGGCCAGGGGTCGTGCGATCAGCTGCGAGTCTTGCGATTCGCCAATCCGAATGGCGACGTCGAAGGGCTCGCTCACCAGGTCGACGCGCCGGGAGGTCAGATCCAGATCGAAGGTGATCCCCGGATAGAGGCCGGCAAACTCGGCGATCAGGGGCGCCAGGTAAGTGACCGCAAAGTCCACGGGGAACGAGACCCGCAGCACCCCGCTGGGTTGCGCAAGCATCTCGCCAAGCTGCTCATGGGCCAACCGGGCCTCATCGACAATGCGCTTGCAGCGCTCGAAGTAGATCTGCCCGGCTTCAGTCACCTCGACCTTGCGCGTGGTCCGATGCAGGAGCCGCAAGCCGATCGCCTTCTCCAGGGCACTGATACGCCGGGACAGGGTCGAGTTCGGCATGCCCAGCACCTCGGCCGCCCCGCGAAAGCCTTTCGCTTTGACGACCTCGACAAACAACGCCATATCGTTCAGAAGTTCCACGCCAATTGCTCCATATATGGATCAATCAAATCCGGAATGCCGTATTTATCCCAAAAATAATAAAGCTGATGATGCGTCTCCAGCAACACACACTTTCGAGGATCGCACCATGAGCTCACTCTTCAGCCCCATACACGTCGCCAACGCCACCTTTTCAAACCGCCTGGTCATGGCGCCCATGACCCGCAGCCGCGCGGAGTTCGATGGCACCCCGGGGGAACTGGCGGCCGAATATTATGCCCAGCGCGCCAGCGTCGGCCTGATCGTTACCGAGGGTACACAGCCGTCCGACGATGGTCAGGGTTACCTCACCACACCGGGTATCTATAGCGATGCCCATGTGGCCGGCTGGAAGAAAGTCACCGACGCGGTACACACCCACGGTGGGCATATTTTTATCCAGTTGATGCATGCCGGTCGCATGTCCCACCCCGATAACACGCCCCATCATCGCCAGGGCGTGGCACCGTCCGCCATCGCACCCAATACGCCCATGTTCACTGTCAAAGGCATGCAGGACATCCCGGTGCCACGGGCATTGAGCACCGAGGAAGTACGTCAGACCGTCGCTGATTTCCGCTTCGCCGCGCGCCGGGCCGTTGAAGCCGGGGCCGACGGTGTCGAAATTCACGGCGCCAACGCCTACCTGGTCCAACAGTTCCTGGCCCCCAGCGCCAACACCCGAACCGATGAATACGGTGGCTCGATCGAGAACCGCGCGCGTTTTGCCATTGAGGTCGTGACCGCCATCGCCGAGGAAATCGGTGCCGACAAAACCGCCCTCCGCCTCTCGCCCGGCATCACGATGTGGGGTATCGATGAAGGTGAGGAAGGTCCGAACCTCTACCGCTACCTGGTGACCGAACTGAACAAGCTCGGCCTTGCTTACCTCCATATCCTGCATAAAGGCGACGACGCGCTTCTGGCGGACATCCGCAAGGCCTGGGACAACACCCTGATCGTCAACCGCCCTGGCCGCCCGCGGGAGCAGATTGGCGCCGACCTGGCTGCCGGACTTGCGGACATGGAGGCCTACGGTCAGATGGTTCTGGCCAACCCGGACTTTGTCGAGCGCTTGAAGGCTGATGCGCCGCTGAATAACGCGGACAACACCACCTTCTTCGGCGGCAGCCAGAAGGGATACACCGACTACCTGGCCTTGAGTGTTTGAAGGCAATGAGAGGAAACAGCCAGGGCATTCTGCTGCCCTGGCTAACCCCGCTAGGCTGGAGATTGCGAACGCACCGCCGATTTTTTCAGCATCACCGGGATCGACAGGGCAATCAACGCGGCGATCACGCAGAGCATCCCGGCGATAAAAAACGCCGGCGTGTAGGTGGCCAGCAAGGTCCGCGTCAGCCCGGCGCCGTAGGCGGCAAAGGCCGCGCCCAGTTGATGGCCGGCAAACACCCAACCGAAGACGATATTGGCCCGCTCGCCGCCGAACTTCTGCGCCACCAGCTTGACCGTGGGCGGTACGGTGGCGATCCAGTCCAGGCCATAAAGCACGGCGAAAAACGACAGGCCGAACACGGTGAAGTCGGTAAACGGCAGGAGCATCAGCGAAATGCCGCGCAAGCCGTAATACCAGAACAACAGCCAGCGGTTATCGAAACGATCCGACAACCAGCCCGAGCCCACGGTGCCGAAAAAGTCGAAGATCCCCATCATCGCCAGGATACCCGCCGCAGTGGTGGCAACCAGGCCGAAGTCGCCGCACATACTGATAAAGTGGGTCTGGATCAGCCCGTTGGTGCTGGCCCCGCAGACGAAGAACGTCAGGAACAGCACCCAGAACGTCCAACTGCCCGACACGTCGCGCAGCACCTTCAGCGGGCTGATCAGCATCTGCAGCAAACTGCCCCGGTGGGCGGGTGCCGGCAGAACCTCTTTCTCCCCATACAGCGGCAAATCCAGGTCCACCGGACGATCACGCAGCAGGGCCAGCACTGCCAGCACGACCACCGCCATGGCGCAGCAAATGAAGCTCAGCGCCAAGCGCCAGCCATAGTGTTCCGTCAAGGACGCCATCAGTGGCATGAACAGCAGTTGGCCGGTGGCGGAGCTGGCCGACAGCAACCCGACCACCAGGCCGCGACGATGGGAAAACCAGCGGGTCGCCACCGTGGCCCCAAGCACCATGGCGGTGAGTCCCGTGCCGACGCCGACCACCACGCCCCATAACAGTACCAGTTGCCAGAAGCTGTTCATGAACATCGACCCGATCATGCCGCCCAGCACGATCACCAGCGCCACCAGCACCACCCGGCGCAGGCCGAAGTAATTCATGAAGGCCGCCGCGAAAGGCCCCATCAGCCCATACAGCATGAAACGAATCGCCAGGGCCCCGGAGATCTGCGCACTGCTCCAGCCGAACTCATGCTCCAGGGGCACGATAAACACCCCCGGCGCCCCCATGGCGCCGGCCATCACCAGCATGGTCAGGAAAGTGACGGCGGCCACCACCCAGCCATAGTGAACCTGACGCCGCGCCAGGCGGTTTGCGACCAATGTAGACAGCATGGAGTGTTCCTCAGGCTTGCGGGACGTGCCGCATCTCGTCGGGGGAAGGACAGAATAGATTAGTTACAACCTTTATTTAATAGATGTTTTACATCATGTATTTTGAGCTGACAAGGCCCTCGCCTCAATGACAGGGAGGATCGGCATTCTGTTTTTCTGATCTTACGCGAGGCGAACACGCCCCGGCGCTGCAGGAAACAGCGCCGGCTCGATGTCCCGCACAAAGTCATGGGTCACTACAATTGGACTTTATGAGCACGCAGCTGACTGGCCCTCTCGACCATGCTCACTATCGTCTTGAAGAGCTCGTCGGTAGCCTGCCAGGCTTCGATTTCGCCGGTCGCCGCCGCATGCGACAGCGCCTCGGCCGCCCCCAGCATCGCTCGAAGACTGGCATGGGAAATTTCACCGCCGCCGGCGTAAGGAAGCAGAACACTTCGGCACTTTGCCAAGAAAATCGCTTCGTATTGCCTTTTGATTTTTTCGAGCTCCGGTGACCCCACCAGCGCGGCAATAACGCCAGGGATTTCGTTGCCCTGGGTCAGGACACAATCGACGTACGACGTTGCAATAACGCGCGCAGCATCGGAAAGCTCGGGCTTGAGCTGCTGAAGAGCCGCGTCCATCAGTGATGTTTGTTTCGCATCAAAATCCTGGTAGAGCGCCGCCAACAGCCCCGCCCGGGTTTGGAAATGGTCGTACACAACCGGTTTGGTCACCCCTGCGCGCTCGGCCAGCCGTCCCAGCGACAGTTCCTCGGTGCCTTCATTGCGCACCAACTGCCAAGCCACCTCCAGCAGCTGACGCAGCCGATCCTCCCGCAGCATACGTACCCGGGGCGACGAGCGCCCCTGTGCTTCCCCTTCAGCGCTTGACATCACTATATACCAATAGTAGGTTTAAAAACTTACCAAAAGTATATAATCCCCTACTCCGAACCTCAACCTCCAGGAGGTAGATACAAATGCATGCACTCATCGTCGTCGCCCACCATGACCGGGACTCCCTCACCCATGGGATAGCAGCTAGAATTGGAGAAGGTCTGTCAACGGCCGATCAAGGCAGCACCTATGCCATCGCCGACCTCCACGCTGAAGGCTTTGATCCGCGTTTCACCGCGGGGGACTTGGCGGTTCACCATAACGAGGCACTACCGCCCTCTGATATTCGCGTTGAACAGCAACGGATTGACCGGGCGGATGCGCTGGTCCTTGTCTACCCCGTTTACTGGTGGTCGATGCCAGCCCTGCTCAAGGGGTGGATTGATCGGGTGTTCTCGAATGGCTGGGCGTTTGAGTTTCGCCCCAACGCCCCGCTGATCAAGAAACTCGGTCACCTTCCCATTCACCTGCTGGGGGTTGGCGGAGCAGACCCGGACACCTATGACAGGCATGGCTATGCGACCGCGATGAAGACGCAAATTGATCATGGCATCTTCAACTACTGCGGTGCCAAGGTCATGACCTCGGAGCTGATGCTTGAGTCCGAGACAGAAAATCCCATGGTGCATCTGGCCTCTGCGTTCAGCATCGGCCGCCAGCTATTTGATGTGAAAACCTGAATCACACGCCTGCGAACCCCGTATCCGATGATGGGACACTCCGTTCAAGAACGAACCACCGAGCCCGAAACCGGCAGCTGATCCAGCAGCTTGAGCCCGGTGGTTTTCACGAACGTCTCATAGTCCATCGGCTTTTCGATACGGGTTTCCGCGTTCGGCAGTACATAGGCCCAGGCGCGCCTGGACGATACGTCGTAGACCAGCTTGAACAAGCGGGTGGGCACCCAGACCTGGTCATCGCCAATGGTCCCATGGCCCTCGTCGAAGATCGGACCGGTAAAGACAAACACATTGCCCTCGGCACGCGCCGCGAACTTTCTGACATCGGCCTCGACCTTGCTCCAGATCTTGCGGTTATTGGTCGGGTCCTGCGGGACCATGTTCGACAGCGCAAAGGACTGCGCCATGGCATTCGCATTCGGCGCATCGGCCGCCGGCGCCTGATGGCCACGGTCCACGGCCGGATGTTGGGCCCGGTAGTCGCTCAGTTCCGCTCGCGCGCCCTTGGGGATGCGCGGGTCCGGGTAGAACTGGTTGGTACGCTCCTCCCCCTTCGCATCCTGTAGCTGGGCCGCGCTCAGGCGTTCCACCACCACGAGCGGGGTCTTGCTGGTTTGCGAGTAGAGCACCGCAAAGCTGTCGGAACACAGGGCCATGGGTTTCATGGTGGCCGGCACACTGGCGGTGCTGATCGGCTTGGCACCCGGGAACAAGTCGGCACAGCCGTCAAATGAAGCCTGTTGCTGTTGACTCGAATACAGGTCGATCGCCGCGCCCTGGCTGATGGAGCCCGAACGGTGCCCTTGTTTCTCGTGTTGGTTGGGTGGATCGATAAGATCCAGCAGGTTGCGCGCTTGTGCGGCGCTGGCAGAAAACAACACAAGGGCGGACAGCCCCACTGCGATACGGCGTAGGTTCATGCTTGGATTCTTTGGATTGGAGTGCGGGGATACAGATGACAAAGCCCTCTGGACGAGGGCTTGGAGAGGCGTTTTACGCGTTATGAGCGGAAATTGCCAGCCGCCCAAGCCTAAGGCACCAAGCTATCGAAATGGGTGGGAGGCACCCGACGTAATGTATCAATGCGCTCCTGACACGATCCGCAGCCTTTGATCCTCCAGATCGAACAGGTTCCATCGCGCCCCTTCGTCCGATTCAACCAGCAGACGGTTCAATGGCCCGAGAAACTTCGTGAACTCCTCATCGGTGCAGGTGGGCAGGAAGATCGACAAAACCCGTGGATCGTAATACCGAAACATCAGCAGCTTTTTATCTTCGGTTCGCACGCGAAGAAATTTCTTCAGATGTAAACGTATGGCGGGCATCGGCAATGCTGCCGGGGCAAAGATGAATATCCCCCAAGCGCGGCCCCAACCTCGATCCAGCAGTTCCCGGGTGGCAGGCGACGTGGACGTCAGTTGGACAAGGTAAGGGGCCGCCGCCTCAAGACTCGGCGTCATCTGACCCGAATACAGGCACAAGAACTCGAGCCCGCTGAGCCGAAGCCATTTCAGGATCTCGGGATCACGCGCCCCGTCGAGCACGTAATAGACACCATCGTCGGATAAGTCTTCTGCATTCGGCCATAGCAGCGTCATCAACGGATCGAGTGCGCTTGAATTCATTCCTTCGCCCCCACGGCCAGACGCGTCGCTTTCATGCGCTCACATATCTCACAGAAAGGCGTTGCGCTTTGGGCGGCCGCCACCAGTGTCGCGGCCTGATTATCCTGTACAGCCTTGGTCTCCTTTTGTTGCTCGGATTCGGGTTGAGCGGGAGGTGGCAAGACAGGTGCCGGCGTATCCGTTTCCACACTGAGCTTTTTTGCCGGACGGCGAACCGCGGGCCTTGCGGCCGGCGCATCAATCCGACCCGCGGCCTCCGACGCCGGTACCCGGGTGCGCGCCATGGGGACGTAGGGATAAACGTAGGCACACAAATGCCCATTCTGGAGGTTGCGAGAGAATTGTCTCAGCACCTCCGCGTCGGGTAAGCGATGGCTATGCGCCAACTGGCTGGAGAGCAAGGAGCGCAGACGATGCATCTCTCCGGCACCCTGGAAATATCGGCGAACAAAACGCTCCACCTGCCACGTCTCACCCAGGTCCATTCTGACCGCTCGCTGGTCGTAGGTTCGGTTACCCGTCCTCGTATCGAACGGGTCATGAGCAAACCCGGCCCTGTCGGCAATCTCGATGCGGTCCAGTCCGTCAAAAAAACATAACCGCATAGGCTGAAGGCCCTTAAACGGGATAAGGCGTCATTTGTAGCATAAGTGGCCAGGCAGGCGGTCCCGAAAATCCCTGTGTGCTCGACGATTCCCGGGCAGCTTCCTGACATCCGGGAAGGCGGCCAGACCGCACAAAACCGATAGCAGAACAGTCCTGCTTTTGTGTAGGACGTCACTGCACGCCTCCCGGCGAGTGGATCCGACAGGCCTCGAGAAAATCCTCGAAGCCCTTAAAAGACGCGGGATAGAGCGGTTTTATAGAAACAAAAATGACCGCCCATCCTGGGACAATGCAAACTTAAAGATACTAATAACAATGATTATCATTGGTTTTCGTGTTTTAACTCGCTATCCTTCGCGTGCTTTCACTCAAGACCGTGCACAAGGAGTCAGACTTGAAAAATGGATACAGCAAGAAACCGCAAGCCCTGCTGAGTCGCTGGAGCGAAGCGCTCGGCACCCCTCTTTTCCAAGCCAACCACATCACTCTCGACGCGCTGGTCAACACCCTTGCACCTGCCGCCGAGCGCAGTTTCCAGCGCTTGATCCAGGCGCTGTTCCGCGAAGGTCTGCTGGACGCCGGCGCGCTCGAATACGACGAGCCCCCTCGATGCTGGTTGACCCTCGCCGACCGCACCCGCCTGTGCTTCGACCATCTGCTCCCTGGACGCATGAGCAGTTGGGACCTGCGGGGCGATATCACGGCGTACGGCGATGATCATCCTCCGCACAAGATCCAGTTTCCCTCGGAGCTGCTGGGCCTGCTCAACCATGGCCTCGAGTCGCCTGCCGACGCCGAGGTGCTGCGCCGCCTCAACGAAGAACTCGACGACAGTTTCGCCAACGACACCCTGTGCCTGGCCTTCCACGAGCGCTGGACACTCCAGTTGCATGAATCCATGGACCCGGCGCACAGCGACAATCTGCTGGCCTGGCTCAAGGATGAGCCGAGCATCGCCAACCCCACTTCCCTGCTGGAACAGTGGGGCACGCTGGGCCACCCCTGGCACCCCAACTACAAGACCAAACTGGGCTTGAGCACGGACCAGGTCATCGACTTCTCACCGGAATTCGAAGCCCGTTTCCCGGTGATGCTCTGCGCATTGCACCACCAGTTTGCCCATGTCGAATCACTGGCTGGCACCATGGATTACTGGCAGTGGTGGCAAGCCCACTTCCCCCAGGCCGCGCAACAGTTGACCGCTGAATTGACCCGTCAGGGCCTTGAAGCCGGCGACTACCTGCCACTGCCGGCCCATCCCTGGCAGGCACGCCAGGAGCTGCCGCAGACCTTCGCCAACGAAATCGGTGACCGCCTGCTGGTCCTGACCGATATCGTCGCGTTCACCGCCCACCCGACCATGTCGTTCCGCACCGTATTGCCTGAAGGCCGCCGTGACGCGCCGATGGTCAAGCTGCCGGTGTCACTGCGACTGACCAGCGTGCAGCGCACCGTTTCGCCACGCTCGGCGCGCATGGGCCCGCGCATCAGCCAGCTGATGCAAAGCATCCTGGCGCGCGAGCCCGGGATCCGGAACATTCTCGGTATCGTTCCCGAACGCATCGGTGTGCATTTCAAGCCACAACCGGTTGACGACGAACGTTCCCGCCACCTGGCCGTACTGTACCGGGACAACCCGCTGAGCCAGTTGCAGTCGGGCGAAATGGCTATTC
Organism: Pseudomonas sp. MWU12-2319; assembly: GCF_023242525.1. NCBI lineage: Bacteria > Pseudomonadati > Pseudomonadota > Gammaproteobacteria > Pseudomonadales > Pseudomonadaceae > Pseudomonas > Pseudomonas sp. MWU12-2319. The sequence continues at coordinate 127,110 of NZ_JALJES010000009.1, forward strand.
CGGTCGGCAGTCTGTTTGCCATCGACCAGCACGGCCAACCGCTGTTGAGGCAGTGGGTGCGCCTGGCCAAGGGCACGGACGATAGCGCCGCCATGCAATCGTTCTTCCGCGACTACGTGTCGATTGCGGTGCCTGGCCTGCTCGGCATGTACCTGCGCTACGGCGTCGCGTTCGAGGCTCACCAGCAAAACAGCTTCATGATCATGGCCGCGGACGGACAGTTGAGCCGCCTGTTGTTGCGAGACTTCGGCGATATCCGGATCGACCGCAAGACCTTGCACGCACAGGGCCTGGACATCGAACTGCATGATCCGAAGATGACCCTGTATGACGATGCCGGCTTCGTGCGCGACAAGCTGCTGCATACGGTCTTCATGTGTCATCTGGGCGAACTGGTGCTGCTCAGCGCCCGCCACTTCGACATCCCCCAGGCCCTGCTCTGGAGTGAACTGGCAACCCAGGTCCGCCAGTGCTTCGACGACTTGCGCGATCAGGTCGAACCACAGCGCTGGAGCACCGAGCGCCAGGCCCTGCTAGAACAGGACTGGCCCGCCAAGTCGTTTATGCGCATGCGCCTGCTTGAAAGTCACGCCGATATCGTCGGGCGTCTGCGCAACCCGCTGAGCGTCAACGCCGATGGCAGCTAACGACACGGCACTGCGGTTGCTGGTCGGGATTCAGCTGGTGTCCATGGGGGCCATGGAAATGAGCGGCCCCTTCTGGCCCCTGCAGATCCAGAAGCTGCTCGGCACCGCCGGGGCCCAGTACACCGGCCTGCTGTCTTCGTTGGTGTATGCCGGGCCGATGATGGCGGCGATGATCCTGACCCCGATGTGGGGGCGACTGGGCGACCGCACCGGGCACAAGCCGATGATCATTCGGGCGCTGCTGGCGTTGGCGGTGTGCCAGGCGCTGGCCGCGATCACCTTCGATCCCTGGCTGCTGGTGGGCATCCGGGTGGTTCAAGGTGCCCTGGCCGGATTTATCGCGGCGGCCCAGGCCTACGCACTGGCCTGCTGCGGCGCCGGCGGGCGGGGACAGGTTCTCGCCCGCCTGCAATCGGCCACGGCGGTCGGTTCGCTGGCCGGGCCGGTGCTGGGCGGCTGGTTGATGGATGTCTCGGGGTTCGCCTTGCTGTGCTACAGCGCCACCGCGATTTGCCTGCTGTGTGCGCTGATCAGCCTGTTTTTGCCCAGCGACACACAACGTGTGCCATCCAAGCAAAAACCGGCGCACGCGGCGCTGCCCAAGGGTTGGCTGGGGGCCATGCTCGGGGTCATCGTGCTGATCCAGGCCGCCAAGATGATGCCGCAACCGTTCTATGCCCTGTACGTGGCGGACGTCCTGCACGCGCCTGGATGGCTGATCGGCGCCAGCTATGCCGCCAGTGCCGCCACCCTCGCCTTGTCCGCGCCGCTGTGGGGGCGACTGTTCGACCGCCATCAGCCCGCACACACCTTGCGTGTCATCGAATGGGTTGCCTGGGCCTGTGCCCTGACCCTGGCCTTTACCGCCGTGGCCGGCGAATGGATGGGCTTTCTCGCCAGCCGACTGCTGTGGGGCGTGTGGCAAGGCGCGCTGCTGCCCGTCGCCTACACCTTGATCGCCAACACCGTTGCCCCCAGCCAGCAAGGCTTTGCCCTGGGCCTGGGCAACAGCGCCGCCAAAGCCGGCGCGTTGTGCGGGGTTTTGCTGGGGGGTATCGGCATGGGGATCGTCGGCGTGGCCCACAGCTTCTGGCTCGTCGCCCTCACCTACGCCATTGCCGCCCTGGGTATCCGCGCCATCCGATCATTTTCACGAACGCCGGAAACCGGCGTTTTATCGACCCACACTTCTGCGAATCAAACAAAGAAAGAGCCATGAAAAAAATACAACTTTCCATCCTCCTGCCCTTTATCGGCTCGCTGAGCACACCGGCCTGGGCCGATCAGAGCGAACCCGCCCAGTCGGCACCCGGGACCCTGCAACTGCAGGAAATGGTGGTTTCCGCCACCCGCAGCGAAACCAGCATCGCCTCGATTCCAGGCTCCGTACAGGTGATCAACGAAGAGCAGATCCGCCAGCAGACCGGTGCCGGTCGGCGGGTCGCGGATATCCTCGGGCAACTGGTGCCGGGCATCTCCCCTTCCACCGGTGGCATGAGCAACTTTGGCCAGACCCTGCGCGGACGCAACACCCTGATCCTGATCGACGGGGTCTCCCAGAACGCGACACGGGACAACTTCCGCCAGCTCAACAGCATCGCCCCGGAAAGCATCGAACGCATCGAAGTGGTCTCCGGCGCCAGCAGCGTCTACGGTGCGGGCGCGTCGGGCGGCATCATCAACATCATCACCAAACGCAACAAGGGTGAAGAGCTGGCCTTCAGCAGCAAGATCGGCATGACCACCGGCAACAACCTTAACAACAAGGGTTTCTCCTACGAAGCCTTCCAGAGCGCCACGGGGCACAAGGACGCGCTGGACTGGTACGTGTCGGCCAACACCGTGCAACGCAACGACCAGTTCGACGGCAACGGCAACCGCATTCCCCAGGACACGTCCCAGGGCAGCAACATGGACACCAGCACCTACGACCTGCAAGGTCGTTTCGGCTACGCGCTGGATGCCGACAAGAAGATCAGCCTGTCGCTGCAGGACTACAAGGACCAACAGGACACCGACTACACCAAGGACCCGCGCATCACCAACAATGCCGTCGCGGTAAAAGGCCTGAAGCTGGATGACCAGCCGTACACTCATAACCAGGCGGTCAACCTCAACTACACCGACAAGGATTTCCACGGTCAGGGCCTGCAGGTCGAAAGCTACTGGCGGCGTGCTGATGCGCTGTTTTTCCCGGACCTGTCACGGGGCCTGGCCGGAGTCTCCGACAACAACAGTATCCAGGATGTCTACGGCCTGCGGGCGGCGATCGAAAGCAAGATGCCGGACATCGGCCCGGCCACCGGCACACTGGTCTGGGGCGCCGACTATGATCACGAAACCTCGCGCCAACGCGGCGATCAGTACCGGGTCAATGGGCTGACCTACACCAAGACCGGTACCACCTTTGAAATGGGCCCGGACACCGTGACCGCCACCAAGGCCATTTTCGGCCAGCTGTCCTACGACGTCGGCGACTGGACCTTGCGTGGTGGGGTGCGTCGCGAATGGATCGAGAGCGAGATTGCCGACAGCATCGCCTATGGCGAAATCGTCCAGACCGGCAATCGCGCAACGCTGCCCGGCGGCACCCTGAATTACAACGACACGCTGTACAACCTCGGGGCGGTCTATCACCTGAACGAAAACCAGGACCTGTTCGCCAACTTCAGCCAGGGCTTTTCCCTGCCGGATATCCAGCGCTTCCTGCGTGACGTCAGCAGTACCTACAACATCCATGACCTCAACGCCCAGGCCATCAAGGTCAACAGCTATGAACTGGGCTGGCGTGGCAACTGGGACAAGTGGCAGGCCAGCGTCACCGCGTACGAAAACACCTCGGACGTCACCCAGTTCTATGACGCCAACAACCGCGTGCTGCGTCTGATCAACCAGAAGGAACGCGTGCGCGGCGTGGAAACCAGCCTGAGCTACAACGTGACGGATCAATGGTCGGTGGGCGGCACTTACGCTTACGCCAAGGGCGAGACCGATCAGAACGGCAAATGGATCGACCTGCCGGCCACACGCATTTCCCCGGCCAAGACCACTGCCTTCGTCGGTTATGAGCACGGCGACTACAACCTGCGCCTGCAAGGCATGCGCCTGTCGGACTACGACGCGGCCTTCAAGGACAACAACGGTCGCGATATCAAGGGCTACACGTTGTTCGACCTGCTGGGTTCGGTAGCGTTGCCGGTGGGTCGCCTGGAAGGTGGTGTCTACAACCTGGCGAACCGCAACTACCAGAACATGTTCGCCCAGGCCAATGCTCGCGCGCCTTATCCGAATGCTGAAGGCCGGACCTTGAGCGTGAGTTACGCGGTCGATTGGTAAAACCCGCCCGTGAAGGCGTCAGTCCTCAACCTTTGCAGGGGGCTGACGCCTCGCCTGCCCATAAGTCATTCTTCATATTCAGGGGGAGCATTCCCCGCCTTGGAACTGCCCTCTAGTGACGGCTGGCGCCGTAGCGGATGATCACCCGGGTAATCGCCTCGATAATCAGCGGGTCCGCCTCCGGCGCACTGAATAAACGGAACTCGGCATCGGGCAGCGGCGGCAAGCCATGCTCGACGCCGAGGACTGCCAACCCCTGGGACACTTGGCTGAGGGTCATCGGCGCGATGGCAAAGCCTGCCAGGGCCGCAGCCTGCAACGCGGCATAGCTGGTGCAGAGCATGGCCGTGCGCTGGGTGATGCCGGCCTGGGCCAGGCGCGTCAACGCGGCCTCCCGGTAAGGACAGGGTTCCGGGAACAGGGCCAGGGGCAAGGGTGTCGGCAAGGTGCCTAAAGGTTGTGCGGACCAGGCCCAGACCAGAGGTTCCTGCCATAACGCCAGGCCGGGCTCGCTGGACTCACACAACGAACCGACCACCAGATCCAGTTCGCCCTGCTTCATCAGGGTCAGCAAAGAGCCGGGAATACTGACCTGCACCTTGAGCTGCATGCCCGGATAGTCGGCGGCGAAGGCCTGCAACTCCCGCAACAGACGGGCATCGGCGAACTCTTCCGAAACACCGATGCGCAAACTCCCTTGAAACGCCGAACGGGTCAGCTCGGCCCAGGCATCCCGATTGAGCGCCAGAATACCCCGGGCATAGGCCATCAACCGTTCGCCATCGGCCGTCAGTTGTTGGGAGCGGGTGGTGCGGGTGAGCAGCGGCTTGCCCACCTGCTCTTCCAGGCGCCGCAAATGACCGCTGACGGCCGACTGGGTCAGGTGCAGGCGGGCCGCGGCGCGACTGAAGCCGCCTTCATCCACCACCGCGACGAAGGTCTTGAGCAACAAGGCATCGAACATATGCTGATACGTGATCAATAAGTCTGTAAAACACGATTTATATTTCAAGTAGCGCTATGTTGCAATGCTCGGGTCTTCTCTCCCCTTCCCTGAGGCCCGCCATGACCGTCCTTCTGCATATCGAATGCTCCCCGCGCAAACAGCGCTCCGCCTCCCTGGAAATCGCCCGCCAGTTCATTGCTCGCTATCAGCGCAACGCGCCGGATACCCAAGTCGTCACCCTGGACCTGTGGAACCTGGACCTACCGGAGTTTGACGGGCCGGTGATGGATGCCAAATATGCCGGCCTGAGCGGCACCCCATTGACCGAGGAACAGGACGCCGCCTGGACGCCCCTGAAAGATCTAGCGGCTCACTTGCATCAGGCTGACGTACTGGTGTTCTCCGTTCCGCTGTGGAATTTCGCAGTACCCTACAAGCTCAAGCACTTTATCGACGTGGTTTCGCAGAAAGACGTACTGTTTGAATTCAGCCCGGAACACGGCCTGCGGGGTTTGCTGCATAACAAGACGGCCGTGAACGTGTATGCGCGCGGCATGGACTATTCCGAACCGACCGCGCAACCGATGGACTTCCAGAAACCTTATATGGAAGCCTGGCTGGGTTTTATTGGTGTGACCGACGTGCATTCGCTCTATGTAGAGAAAACCATTCTCGGGCCTGACGTCGACCTGGCCTCTCGCCAGAACACCACCGAACAGGCCCTGGCGCTGGCCGATCGCCTGGCCTGATCGAGCTCTACGGATGAGCGAAAAGCCTGGCTTACCGCTCATTTCGCTTATCAGGCCAACCGCAATCGGCGTTGATGGGACAAACCCGCCTGCAAGGCAAACGCAACTATTACCGTAGAGGGTGCGGAAAAACTGCTCAGGGCACTGCCGGAAAACATTAATGCAAGCCCCAGGGCAGTCGAGCCAAACCAGGCCGTCAAGCCCACTGGATTGAATGTCGCAACGCGTTCCAGCGCCGCGATATCACTGCGGCCGTAGAGAATCTGCGCCAATGCCACGCCGACCCAGGCCACCACGAAAATGCCCTGATAGGCCAATGCCTTGAGCAAGTAGGCAAATACGTCGGCAAGCATCAAGCCATAAACGATCACCCCGACCGCCAGCGCCCACATCAGGTACGAACCGCGGATGCCAAAACGCCCAAAGAATGCCTGCATGTTCAGTGTCGCCAAGTAGTAATTGGCCGTGTTGATCCGGGTTTGCGTGGCCCAGACAAACAACAGCCCCCACAGGCCCATCAACTGCAGGATCGCCATCACCACCGAGACTTCGTTCAGTGCCCCTTCATGGGGAATGCTGCTGACCAGGTAAATGCCCGCCGCGCCGTTGAGCAGAAAGGTCACCCCATAGAACGGCATGCCGAAGTTCCAGCGACCGTGATACTGCGCATCCTCAGGCTTGCCGAAACGGGCGTAATCGAAGGTGAACAGCATCAAGACCCAGACGCCCATATAGGCGCCGAAGCAATCCCACCAGCCGAACGCATTGGGCGTTGCCGGGCCGAAATCCAGCCATTGCGGCTGATAGCCATAACGACCGATCGACAAGCCCACCGCCACCAGCAAGCCGCCCAGATACACCGGCAGCAACACACCGTTGAGCTTGTCCAACCAGTGCTGCACGCTGCCCAGAATCATCGGCACGCTGTACAACACCACCAACAATGCGGCCAGCGGATAGACCAGTTCCGGGTACAGATGATGGAGGGCCACGGCAATAACCGAACCTTCAAACACTGCGTAATAGATGGCGGTTGAAAAGAAGATCAACGTTGCCAGACAGGCCCCCGTACTGCCGAACAGTAACCGTGAAAACAACGCCACCGACAGACCGCTGCGGATCGCGAAGCGACTGAGCACGCTGTTGACCAGTCCATAGCTGATCACCGACAGGACCATGCCAATCAGCGCGTTGCGAGCGCCGTAAGACAACGCCAGCGAAGCGCCCACCACGATGTAGAACATCGCACTGCACACGGCCCACCAGGCCATGGTCAGGGACAGTCGCCCCATGCGCGCTGTCGGCGGAACAGGATGATTGGCCGGGTCTTGCCCGGTTTGACTCGATTGCGATAAAGCAGCCATCTGCGTGAACTCCAGGACCAGTCAAGGATTGAAGCGCGGGCAGCCGCCACCACACCCACGTGTGGTATTGGCTTACCGTTTGGCATTACCCACGCGATGCGGCGGGCAGAATCAGGAAGGGAACAGCTTGCTCAGGCAACTGAGCTTTTTCTTATAGGATCGTCGCGCTTCCAGCGCCTCCTCCAGGGTGACCGCTGTGAAGCGGGCCTTCTGGTTCGGTTGCATCTGGCCAATCAAATCGAGGTCGGCACTGATCACCGTGCCGATCATCGCGTAGCCACCACCGGACACCGCGTCGCGGTGCAGGACGATGGGTTCAAGCCCGGCAGGCACCTGGATCGAGCCGATCGGATAGCAACTGTCGACGATGTTCGACGGGTCGGAGCCGGCCCCGAACGGTTGCTCACGGGGTTGAAAACCCAGGGCGCTGCCGCCCTTGAAGCGATAACCGATGCGGTCGGCTTCCGAGCCTACCGTCCACGGCTCGGCGAAAAAGCTCTTCGCCGCGGAGTCGGTCAGGCGTTCGTAGTACAGACCCGGCACGACGCGCAGGGTGATTTCGCCCCCCAACGACTGCCGTAACGCCATGGGCAAACTGGTTCCGGCGCGGCCCTTGCCACCGGCCATGCCGACGGGCAGCTCATCGCCGGCCAACAGCCTGCGCCCTTCAAAACCACCGAGCGCGCCCAGCGCATAGGTAGATCGACTGCCGAGGACCAGCGGTACGTCAATGCCGCCGGCCACGGCCAGATAGGTGCGAGCGCCAACCCTGGGGAAGTCAAAGCGCAGTACCTGGCCGGCCTTCACCGTGAACGCGGTGTCTTGATGCCTCTCCACGCCGTCGACCCGCGGCGTCATGTGCGCACCGCACACCGCCACCAGGGCGTCTTGCTGAAACTCCAGTTCCGGACCCAGCAGCGTGCATTCCAGCGCGGCGGCACCTGCCGGGTTACCGACCAATTGGTTGGCGGCACTCAGGGCGTATTGATCCAGCGCACCGGAAGGCGGAATGCCCAGGTGGTAATAACCTTCACGGCCCAGATCCTGGACGGACGTGGCAAGACCGGGTTTGAGTACCTTGATCATGCCAGCACCTCCTGCAACGACTTGGCATAGCCCACGGGATCGGCCAGAAAGGCGTCCAACGAGAACTCCAGCGGACGAATTCGCAGATCGAAACGCCCGGCCTCCACTTCGTCCACCGCCTGGTCATACGCCTCGCGGCTCATCGGTTTGAACTGCACGATGTCACCGGGGCGGAAAAACACCATGTGCTCTTTCAGGTAGGCCAGCTTCTGCTGAGGGTCATAGATCGGTGCCGGCGTGACCCCAAACATTTGATAACCACCGGCGCCGCGTACCGAGTAAATGCAGCCAAAGCAACCGCCGTGCCCCAGGGTCAATTTCGGGGTGTCGGTGCGTGGGCGCAGGTATTTGGGCACCTGCAACTGACGCTCACGCTCAACCATCTGGAACATGAACGGCAGCCCCGCGACGAAACCGACCATCGAGACAAACCAGGGTGCACCGCTGTGGGCCGCGATGAACGCGTCGACGTCCGCCAGGCCGTTGATCCGCGCGGCGTACTCCAGGTCGGTGACACTCGGGTCCTGATGACGGTCGCGAAAGCGCATCAGCGTTTCGTGTGTCCAGGGGTCGTTGTAGAGCACCGGAATCTCGATGATGCGTGTGTGCAGGGTGCGCTCGGCGACCGCTTCGACCTCGGCCCTCTTTACGGCTTCGAGCAAGGTATGAGGGGCAATGCGGTCCGGGTCAAACCGGATCTGGAATGAGGCATTGGCCAGGCATACATCGAGCACACCCTCGAGCGCCAGACGCTCCACTGCACGAGTGACCGCCATGCCCTTGAAGAATGCTTCAAGAGACATGCTGTCGCTGACTTCGGCAAACAGATGCTCGTCAGCGCCAAAGCTGTAGCGGATCGAATGACTCATGCTTCACCTCCACTGCGGCGCTCGGCCAGCCAGGCTTCCAGGGTGCCGGTGTGAAAGTCGGCACGGTGCAACCACGGTTGCTCCAACAGCTCGCCGTGCAGTGACAAGGTGCTGGCCATACCGGCGAGTGTGGTCTGCTGCACCGCTGTTCGGGCCCGGGCCAACGCCTCGGCGCGATCAGCGCCATGCACGATCAGCTTGGCCAGCAGCGAGTCATAGTACGGTGGAACGCGATAACCCTGATACAGATGAGTGTCGACACGCACGCCTTCACCGTGCGGCCAGACGAGTGCCTCGACCAGACCCGGGCTGGGAAAGAAATCCCGCGCGGGGTCTTCAGCGTTCAAGCGCATTTGCAGCGCGGCACCGTTGAGCCGGATATCGCTCTGCTTGAAGCCCAAGGGCTCACCGCCGGCAATGCGCAACATGGCCTGCACCAGATCGATACCGGTGATCAGTTCGCTGACCGGGTGCTCAACCTGGATTCGCGTGTTCATCTCGATAAAGAAGAACTCACCCGTCGTGTCGTCATACAGGTACTCCAACGTCCCGGCGCCCTTGTAGCCCAGGGACTCCGTCAGGCGCACGGCACTGGCGCAGAGCGTCTCGCGTTGTTGCTGGCTGAGTACCGGCGATGGCGCTTCTTCAAAGATCTTCTGGCGCCGACGTTGCAGCGAGCACTCACGTTCAAACAAGTGCACGGCGTGCTGACCGTCGCCCAACACCTGCACCTCGATGTGCCGGGCCTTGCTGATGAAGCGCTCCAGATACACCGCGCCATTGCCAAACGCCGCCAGGGCTTCGCGCTGGGAACGGAGAAATTCCTCGCTCAGTTGCCGTGGGTTTTCCGCCAGGCGAATACCCCGTCCGCCGCCACCGGCCGAGGCTTTGATCAGCAGCGGGAAACCGACTGACTCTGCCGCCTTCAGTGCCGACTCGACATCGAACAGCTCGCCGGGCGAGCCTGGGACCACCGGTACCCCGGCTTCTTGAGCCGTGCGCCGCGCCTCAGCCTTGTCGCCCATGCGCCGGATGGTGTCCGGGCTGGGTCCAACGAAAATAGCGCCGGCCCCAAGGACGGCCTCGGCAAAGTCCGCGTTCTCCGAGAGAAAACCGTAGCCTGGATGTACCGCGTTGGCCCCCGTGGCGCGCAAGGCGCCCAGCAATGCCGCGACATTGAGGTAACTTTTATCAGCGCGGGCCGGGCCGAGAACGTGCACCTCGTCGGCCATGCGCGCGGCCTGGGAATCGATGTCCGCTTCGCTGCAGGCGGCAACGGTGGGGATACCCAGCGCCTGGGCAGCGCGGATAATCCGCACGGCGATCTCGCCACGGTTGGCGATCAGTAGTTTACGAATGCCTTGAGTCATGATCGCCCCCTCACTCGCCGTCGAGTGTTGCGATGACCTGACCCGGCTCCACCGGATCGCCGTCTTCCACCAGAAATACGCCAAGGCGACCCGCTGCCCCGGCGGTCAGTTCGGAAAACTGCTTCATGACCTCGATCAAGCCAATCACTGTATCGGCGCTGACCTGCGCGCCCTCCTCGACGAAATTCGCCGACTCCGGGGTGGCTTTGCGATAGAAGGTCCCGGGCAATGGGGTAATTACAGAGTGTTCGGCCATGTCTGTTCCTCTTGGAATAGTTGTAGAAAGGCAGGCAAAAATGAAAGAGTGTTCAAACCCTGGCGTCTCGGCGCCGGGTGTTTCGTAAAAGGTCAGCGCGGTGCGCGAACGTTGATCCCGACGCTATCGAGCGCCTTGCGAGTGGTTTCAACCAATGCCAGTGCCCCCGGCGTATCGCTGTGCAAACAGATGGAGTCGAACTCGATCGCCAGATCCTGTCCCTCGACCGTGCGCACCACGCCTTCCTGGCAGGCACGCACCACCCGGGCGGCGACCTGGGCCGGATCGTAAGCACGCACGTTGCGGGTAAAGACGATGGAACCGCTGAGGTCGTACTCCCGGTCGGCGTAGAACTCGCGAATCACCGGCTGACCCAATTCGTTGGCGACGCGCCAGATCACCGAGCCGGGCATGCAATACAGCAGCAACTCAGGCTCCAGAAGCTGGAGGTTTTCCACCAGCAGACGAGCCGCCTCCTCGTCCCGGGCCAGGTGCATGTAAAGCGCGCCATGGGGTTTGATGTGTTGCAGCGCTACACCTTGAACCCGAGCCAGTTCACGCAGGGCACCCAACTGATAAAGCATGTCGTCGACCAGTTCCTGGGCCGGGGCGTTGATGTGCCGACGGCCGAAACCCACCAGGTCGCGGAACCCCGGATGTGCGCCGATGCCCACGCCCAGGCGCTTGGCCTGCTCGACGGTACGGCGCATGGTGCTGGGGTCGCCGGCATGAAAACCGGTCGCGATGTTGGCCGAGCTGATAAAGCCCATCAGTTCATGGTCGACGCCATCGCCGATGGTCCATGGGCCAAAACCTTCGCCCATGTCCGAGTTGAAATCTACTGCCTGCATGCCGCTTGCTCCTGACACTTGTGACTTCATGCAGGCCACGTTAGATTCCAGGCACCCCCTTGGGAAGATCTATTAACAGATAGGGTATCTTCTGAAAAACAGATACCCCATCGTTCGGAGTGCTCATGTCACTGACCCTGCGCCAGATCCGTTATTTCGTCGCCACCGCCGAGATCGGGCAAATATCCCAAGCAGCGATTCATTTGAATATTTCCCAGTCGGCCGTCACGACGGCGATCAAGGAACTGGAAGCCATGCTCGGCACGCTGTTGTTCCAGCGTTCGGCCCAGGGCATGAGCCTGACCGATGCCGGGCGGCACTTTCTCAACCGGGCCTACGTGATTTTGCGCAGCGTCGACGACGCCCTCAACAGTCCGCTGCCCGACATTCGCGCCAGTGGGTTGTTACGGGTGGCCGCCAGCTATACCGTGATCGGCTACTTCCTGCCGCACCATCTGCAACGGCTTGAACACTGGCATCCGGACGTGGCCATCGAGGTCCACGAACAAGAACGGCAAGCCATCGAACAGGGCCTGCTGGAAGGTCGATTCGACATGGCCGTGGTGCTCACTGCAAACCTCACTCACCCGGATATCGTTTCGGAAATTCTCTTCAACTCGGAACGTCGACTTTGGCTGCCCAGCCATCACCCACTGTGCGAACGCGCGGCCGTCAGCCTCGCCGATGTCGCGAAAGAGCCCTATATCCTGTTGACCGTCGATGAAGCCGAGCAAAGCGCCATGCGCTATTGGGAACACGCGCACCAACAACCCAACGTGCGGGTGCGTACCAGCTCGGTGGAAGCCGTACGCAGCATGGTTGCCAATGGCAGCGGCGTGGCAATCCTCTCGGACCTGGTCCACCGGCCCTGGTCCCTGGAAGGCAAACGCATCGAAACCCTGACGGTCACCGACAAGGTCACCCCGATGAGCGTCGGCCTGGCGTGGCATCGCGAACGTGATTTCAGCCCGGCGATGCACGCATTCCGTAATTACTTCCACGATGCGTTTCTGGCGCCGCAACAACTTTCTGCACGACGTTGAACATAACGAACACCGTGGCGCGTTGAGTCGACTCGGGATACGGGCTCGGGAGTACGTAAGGCGTCAACACCTGACGGTGTCGGTCCATATACCTGCACGCCATTACCCTGCAATATTCAGCATTATTTCTTACTTGATAAAACAGATAACACCCGCTAACGCATCTCCATCAAAGTGCAACTTTCCGATACTTATCTCTTAAATCAACCACTTATACAGTGGAAAAGCCTGAAGTCCGCTTTTTATAATGCGCCTCCCACTGATCTCGCAGGTTTTGCCCTGCAAGGCCGGTCGTCCCATAAGGTCGACCTGGTTGAGCGAGTACGGATTACCCGTCGGTACTTCCAACGCGCGGTGGTTTATATCCAATAACAAGATGAGGTTGTATTTCTATGCGCGCAGACAACCATCTGCCCAACGGGGGGACTGCTCAAGGCGGTCCGCTCAAACGTGAACTGGGTGAACGACATATTCGTTTGATGGCCCTCGGCGCCTGTATCGGTGTCGGGCTATTCCTCGGTTCGGCCAAGGCCATTCAAATGGCCGGTCCGGCCATCATGCTGTCCTATATCATCGGCGGCCTGGCGATCCTGGTGATCATGCGCGCCCTGGGCGAAATGGCGGTACATAACCCCGTCGCCGGCTCGTTCAGCCGTTACGCACAAGATTACCTGGGCCCGTTGGCGGGATTTCTCACCGGCTGGAACTACTGGTTCCTGTGGCTGGTGACCTGCGTGGCGGAAATCACCGCGGTGGCGGTGTACATGGGCGTCTGGTTCCCCGATGTACCGCGCTGGATCTGGGCCCTCGCCGCCCTGGTCAGCATGGGCACGGTCAACCTGATCGCAGTGAAAGCCTTCGGTGAGTTCGAGTTCTGGTTCGCCCTGATCAAGATCGTCACCATCATTGCAATGGTGGTGGGCGGGATCGGTGTGATCGCTTTCGGTTTCGGTAACGATGGCGTGGCACTGGGGATTTCCAATCTGTGGAACCATGGCGGCTTTATGCCGAACGGCGTCACCGGCGTGCTGATGTCGTTGCAAATGGTGATGTTCGCCTACCTGGGCGTGGAAATGATCGGCCTGACCGCCGGAGAAGCGCGCAACCCGGAGAAGACCATTCCCCAGGCGATCGGCTCGGTGTTCTGGCGCATCCTGCTGTTCTACGTGGGGGCCTTGTTCGTCATCCTGTCGATCTACCCCTGGGGCGAAATCGGTACCCAGGGCAGCCCCTTTGTCATGACCTTCGAGCGGCTGGGCATCAAGACCGCTGCCGGCATCATCAACTTCGTGGTGATCACCGCGGCGCTCTCCTCCTGCAACGGCGGGATCTTCAGCACCGGGCGCATGCTCTACAGCCTGGCACAGAACGGCCAGGCGCCAAAAACCTTCGGCAAAACCGCCGGCAACGGTGTGCCGCGCAATGCGCTGCTGCTGTCCATCGCGGCCTTGTTGCTGGGTGTACTGCTGAACTACCTGGTGCCGGAAAAGGTCTTCGTCTGGGTCACCTCGATTGCCACCTTTGGTGCGATCTGGACCTGGGCGATGATCCTGCTGGCCCAGCTCAGGTTTCGCAAAGGCCTGAGCGCGGTGGAACGTGCAGGCCTGAAATACCGCATGTGGCTGTACCCGATCAGCTCCTACCTGGCATTGGCGTTCCTGGTGCTGGTGGTGGGCCTGATGGCCTATTTCCCGGACACCCGCGTGGCACTCTACATAGGACCGGCGTTCCTGGTGCTGCTGACGGTGCTGTTCCATGTATTCAGGTTGCAACCAGCCAATTCCCCCCGAGGTGCGGTGCGCTTGGCCCCTTGATGGTGTAACGCGGGGAAAAACAGAAGCCTTGGCCAAAGGATCGCACTGCTGCTGCCCCAAGAGCAGCAGTGCGCGCTGGCGGCTCCCCATTGAATGCTGGCGTATACCTCGTTTTTTCCGACTTCCTGGCCCACCTGTACTAGCCTCTTGGACAGCTCAAGCATTTTCCTGGAAACGAGGAAGCCCGTATGCGCCTTAGAAATCTCAATGTAGCCCCGCGCTCAGCGCTGTTTTTCGCCTTGATCATTGCCTTGGTTTTTATCCTCGGCGCAGTCGCGGTGGTGCAGATGGGCGGCTTGCGGGACTCGGAAAAAGATGTCGAAGTCAATTGGATGCCCAGCGTCCGACAAACGGCATTGATGAGCCTTGGGGTGATGCGCCTGAGACTCGAAGTCCAGCGCAGCATTGCTGACCCCGAAGGTATTCAAAAGACGGCTGAAGCCTTCCCGGGCTTCCGAAAGGCTTTCATGGAGGCGGTGGCCAATTATGAGCCTCTGGTTGCGAGCGACCAGGAGCGCGCGCTTTATCTGAAGGTAAAGGCATCCGCCGAGGCGTATTCCAGACAGTTGGACAGTCTCGAACCGCTGATGAAACGCGCTGACTTGCCCGCGATAGCCAGCCTGAATGCGACAAGCATCCGGCCTATCACCACCTTGATGGAGGGGCAGATCAAAGACCTGACCGACATCAATAACGAGGGCGCGGCACTGGCGGGTCGAAATGCAGCCCATCTCTACTCCACGGGACTTTGGCTGGTTGTCGGTCTGATTGCAGGTGTAGTGATTCTGACTGTCGGGTTGGCAATAGTTCTGACCAGGAGCATCACCTCCCCCATCAGCGATGCCTTGTCCGTCGCCGAGCGTATCGCCAGTAGCGACCTGTCAAAGGAAGTACGGGTGAGCGGGACCGATGAAGCCGGACGACTGTTGAAGGCACTGGCGCAGATGCAGAAAAACCTTCGCAATACCATTGTGCATATCTCCGAGTCCTCCACCCAACTGGCCTCCGCGGCCGAGGAAATGACAGCGGTCACCGAGGAGTCCAGCCGAGGCCTTGTTTCACAGAACGACGAAGTCAATCAAGCCGCTACGGCCGTCACCGAGATGAGTGCTGCGGTTGATGAGGTCGCGCGTAACGCGGAGTCAGCCTCCGAAGAGTCCAGGCGCACCCAGGGCTTTACCGAGGTTGGCCTGAAGCGGGTGGCTCAGACATTGAAATCCATTCAAAAGCTGAGCGGTAATGTTGAAAACACCAGCGAGCAGATTCAAGGTCTGTCAAATCAGGCCCAGGGTATCAATAAAGTCGTCGAGGTGATTCGGGCGATCGCGGAGCAGACCAACCTTCTGGCGTTGAACGCCGCCATTGAAGCCGCACGAGCCGGTGAACAAGGCCGTGGTTTTGCGGTGGTTGCCGACGAGGTCAGGGCTTTGGCCCACCGAACCCAGCAATCGACCCAAGAGATCGAGCAGATGATTGCGGCGATTCAGAACGATTCGGAGCACGCCGTGGAAGCCATGAATACCAGCAAAGCATTGGCAACCGAATCCCTTGGCGTGGCTCAAGAAGCCAGTAGCTCCCTGGATCAGATTGCCAGCGCCATGATTCAGATCAATGAACGTAGTCTTCTGATCGCGACCGCTTCTGAAGAGCAGGCCCACGTGGCCCGTGAGGTCGATCGCAACCTGGTCAGTATCCGCGAGCTTGCCGCACAGAGCTCCGCAGGCGCCAGCCAAACGGCCAGTGCCTGCAATGAGATGTCAAAACTGGCGGTCAATCTCAATCAGTTGGTGAATCGCTTCGTGGTGTGAAAGGCGGACCACTCAGGATTTGGCACCCAGTTCCGCGGAAATCCGTGCGGCGGCGCTTTTGATCCGCGGGATCAACTCGGCCATTTTCTCCAGCGGCATATAGGGCACCGTACTGGCGATACTGATACCGGCAACGATTTTCCGGCTGGCATCCCGTATAGGCGCGGCCACACAACGGATCGACGGTTCATTGTCTTCCAGGTCGAAGGCATAGCCCCCCGCCACATACTCCTGCATGCGCGCACGGAACTGCTCCCAGGTCTGTTCCACATGCTGGGGCCACAGGGCGTTCTTGCCGCCCACCGGCAGGCTGATCTGATACAGGCGCTGCCATTCTTCCGGCGAGCAATCGAGCATCAGCGCCTTGCCGATCCCGGTCCGCGCCAGCGGCATGCGATGGCCGACCCGCGAACGCATTTCCGGACCATTGCGCCCCGGATTCTTGTGCAGGTACAGCACGTCATCGTCTTCACGAATGGCCAGGTGGATGGTGTCGCCGGTCAGCGCCGACAATTCATCCAGGAATGGCGTAGCCAGGGTCACCAGCGGCAGGGCTTCGCGGGCCTGGAAACCCAGCTCGATCAGCTTCGGTCCCAACAGATAGCCGACTTGCGGCACCACCCGCAGATAGCGCTCGTCCACCAGGCAACTGGCCAGGCGATGGGTGGTGCTGCGCGTGGTCCCAATCAGCCGGGCAATCTCCTTGAGATCCCGGGCGCCGTTGGCCACCGCCTGCACCACGCCCAAGCCCCGGAGCAGCGTCTGGGTGCCGGTGGGTGCAGAGTCCTTGGCGTTTTTCAGGGTGTCGTCCAGCATATGCAGCCTTATAAAAGGGTCTACGAAAACGAAGGCCATTATGGCCGCTCACTGGCCCGCCTGCATGTCACTTTTCAGGCCTTCCGCTCACTGCGCCGAGAAGCGGATCAAGGTGGTCTGGCGATAGACCTCCCCCGCCTCGATCCAGGCCCGGGGAAAACCGGGTTGGTTGATGCCATCGGGACAGTTCTGGGTCTCCAGGGCAAAACCGGCCCAACGCGGATAAGGCTTGCCCGCCTTGCCCTGAGCGCTGCCGTCGAAGGCATTGCTGGTATAGAACTGCACCCCGGGCTCGGTGGTGTGCAACTGCAACCTGCGACCGCTTTGGGGATCGTGGATATCGACGGCCAATCGGCTCAGATCACCCTCGGCATCCAGCCTCCAGTGATGATTGAAACCCTGCTGCGCCGCACCGCTGATGCGCAATTGCGGATGGTTATCGGTGATGTGCCGGCCAATCGGAGTGGCCTGGCGAAAGTCCATCGGCGTACCGGCCACAGGCGCCATCTCACCGAGGGGTATCAGTTGCTCCGTTACCGGCAGGTAATGGCTGGCATGGAGCGTCGCCACCTGCGAGAGGATATCGCCGTTACCCGCGCCGGCCAGGTTGAAGTAGGCATGCTGGGTCAGGTTGACCGCCGTCGGTGCATCGCTGACCGCCTGATACTCGATGCGCAGCTGGTTGTCATCGTCGAGGCTGTAGGTGACCTGGGTCCGCAGGTTGCCGGGAAAACCCATTTCGCCGTCGACGGACAGGTAACTGAGCTTCACACCCACCCAATCGCTGCCCTGGACGGGCTGCGCCTCCCAGACCTTCTTGTCGAAACCTTCGGGGCCGCCATTCAAGGCATTGGCGCCGTCATTGAGCGGTACCTGATAAATCCGCCCCGACAACTCGAACCGACCTCCCGCCAGCCGATTGGCGTAACGCCCGATCAGCGCGCCCAGGTACAAACGATGATGCCGCTGATAGCCCGCGATATCGTCGAAGCCCAGCACCACATCCTCGTAGCGGCCGTTTCTGTCCGCCACCAGCAGCGCCTGGAGAATGCCGCCGTAGGTCAGCACACTGGCCTGCATGCCGTGACGGTTGCCCAGCTGATACTTGTGCACCGGCGTACCGTCCTCCAGATGACCGAAGAGACTTTCCCGGCAGGTCAATTCCGGCACTGGCGTACTGTTCATCCCCGCGCCCTCAGCGTTGCTTGAGGCGGTCGATGATCACCGCCCCGAGAAGAATCGAACCGCGAATGACGTACTGGTAGAAGGTGTCGATATTCTTCAGGTTCATCGCGTTCTCGATGATCGCCAGAATCAGCACGCCGGCAATCACATGGCGGATCAGCCCGATCCCGCCGCTCAGGGAAACCCCGCCGAGCACACAGGCGGAAATCACCGTCAGCTCGAAACCCTGGCCGATCATCGGCTGGCCCGAGGTCATGCGCGAGGCCAGGATCACCCCGGCCAGCGCGCCGATCAGCCCATGCACGGCGAAGATGATGATCTTGGTCCGGTCCACGTTCACGCCGGCCAGCAGCGCGGCTTCCGGGTTACCGCCGATGGCCATGGTGTTGCGACCATAGGTGGTGTAGTTGAGCAACCAGCCGAAAAAGATGAAGCACAGCACGGTGATCAAAATCGGCACTGGCACGCCGAACAGCTGGCCGTTGCCGAAGACGAAGAAGCCTTCGTCCATCACCCCGACGGCCTTGCCATTGGAGAAGATATAGGCCAGCCCGCGCACGATCTGCATGGTCGCCAGGGTGGTGATCAGTGCGTTGACCCGCAGCTTGGCGATCACGATCCCGTTGATCAGGCCCACGCACAGCCCCATGGCCAGCGCCGCCGAGACCCCGAAAAACACGCTGTCGGTATCACGAATGACAATCCCGGCCACCACCCCCGCACAGGCGATCACCGAACCGACCGACAGGTCGAAGTGCCCCGAGGCCAGGCAGAACAACATGGTGCAGGCGGCAATCCCGGTGGTGGAAATCGCCAGGCCCAGGCCGCGCATGTTCAGGGAGGACATGAAGTTATCGATAAACAGCGCGCAGAGCACAAAGATCCCGATGGCTGCGAGCAGCATCACCCAATCATCGAAGAACTTGCGCTGATTGAAGCCGAGCCAGAATGCGTGTGTATTTTTGACCTGTGACATAGACACCTCAATAGGTTTTCAGTCCCGCGAACGCGGGAGGGCCAGTTGCAACAGACTGGCTTCGTCGGCTTCGCTGCGTAACCGTTCACCGGTAATCGCGCCTTCGCTCATGACCAGGATGCGGTCGGAAATGCCCATGACCTCCATCAGGTCGCTGGACACCACGATCACCGCAATACCCTGCTCGGCGAGGTTGTAGATGATCTTGTAGATCTCGGCCTTGGCACCGATATCGATGCCACGAGTCGGCTCATCGAGCAGCAGCACTTTCATCGGCATCGACAGCCAGCGCCCCAGGATCGCCTTCTGCTGGTTGCCACCGGACAGGTAGAGGATCGGTTGAGCAGCCGAAGGCGTGCGGATACTCAGCGCGGCGATTTGCTGTTGGGCATTGTCCCGCTCCCAAGCGCCGCGGATCAGCCAGCCGAAGCCGGCGTGATGAGTCCGGGCGCTGATATTGATGTTCTCCGCCACGCTGGCACGGGGAACGATGCCTTCCTTCTTGCGATCCTCCGGACACAGCAGCACCCCCGCCGCAATGGCATCACGCGGCGATTTGAACGCCACCGTCTGCTCATGCAGCACCAGGCGTCCAGCCTTGCTGCGGGACAGGCCGGCCAACAGCCGCAAGAGTTCGGTGCGCCCGGCGCCGACCAGGCCGAACAGCCCGAGGATCTCGCCCTTGTTCACGCTGAAACTCGCCGGTTCCAATACGCCCGGCCCGAGCAGGCCTTCGACCCGCAAGGCCTGGCCACCTTGCGGGCGAGGACGGTAGTCGTAGATGTCCTTGATATCGCGCCCGACCATGCTGCTGACCAGCCGGTCGATGCTCAGCTGTTGCATATCCTCGAAGGTGCAGACAAAACGGCCGTCCTTGAACACCGTCACCGCATCGCAGATGCGGAACACCTCTTCCATGCGATGGGAGACATACAGAATCACCCGCCCCTCATCCCGCAGCCGGGCAATAATCAGCATCAGCCGCTCGATCTCCCGCGCCGACAGGCTGCTGGTGGGTTCATCGAAGGCAATCACATGGGCATTACGCGACATGGCCTTGGCAATCTCGATCATTTGCCGCTGGCCCAGGGACAGGCTGCCCAACCGCGCATCGGGATCGATCTCGTCGGCCAGGCCCTTGAGCAGCTGGCGGGCGCTGCGCACCATTTCCCGGCGATTGACCATGCCCAGGCGCGAGGGCATGTGTCCCAGCAGCAGGTTTTCGGCCACGGTCATTTCCGGCACCAGATGCAGTTCCTGGTGGATCACCGCGACGCCATGGGCAATGCTGTCGGCCGCCGACCTGAAACTCATGACCTGCTCGCCGATCTGCAGGTTGCCGCTGTTGGGCGAATAGAACCCGCCGAGGATCTTCAACAGGGTCGACTTGCCCGCGCCGTTCTCCCCCATCAGCGCATGCACGCTGCCGGGCCGCGCCTCGAAACTGATCTGCGCCAGCGCCCGTACCCCGGGAAACTCCTTGCCGATGCCGTTGAAGCGCAGGCTCGCGGCCGCCTTCGAGTGTTCCAACATAACCTATCTCCCGCACCGGGCCGCGCACTGCGCAACCCACAGGGTGGACGTCAGGTGCAAGGTCCAGCCCTTGCGCCGAAGGCGTGTCATTTCCACAGCCCGATCTTGGTCAGCTCTTGCTGGAAGTTGGCGCGGGTAATCAAGGTCACGGTATCCAGGGCGGTGTACTTGGCCGGTTCCTTACCGGTGCTGACCCAGGTAAACATCTGGCTGGCGGTTTCATAACCCGAGGTATCGGGACTCAACAGCATCGAACCGTAGAAGCCGCTGTCGGCCTTCTTCAGCTCGCCGATGGCATCGGTGCCGTTGATGCCGACACCGATCACATTGGCCGCCTTGAAACCGGCGCTTTCGGTGGCCCGCACGCCGCCCAGCACGGCACTGTCGTTCATGCCGCCGACGATCAGGTTCTTCGCCGTGCCCGGCAGCTTGACCAGGGCCGAGTTGGTGGAGTCCATGCTGCCAGGGACATCGAGGGTTTTCTGCGCCGTGAAGAGGATATGGTCCGCCGGCAGGCCCGCGGCCTTGAGTGCGTCGACCGAACCGTCGGTGCGCTTCTTGCCGGTGTCCAGTTCGTCGAAGGTGTTGATCACCGCGTAAGTGGCGCTCCAGTCCCAGCCGCGTTTTTTCGCTTCATCGACCATCGCCGTGCCTTGCTTCTGGCCGATCTTGAACGCCGCCAGGCCGACATAAGGAACGTCTTCCATGGGCTTGCCGTGGGCGTCGACAAAGCGGTCATCGACGGCCAGGACTTTCAGGTCGTTAATCTTGGCCTTGGCCATGATCGCCGGGCCCAGCGAGGTGTCCGGCGGGCAGATGACAAACCCCTTGGCGCCGCTGGCGGCCAGGGTATCGATGGCCGCCAGGGTCTTCTCGCCATCGGGCACGGCGATCTTGATCACCGTGAAGCCCTTGTCCTTGCCGGCCTTTTCGGCAAAGGCCCATTCGGTCTGGAACCAGGGCTCCTCGGCCTGCTTGACCAGAAAGCCGATCTTCACTTCTTCGGCCGAGACCCAACCGCTGAAACTGCTGGCGGCGACCAGCGCGGCGGCGCAGGTCAGAGAGCGGATATTGCGCTGAATAAACATAAGTAACCCTCTTGTTGTTATTGGTTCGTTACGTACGGAAAGACTGCCCGGCCCAACGGCCGGCTGGGCGTTACTCGTGATACAGCACTGAACGGCCGCCATCGATCATCAGGCAGGTGGCGTTGATAAACGGTGCCTCGTCGGTCGCCAGGAACAGCGCCGTCATGGCCACCTCGACCGGCTGGCCGATACGTCGTGGCGGGTGCAGGTCGAAGGCCCGTTGCCGTTCGGCGTGGGGATCGTCGAAGCC
Organism: Pseudomonas sp. MWU12-2319; assembly: GCF_023242525.1. NCBI lineage: Bacteria > Pseudomonadati > Pseudomonadota > Gammaproteobacteria > Pseudomonadales > Pseudomonadaceae > Pseudomonas > Pseudomonas sp. MWU12-2319. Next base: position 149,097 of record NZ_JALJES010000009.1, read on the forward strand.
GTTCCAGTAGTCGACATTGAGCTGGGTCTCGATATAGCCCGGGGCAATGGCGTTGACCCGAATGCCCTTGGGCGCGTACTCGATACCCAGCGCCCGTGTCAGCCCGAGCAGGCCATGCTTGGCCACCGGGTAGGGAAAGCAGCCCGGAATGATGTGGCTGGAATGGGTCGAGGCGATATTGATGATGTTGCCGATACCCTGCTCGATCATGTGCGGCAATACCGTGCGGCAACCGAACCAGGCGCCGTCCAGGTCGATGGCGAAGCAGCGGCGCCAATCCTCGTCGCTCATCTCCAGCGGATCGCGAAACACATTCACGCCGGCACAGTTGACCAGTACATCAACGCGCCCGAACTTTTCAATGGCCAGGTCCACCAGGGAACGCCATTGTTCCTTGGAGGTAATGTCCACGGCCTGGGCATGGACATGGGCGCCACGTTCACGCCAGCGGGCCGCCACACGCTCGACTTTCTCACCCTGGATATCGCCAATCACCAGCCGCGCCTGTTGTGCCTGGAAGCAGGCGACAATTGCCTCGCCGATCCCTTGGGCCGCCCCGGTCACCACCACCACTTTATCTTTCAATCGGTCGCCGTAGGTGGGCTCCGGAACCTCGGGTAAAGACAGCGCTTCAGCCATTTCAAATACTCCTGTCAGTCAGATGTTCAGCCGGAAAAACGCTGGCAGGCCAAGCCTTTCACGCCAACGTCGGCCATCAATAACGCGCCGTCCAGAGCCCCATCTTTCCCTTCCCTGCTGCTCGCCGGCCGGGCGCTGGTGACGTAAAGCGTGGACAGATCGGGCCCGCCGAAAACACAGCTGGTGGGGTACTCGACGGGTAACTCAATGACCCGGTCGAGCGTGCCGTCGGGGGCATAGCGAATCAGGCAATGACCGCCCCAGCGGGCATTCCAGACATAGCCCTGGCTGTCCATGGCCGAACCGTCCGGCACACCACGGTTGGATGGTTGCCCCCAGGGGCTGCGCGCGCCCAGGGAACCATCGGCCTCGATGGCATAACGATAGAGTTGGCCATCAAGGCTATCGGCGCAGTAGAGCTGCGTGCCCGTGGCGTCCCAGAGCAAGGTGTTGACGATGCCCTGCCCCTCCAGCAGCGGGGTGACGCGAGCATCCGGATCGACCCGGAACAAGCCGCCTGAACGCCGAGTGATCGGCAAGTCGCTGCCATCGGCGGCCAGGTTGTTTTGCATGCTGCCCAGCCACAGTCTTCCCTGCGCATCGCAACGGGCCTCGTTCGCACGGTTGCCGCTCACCGGGTCGGCCACGCAGAACAGGCTCAGGGCCGGCTGCTGCGACGGCGAGTCGAGATCAAGGCGATAAACGCCACTGGCCAGTGTCACCAAGGCATCACCGCCCTCGCACGGGATGAATGCCGATACGGCTTCGGGCAACTGCCACTGCTGGTAGTGCCCGCCACTCAGGCGACAGGCCAATCGAGCGGCGATATCCACCCAGTACAGGGCCTGGGTCGGGCCGTCCCAGAACGGGCCTTCCGCCAACATGAAGCGCTGTTCGCTCACCGCTTGCCATTGCATGACTAATCCTCCTGTCTGATCCATGGCCTTACCACTCGGCAAAGCTGCCGTCGGCATGGCGCCAGATCGGGTTGCGCCAGCGGTGGCCGATGGCCGCGCGTTCGATGACGTACTCCTCGTTGATCTCGATGCCCAGGCCCGGGCCGTTGGGGATCTTTACGAAGCCCTTGTCGTAATCGAACACCCGCGGATCCTTGACGTAGTCCAGCAGGTCGTTGCTTTCGTTGTAATGGATGCCCAGGCTCTGTTCCTGGATAAACGCGTTGTAGCAAACCGCGTCCAGCTGCAGGCACGCCGCCAGCGCGATCGGACCCAGCGGGCAATGCAGCGCCAGGGCCACGTCATAGGCTTCGGCCATATTGGCGATCTTGCGGGTTTCGGTGATGCCGCCGGCATGGGAAGCATCCGGCTGGATGATGTCGACATAACCTTCGCTGAGCACCCGCTTGAAATCCCAACGGGAAAACAGGCGCTCACCCAGGGCAATTGGCGTGCTGGTCAGCGGCGCCAGTTCTTTGAGAGCTTCGTAGTTTTCGCTAAGCACCGGCTCTTCGATAAACATCAGCTTGTAGGCGTCGAGCTCCTTCATCAGCACCTTGGCCATGGGTTTGTGGACCCGGCCATGGAAGTCCACGCCGATACCGACATTCGGCCCCACCGCATCGCGCACGGCGGCGACGTTGGCCAGCGCCAGGTCGACTTTTTCGAAACTGTCGACGAACTGCAGTTCTTCAGTACCGTTCATTTTGACGGCGGTGAAACCCCGCTCGACGGCTTCCCGGGCAGCCCGGGCGGTGTCGGCCGGACGGTCGCCACCGATCCACGAATACACCCGGATCTTGTCGCGAACCTGCCCGCCCAGCAGATCGCTGACCGAGACCCCGAGCGCCTTGCCCTTGATGTCCCAGAGCGCCTGGTCGATCCCGGCCAGGGCGCTCATATGCACCGCGCCACCACGGTAGAAACCGCCGCGATAGAGCACGGTCCAGATATCTTCGATATTGCGCGGGTCCTTGCCGATCAGATAGTCCGACAGCTCATCCACGGCCGCCGCGACGGTATGGGCGCGGCCTTCGACCACGGGCTCGCCCCAGCCGGTCACGCCCTCGTCGGTTTCGACCTTGAGGAACAGCCAGCGTGGTGGAACGATAAAGGTGGTCAGTCTGGTGATTTTCATCGTGTTGTCTCTCTTGTTCAGAGGCAGCGCCCACGGCGCCGGAAAGTCTTAACGCAATGCGTTCCAGGCCTGCACATAAGCCTTGGCGCGGACAGCCACTTCGTCAGGTGTCAGGCCCGGCTTGAACAGCCCGGAACCGAGGCCGAAACCGCTGACGCCCGCCTCGACAAACACCCGCATATTGTCCGGTGTGATCCCGCCGACCGGGATCAGCAAGGTTCCTGCCGGCAGCACCGCCAGCCAGGCCTTGACCACCGCCGGGCCCATTTGCTCGGCCGGGAACATCTTCAGGACATCGGCGCCTTCGGCCAGCGCGGCAAAGGCTTCGGTCGGCGTGGCGACACCCGGCGACAGGTACAGGCCCGCCGCCTTGGCCCCGCGCAAGACCTTGGGGTCACTGTGGGGCATGACGATCACCTGGCCGCCGGCCGCCTTCACTTGCCCGACCTGTTCCGGGGTCAGCACCGTACCGGCGCCGATCAGGCAATCGGCAGGCAACAGGCTGCGCAGGATGCGAATACTTTCGTAGGGTTCAGGCGAATTGAGGGGCACTTCAATAACGCGAAAACCGGCCTGGTAAAGCACCTCGCCGATGGCCGCCGCCTCTTGCGGACGCAGGCCGCGAAGGATCGCGATCAGCCCGTTTTTCGCCAGTGCTTGCTTGAGCATGTCAGACCTCCTGGTAGTTGAACGCAGACGCTCAGCCGAGCAGCCCGGCCGCTTCGGCCAGGTGCCATAAACCGCGCTCGGTGGCCTGTTCGGCCAGGCTCACCGAGGCAAAGCCGCAGGCATCGAGCGCCCGGCTGTAGCGGGCACAAAGTTGGGAATTGCCGATAAGAATGATCGAGGGCAAGTGGCTGCCGTTGCGTCGACGACGCTGTACGTCGGCGAGGGCCACGAGTTCGTGACCGATCAACAAACCCGATAGGTAGTCGACTTGCTCGGTGGCACTCAGCTCGCCGGTCAGGCCAAGGCTACGGGCACTGAACAAGGTCGAAAGCGGGCCGATCTCGCCGTCAGTGGACAATGCCACCTGTACGCCGCGATCAAACGCCAGGCCATCAAAGGTCGCACCGCGTTGTTGAGTACGGCCCAGAATGCTGTGTTCGCTGAGGATGGCGAACAGTTCGCCGGTCATGAAGGTGTCGAAATGCACGATGCAACCGTCGGCCACTTCGACCCATTTCGAATGGCTGCCCGGCAAGCCGATCAGCAGATTGTCGCCAGCACCCGCCGACAGGCTTTGCAGGACACCGAGGACCTGGGTCTCTTCGCCGCGCATCACATTCGGCAGCGGTGAACGCTGGATGACGCCGGGCACGATATGCACCTCGACGCCGCGCAGGCTGCGCAAGGTTTGCAAGGAGGTACCGAGGTTGGCGACATTCGCCGGGGTGTCGCAGTAAGCGGCTTCGCGCCAGCCCTGGGCACTGCCGACCATGCCACAGGCGATCACTGGCAGCTCGGGCTGCGCCTCCAGCCAGTCGCCGCAGGCGTCGTCGAACGCCAATTCGAAACCATCGGTGCACATCTGGCCGGCGATCATCCGCGGCCCACTGGGCAACTGCATGATCCCCGACGACAGCGAGCGCTGTTCGAGCACCTGGCCGCCAGCAGCGAGTTTGTAAGCCCGAAGGGAGGTGGTCCCCCAATCGAGCGCGATCAATTGCGCCTGCATCGCTTCACCTGAATTTATTTTTGGACAGTGAGTGCGTAGAGCTGATGGGCGACTATAGACCCTGGCTTAAACAAATCTCAATATATATTTATACATCCCATATATAGGGACATTTGTTTTTAATTGAACGAACTTGACCAACCACTGCTTGGTGCCGTGGCTGGTCAGCTTTCCGAGGGTTTATGAGTGATCGCAGGATTGCGCGCTGGGCTGGAAATATGGCGTTTCGTAGATGAGCGTCGTCACCAGGACTCACGCTCGACGAGCGGGCATGCAACCCTGTGAGTCGAAGGGTCGTCCCGGCCTTGAATCACATGCTCGGCGGCACGGCGCCCCATCTCGTAGTACGGTAGTTGCACGGTACTCAGCGGCGGATAGAACAACTCGGCCACCCCGATCATGTTGTCGTAGCCAAGGACCGCCACATCCTCTGGAATACGCAGGCCACGGCTGAGCAGGTATTGATAGGCGACCAGCGCAATCCGGTCGTTACCACAGATAAGCAGGTCAAACGCCGGCTTGCTATCCGGGCCGCGCAATTGCAGCTCCAGCGCGACCATTGTTTCCTGATAGGCATCATCGGTCGACAGGTTGTATTGGGGAATATCGTCGACCGACAGGCGGACCTCGGCGAGGGCGCGAACCAACCCGCGCTGACGCCACTCCCAGGCCAGGCTGCTTTGCGGCAGGCTGATGCACAGCGGACGCCGGTAGCCTCGCTTCAATGCGTTTTTTACCGCCAGATACTGACCCTCTTCATCGTCCGGTATGTAGCACGCAACGCCAGCTTGCGAACTGATGCAGTTGCTCAGTACCAGAGGCAGGCTGCGCAATACCTGGGGGATTTCGACCGTGCGTAACTGCATGGCGCTGAAGATGATTCCGTCGGGCTGATGCGACAGCATCAGATCGATGGTTTGCTGGTTCGGCGGCGCTTCGAACACGTTGAGGATGAAAACGTTCCAGCCGTTTTCCCGCGCCGTGCGCTCCATTGAAAGGAGCATTTCCACGGCGAAGGGCGTTGTCGCGGTATCAAGCGCGAAGACGCCAATGGTCTTGCCACTGGAGTGACCACCACGGATCTTGCGAGCTGAAAGGCTGGGCACATAACCCAGGGTCTCAATCGCTTGACGAACCTTCGCCAGGGTTTCCTGGTTCAGTTTTTCCGGGGTGTTGAGTGCCCTGGAAACGGTCATGAAGGAAACCCCCGCCAGCCGTGCGACATCTTTAACTGAAGCCATTCGCGGGTGCCATTGCTTGTCTGGCCGGGCATCATGTCATGCTTGGTAAATGCATAACAACACCATGACCGGCGGCCGGCGGCACCCATGGCACATCCGCTGTCATCAGAGCCGCAGATCGGCGAGATCCCAGACAGCAGTTTCCCCGAACCGCCCTGCCCCATTGACCGCGAATGCACTGACGGCGAGGCTGTCGGGCCGTGGGTAAATCCGACTGGTCAGGCTATAGGTGCCATCGTCGACGAACACCTCGATGGACGAGCGATCAAGAAAGACCCGCAGGGCGATCTGCTGCTGCCCTGGCGCCACCGGTACGCTGCGAACACCGCTTACGCCGGCGCCCGAGCATTGCCTGTCGAGCACCAAACGTCGGGCCATGGCATCGAAGTACAGCAATGTGCGTTCTTGCTGGTCTTCACTGCAGCGCAGCGCCAGGCCAAAGCGCTCGGCGGTGCTACCCGCGAGGTCCAGTTCGAGCTCAAACTCCAGCAGCGCCCCGCGCACCTCGAGTGGGCAACAGCGTGATTCGATCACGCCGATCTGCAGCGTTCGCTTGGCTCGCCGTAGTGCTTTCAGTTCTCGGGCCGGCCGCATGCGTAACCGTTCACCGTCGCGACTCAACTCGCGCGGCAACGAAAGTGCGCCGCACCAGTGTTGCGCCTGGCTCGGCATCGGGCTGTCCCACATATCCATCCACGCCCAAAGCAAACGTCGCCCGTCTGGCGCCAGCAGTGTCTGTGCGGCATAAAAATCGTGACCGTGGTCAAGCTCGTACAGCTTGCCGCACTCGCTCAAATGCCCGCGGTCATCCAATTGGCCCAGCCGATAGCTGTTCTGGAACTTGTTCCAGTTATCGTAGCCGTCGGGTTTCAAACCTTGCGGCGAATAGAGAAAGACGTCGCACCCGCCGAGCTCGAACAGATCCGGACACTCCCACATGTAGCCGTCCGACTCGCGAGCACCTTTCAGGGCGCAGCCCAGGTATTGCCAGTGACGCAGGTCTTCGGAGCGATAGAGCAGCAGCTGCGGGTCGTCTCCCTGGCGCGCCCCGAGGGCCATCCACCATTGCTCGCCTTGCCGCCAGACCTTGGGGTCGCGGAAATGCATGATGTCCGGATCCGGTGCCGTCTCGATCACCGGCCCGTGCTTCGTGAACGAGAGGCCATCTGTGCTGCTGGCCAGGCATTGGACCTGGCGGATGTTCCGGTCATCCCCCGAAACACCCAACCAGGTGTGCCCGGTGTAGACCAGATAAAGCCTGTCATCCATGACCACCGCCGATCCTGAAAAACACCCGTCCCGATCGTAGCTATCACTGGGCGCCAAGGCGATGGGCAAATGCTCCCAATGCACCAGGTCGCGGCTCTTGGCATGCCCCCAGTACATCGGGCCCCAGTGCGCAGAGTATGGGTGATGCTGGTAGAACACATGGTATTCACCGCGAAAATGAACCAGCCCGTTCGGATCATTCATCCATCCCGCCGGAGGCGACAGGTGATAGCCGAGGCGATAGTCATCGCCGCGTTCGGGTATTGTTCTTTCGATGGCGCGATGCGCTTCATCCAGCAGTGCAGCGTGCATGGTGTGATCCTTACTAGGGTTCGTAACGAGTGGCGGATTGAACAATGGCCGGAAGCTCCAGCGGTTCGGTAACCTTGGCGGGAGAAGAGGTGCCGGCTGGATCGGTGCGCAACAAGGTCCATGACAGCAGCAGGCACCCGCCGACCAGGCCAGCCATCAGCACGTAAACACTCGAGAAACCGACATGGTCGTAGCCGTAGCCCACCAGAGGCGAAAGCAGCATCGCGGTCAATTGCTGGGCGAACTGGAAGCCCACCAGATAGATCGAGGCGGACAGGCGCGAATCGAAGTTGAGCGATATGTACTTGAATACCGAAACCAGGAGGATGGGCACTTCCAACGCATGCAACATCTTGCAGGCGGCGACGGTCCAGGCCTGCATGGCCAGCCCGGAGCCCAGAATCCGGACGAACATGATGCTGCCCGCCAGAATCAGTCCGTACTTGGCGCCTGTACGGCTGACCACCCATGGCGCGAACAACATCAATACGGCCTCAAGCAGCACCTGCGATGAATTCAGGTAGCCATAAGCACGGGTACCCTCCTCCGGGGTCGGGAAGAAAGAGGAGAAATACACCGGAAACTGTTGTTCGTAGATCATGTAGATCCCGCACACACCGGTCAGGTACAAGCTGAATGCCCAAAAACGCGGTAGCCTCAGCAACTTCCAGAGATCGTGCACGCGCACGGGCATCGCTGCCCCCTTTCCGGCTACGCCGGGTTGACTGAAGCGGCTCAAATCCAGCCTGGAGAGGATCAACAAGAACGCAACGCCGGCAGCGCTGCTCAGGTAAAACGCGATATCCGGGTCAATGTTGAAGACCACGCCAACCACACCCGTCGCGCTGGCCCAGCCCAGCGAACCCCACATTCTGGTGGTCCCGAACTCAAGGCCCGCGTGACGCGACAATCGCTCCGTGTAGGACTCGATCACGCCCACGCCCGCGAGCATGGCCAAGGCCAGAAAAGCCGCTCCGACCACAGCCCCCAACACCACGTTCTGAGCCAACAGGTGGGCATATACGTAAATCGCAAACGGGGCCGCCGCGCAGAGCAGGATGCCAATCCACACCAGCAGTTTTTTCGACAGGCCAAGCCGATCCTGCAGCGCGCCATAGAACGGCTGAATCAGCAGCGCCGCAATGGCGTTGGCCGCGAAAACAAAGCCGATTTCCGTGCCATTCAGGCCGATGACTCGATGCAGCCAGATCGAGAACAGCGAATAGCTGGATGACCACGAGAAGAAGAAGAAATACAGCAAACCACTGATGAGCCAGTACTCACGTTTCATTGAGATCGACATGGAACAGTCCTCTTGTTTTTATTTTAGTTAACGTTAACATCGCAACACATTACGCGTCCTGGACGGGCTCGTTGTCAAGTGGGTTGAGTGCAACTGCCGGTGATATCGCGATAAGCAACCTGGGTAAAAGCCGCGCTGCCGGCGACTCCAGGAACACTTGCGATCTCTCGCAAATGCCTGCTCGACCAGGGACAAGGACTCGTTTGAAAGGTGTGTAGTGCCCCAATACAAAAACAAGAGGGTCAGCATGCGTAATACGCCGCTTCTGGGTATCTTTGCCCTGCTTTTTTCAACCACCAACCTGCTTGCCGAACCGGCCTTGACCGTTGAGGAGCGTCTCGCTCAGTTGGAGGCCAGGACCGCCGCCGCCGAGAAGCGGGCGGCGACGGCTGAAACCGACGTTGTCCAATTGCACAGGGAGGTCGAGCGCCTCAAGAGTCAGCTCGCCGTCAATGCCGCGTCACCCACGGCAACGCAATTGCCTCCAGGCGAGAGAGTCGCCCAGATTGAAACACGCCAGCAGTCCATGGAGCAGCGCACCTCGACCCTCGCCTCTTCGGTTGATTCGATCCAGGACGTCGCGCAAGGTTTCTCCTTTAGCGCGTATGCCCGTTCCGGGATGATGACCGATGGCGGCGGCGCCGGTCGGGGCGGCCCCAACATCACCCCCGCCGGATCGATTGGTGGGTCGGTTGGGCGCCTTGGCAATGAGGTGGACACCTACGCAGAGGCGAAATTCTCGAAGCAAAGCCAAGCCGATAACGGCACGCGCTCCAAGTATCTGTTTGAGATCGCGGACGGTGTGGAAACCCCCAACGATTGGACCGCGGCGCAAAGCTCGCTCAACGTGCGCCAGTCCTATGCCGAGCTCAGCCATCTGGCGTCATTCCAGAACACCCCCATGCTGCGCGACGCGACCTTATGGGCCGGCAAGCGCTTTGATCGAGACAATTACGACATCCATTGGCTTGACCGGGGCATTGTGTTCCTGGCCGGGACCGGTGGCGGGATCTACGACGTCCGCCTTGCCGATAACTGGCGCATCAATGCCTCCCTGATGAGCCGTTCCTACGGTGATTTCGGTACAGAGGAAAACAAGGACATCCGGAGCTATGTCGCGACCCTCAACCAATTTTTCGATGATGGTCGCTGGCAGCTCATGCTCAATGGTATTACTTCAAGCCAGAACGACGCCAGGCTGATGGACGGCGGCACCCGGCTGAATGCGGCGGGGTTCAGCCCTGCCGAAAGCGGCTCCCATGGCCTGTTCGCCTACCATCGACCAGACTTTTTCGGTCGTGAAGGCTATTTCAAAGCCGCGTTGCTGTACGGCAAAGGACTGGGAGCGGAGGTCAACAACATTGGCGCCGATGGCGACTTGCTTGAGCAGGCCCAGACGTTGCGGCTGGCACTCTATGGTCATACTCGCCTGAATGACGATTGGCGCATCGCACCGACCCTGATTGCCGAACATAGCCAGGATCGCTATGTCCCCGGCGACGACTATCGCTACTTGACGCTCAACGTGCGATTGGCCAATGAACTGAGCCGCAACTTCGAAATGCAATATGAGCTGAGCTGGCAGACCATGGACCTGGATGCGCGGGGCTATGCCGGCCGCCATACAGCCGACGGCGACTATTGGAAACTCACCTTGGCGCCCACCTTCAAGCTGCAAACCGGCGACTTCTTCACCCGCCCTGAATTGCGCCTGTTCGCCACCTATATGAACTGGTCGAGGAACCTCGATAACTTCAGCTCAACCGATGATTTCGGCCAGAAGGGCTTCAGGTCTGGAGGCGTCTGGCAACTGGGGGTGCAAATGGAAACCTGGTTCTAGCGGACGAGCTTCGGCTACATGATGGCGCCTGAAGTGATCGAGCTGTTGCAGACCAGGGTGAGCCGCTTTCTACCCGCCTGATGGTCAGCTGGCTGAACCAGCTGCTACGATCTGCGACAGACCGCCCAGCTACTGGAGAATGAAAAGTCTATCGGCCGGGAGCTTGATGACAGCGTGTCGGCTGGATGCAGCCTGTTCTCTGATCGATTTTATTGGCCGTACGTAAACGCCGGGGTCCCCACACGCAGGATCCGCAACGCTTTGCCGAGGACTGCACGGCTCATCCTGTACTTGCCGGCTGCAAGGTTTATCAAGATATTCAGGCCGGGGCCACCGCCGAATCCCGGCAGCGCTTGTCGAGTAATTTAAGCGACCCGCGCGTGGCCGCCATCGTTTCATTGGACCTCGGCCTGTCCCGAGGCTTCACCGATAAAAGCCTTGCGGACCTGCACCGACCAGTACTGGTGATTGCCGCTGGTTGGCCCTCGGAAGAACTGCCGGCAAGGTTGGAGTCAGCGGACTTGGCCAGGCGCCTGCCTCAAGCGTCAGTGCGCTACCTGGAAATCAGCGACGCCACCCACTTCAGCTTCATGGCCCCCTGCAAACCGGACGCTGTGCAACTGATTGAGCAAAACGACCCCGGTGACGGGATCATCTGCCGGGATGGTGATGGGGGCCGCCCGCGGGCGCTGATCCAGCAGCAAGTGCTTGGTGTGATCAGCGAGTTCCTGGCGCAATCGCTCTAAGTATTTGGTTCCAGGATGAAAGGGGGCGGATTAATTGTGAAACGGTCTCGATCCAAGGCTCACCCGCCTTGCTCTGGGTCAGTTGAACTCAAAGAAAACGCCTCAAATCGCTTTTACATTCGTCATGGCTTTGAGTTCGTCGAAAGTGGTGAGTTTGATAATTATTATGTCCGCGCCAGCAGGCATGCTGTCAGCTGGAGCGGCTAGACGGATCTCGGTAAGCCAATGGCAAACACACCTAAGTGAGCGATCCATCTCCAACCTCTAAAAATTATCGACTTTTTGAAATTACACCCTTCATATATTGATTTAGATCGCGAAAATCCTGAACCTTCCAAGCGAATGGCGATAGTTTTACACCATTCTCTCGCAACGTTTTTGGAATCAAGTCTCCATTTGGACGAAGTATTATCGATGACACAATAACGCCCGGATAATCATTTAGTCGTTTTTTGAAAACGGATGTTGTGAGGTCAGGTGCAGGAGGATTGCTTTTATTAGCCAATGGTCCTGTTCCCTTGAGATCTGCTCCGTGGCACATGGCACATCTCTGTGAATAGAGATTTTTTCCATTGGCGTTATCCGCAAAAGACAGTGATGCTTGAATGAGCGATAAAATGCCCAGCGACGCGATGAATAATATTTTCACTTTCATTTTCCATATAGCCCTGTTGTATCAATCAGATCACAACCCGCCACTCACAAACTGGTTACGTCCGAACGCCTTGGCGTTATAGAGAGCCTGATCTGCCACCTCAATCAACCCTTGCAAATGGTCCAGTTGAGACCCCGTGGCTGTGGCAATCCCAATGCTCACACTCAGCCGTCCGAATGGGCTGGTGTTGTGCGCAATGTTTTCTTGCTTCAAACGGTCGAGGATAAGTTGCGCCACCACCGCGGCACCGTCACTGTCGGTGTCAGGCATGATGATGCCCATCTCCTCTCCGCCATAACGTGCCACCAGATCTGACGGTCGCCTTACGCACGCCTCGAAGATTCTGCCAACCGTCTGCAGGCATGCGTCTCCTGCCACATGCCCGAACGAGTCGTTAAAGCGCTTGAAGTAGTCGATATCGATCATCATCAATGCCAGCGTCGTACCCTCACGCTGTGCTCGCCGAGCCTCCATGGCGAGGCTCTCATCAAAGCAGCGCCGATTTGCCAAACCGGTCAGGGCATCCTTCATCGCGAGCAACTCAAGCTGCCGATTCGATGAGAGCAACTGTTGCTGAGCTCCACGCAACTGATCTTCCGCCTGGGTTCGCCGACGGATATCCAGGATCAAGAACCAGCCGATAACACCGGTGAGCCCCAACAACCCCGTCACCACCACCGCCGACAGCAGTGCCTCCGTTCGCCACGCGGCGAGGGCTTCGCGCTTGCCTAGTGCCACAGTCGTTATCAGCGGCAGCCGGTCACTCTTTCGGAAAGCGTAGAGCCGCTCCACGCCGTCCAGACTGGAGGTAAACGACGCAGTGCCGACTGATCGATCGACAAGATACTTTGCATAGATGGGCGACTTGGAAAAGTTGCGTCCCATGTCCTGCTCACGGAAAGGATAGCGAACCAGCAACGTACCGTCGGTATAGGACAAGCCGATAGCGCCCTCCTGCCCTAGGTCGATCGTTCCAAACAACCGCAGGAAGTTTTCGATCCCCAAGGTGACCGCCACTACCCCGGCAAAGGCACCGTGAGGATTATTGAAACGGCGGCTGACGGTGATCACCCATTCCTGATTAGATCGGCTCTGGATTGGCGGACCGATAAAGATCTCACGGGATGGATCGTCACGGTGATGAATGAAATAGGCACGATCAGTACTGTTCGCCCCGACTGGAATCGGCCGGTTGGAGGACATCAACCAGCGCCCCTGATTATCGTAGATCGCAATACTACTGAGCTGTGGCATCAGCGGCTCCTGGCGGCTGACCAATGCACTCAGCCGTTGAATCTGCGCAGGCCCGCTACCTTCGGTTTCCAGCCGTTCGACCAGCCCGAGCAAAAGCAGCGAGCTTTGGCGGACGATGCCTTCGGAATAAGTAGCAAGCGCCTGGGTAAGGTTCAAGCCATGGACGTTCACTTCTTCCAGCGCTCGATCTCGAGAGGCCAACACCTTCCAGACCGTCAGTGATGCCAGGGAGCAACCGATAACCAACAGCAAAAGCACAACCAGATGGGTATCACGCTTCACATTACAACCTTATGGAAAGTCCGGTTTTCCGTTTCAGCGACTATTGGACCAAGGCAATAGCGGCAGCCATTCGTCCTTTTCTTGAACAAGGATACAAGTAGTCGTGGATCGCTGCAGCAACAGAGTGATGAGGGAGGAAGATGCAGACTGCCGAGCTGATCAGCAGGAAAAGCAAACCGATCAGTTGCATCCCCCTGGCGAGCGCATCCTCGCTTCAAGGTGAGTCTTCCCACTCGAAAAGCATTCAAGAACTTAAAGAGGTCGCCGACACAGGAAGTTGCTACTTGCGCCTCGAAAAAGGCGAATCCAATGAACGGCTTCCCATGGACGCCTTCTCATGGAATCGATGACCCTCCTTACAAAGAGATGAACACCATATGGAAGGGTTAAAAGCCTTTTTCATCGACACGTCAATCGATATGCCCTATGTGCACGGTTCCCACAATTCGGGCCTGGTGCTGCTCTCGATTCTGGTGTCGATCTTTTCGGCGACGATGTCGTTGCAAACGGCACAGATCGCGCGCAAAGCTGAAAACGCCTGGTATCGGCACGTCGCCATCAGCACTGGCGCAATCGCCTTGGGTGGCGGCATCTGGACCATGCACTTCATCGGCATGCTGTCATTCGACCTCCACACCCACGTCAACTACGCCACCGCCCTGACCCTGCTCTCCCTGCTACCCGCCTGCGTGGCGTCCTGGTTCGCCTTGCTGATGCTGACAAGGCGTGAAGTGACGCTGCCGCACCTGGTCATGAGCGGCACCCTGGTGGGTTTGGGCATTGGCACGATGCATTACATCGGGATGGCCGCGATGCAAACATCGTTGCAGATGCGCTATGACCCCCTCACCTTTGCCCTCTCTATCTTGCTGGCCATCAGCCTCGCGGTGTTTGCGCTGTGGGTGAGTTACGGGCTGCAACACACCGCGCTCAACTCAATCAGGCGGTTACTGATCAGTGGCACCTTCATGGGCTCGGCGATCGCCGGCATGCACTACACCGGCATGGCCGCCGTACGCTTCATCGGCACCCCGGACAACGCCACCGCCAGCGTACTGATCAACGCGACCTTCGCCTCGTTTGCGCTTTCCACCTTCACCGTCACGGTGACTGTGCTGGTATTTGCGCTCAATGGACTGATGCACTCACGCAAGCTGTACCAGACGATGGAGGAAAACAATCTCAAGATCGAGGACAGCAAGTCACGCATGCGTGCCATCCTCGACACCGCCGTCGACGGCATCATCACCATCGACAGCCATGGATTGATCCAGAGCTTCAACCACTCGGCGGAACGGCTGTTCGGCTGGACGGCCGAGGAAGTCTTCGGCCGTAACATCAAGATGCTGATGCCCGAACCCGACCAGTCTCGGCATGACAGTTACCTCCACAATTACCAGACATCCGGCACACCGAAGATCATCGGAATAGGTCGAGAAGTCATGGGCTTGCGCAAAGACGGTAGCCTGATGCCGATGCGTCTGGCCGTCGGCCGTGTTGATCTGCCCAACGAGTTGCTGTTCGTCGGTTTCGTGACCGACATCACCGAACGCCATACACTGGAGGCATCGCTGCGCGAGACCGCTGAACGGGCCGAACGCGCGGCCACGGCCAAAAGTACCTTTCTGGCCAATATGAGCCACGAAATCCGCACGCCGATGAACTCCATCATCGGCTTCACCGAGCTCTTGTTGCAGGGGGATCTGACATCGATCCAACGCAACCACCTGAACACCGTACGGCAATCATCAAGATCCCTGCTCGGGTTGATCAACGACATCCTCGACACCTCGAAGATGGAACATGGCAGCTTGGCACTTGAGGCCATAGATTTCTCGCTCAAAGGTCTGGCACTGCAGATCGAGTCCTCCCTGCGACTGGGGGCACACGCCAAGCACCTGACCCTCTCCACGCACTACCCGAGCGACATGAATGAATATTTCCGCGGCGATCCGCTGCGCATCCTGCAGATACTGACCAACCTGGTCGGCAATGCCATCAAGTTCACTGAACACGGTCGCGTCGATATCTCGTTCAGCCATGAGCCCGACGGTGTGCATGTGAAGGTCAAGGACACGGGCATCGGTATGACGCCCCAGCAGGCCGAGTCGATATTTGCGCCGTTTACGCAGGCCGATGCTTCCATCAGCCGTCGTTTCGGTGGCACAGGGTTAGGCACCACGATCGCGCGCCAGTTGGTCGAGCAGATGAGCGGCCGTATCGAGGTCGAAAGCGCGCTCGGATGCGGTAGCACCTTCCACGTGCTGCTGCCCCTGCCCATCGGACAAAAACCGCCGGCCCTTAAACCCACGACCTACCATCAGGCACTGCCGCCCCTGAAGATCCTGATCGCCGACGACGTCGCCCAAAACCTGGAGCTCCTGACACTGACACTGGGCGTCGGCGGACACACCATCGTGATGGCTCATGATGGGGATGAGGCGGTAGAGAAATTCAGGACTGAACACTTCGACCTGGTGCTGATGGATGTCCATATGCCTCGCACCGACGGCCTGCAAGCCACCCGGCTGATCCGCCAGTACGAACGCACCCACTCTCGCCCTCACACCCCCGTCATTGCGCTTACCGCCAGCGTGATGGCCGAGGACCGGAAAACCGCACGCCAGGCCGGAATGGACGGCTTTGCCGTAAAGCCACTGGACGCGCCACGGTTATTCGATGAGATCGCGCAGGTGCTGAACCTCGAACGTCGCCCCTCGTCCTCCCGCGAGCAGGATCGAACCGCACCGCCATCCCTGCTGATCGATTGGATAGCCGGCACCTCGCTATGGGGCAGTAAAACGAGATTGGCCAAAGCACTTGACCAGTTCCTGAGCGCAACGGCGGTCAACCATCCACTCCCGGATGAAGCAGACCGCTCAGTTGATTGGGAGGCGACACTGCTCAGTCTCCATAGCATTCACGGCGCAGCGGGTAATCTTGCCCTACCGGCCGTGACTGAGTTGGCCAGCACACTGGAGGACATGGTCAGGACAGGATGGCGCGAGGAAGCACGACCGCAAATCACCCAACTGCGCCTCTTGCTGCAGTCAGCCGCCAAGGAGCTACAGGCCAGTGAGGCACTCGTCGTCGATAACAAAGTACCTCAACCGCCCATGCTGGAGCCCGAACTCCTCGCCCACATGCAGACTCTGCTGACATGCTTTGAGCACAGTGAATTGAACGATGCGGTACTGGAGAAGGTGTGCACGGGCCTGGAAAGTCTCGGCGAACGTGCGCAAGTCCAAGCTTTGCGGACTGCGGTTGATACCTTTGAGTTAGACCACGCTCACACGCTGCTGCTGCAGCTCGTCACCACCCATGCCACGGAACCCCAAGCGTGAGCCGGCTATGAAGCGAATGACAGACCAACGCCCGACCTTGCTGCTGGTCGATGATGAGGCAATCAATCTTCAGGTCCTGCGCCACACGCTGCAGGATGACTACCGACTACTCTTCGCCAAAGACGGGTACAAGGCCCTGGAACTTGTGCGCACTGATCGCCCGGACCTGATTTTACTCGACATCATGATGCCAGGCCTTTCAGGCTACGACGTCTGCACAGCACTCAAGCAGGATCCCTGCACAAGCGCCATCCCCGTGATCTTCGTCACCGCGCTGAGCGAGGTCGACAACGAGACACGCGGCCTGGAACTGGGCGCGGTCGACTACATAGGCAAGCCCTACCATCCCGGTATCGTCAAAGCCCGCGTGCGCACCCACTTGTCGCTCGTGCAGGCACAGGAGCTGCGCGATACACGCTTGCAGATCATCCAGCGCCTGGGCACGGCGGCCGAGTTCAAGGACAACGAGACCGGCCTGCACGTCATACGCATGAGCCACTATGCGCAGACGCTGGCCCTGGCCGCGGGCTATAGCCGCTACGCAGCGGATGATTTACTGCATGCCGCGCCGATGCACGACGTCGGCAAGATCGGTATCCCGGACGCCATCCTGCAAAAGCCTGGCAAGCTCACGGACGATGAATGGCAGATCATGCGCCAGCACACCGTGATCGGCGCCAAAATTATCGGTGACCACCCTTCAGGGCTGCTGCATACGGCGCAAATTATCGCGCTGAGCCATCACGAAAAATGGGACGGCAGCGGCTACCCCAGTGGACTCGCCGGTGAAGATATTCCCCATGTCGCCCGTGTGGTCGCCATAGCCGATGTGTTCGATGCCCTCACAAGTGAGCGGCCCTATAAACGCGCCTGGTCTGTCGAGGACGCCGTAGGACTGATACGCCAGCAATGCAACCAGCATTTCGACCCTGAATTGGTAGGGATATTTCTGGACTGCCTGCCTGAAATCCTCAAGATACGCGAACGCTGGGCCGATGCTGAATCCTGAGCGCTTGCGCCTGGCTTCCCGCTCAGTTGAATCCGAGTGTCACGAAGGGCTGCCTGGTCCATAACGTCATGAGCAAGGATGATAGGGAAATATTAATGAGCACCTCATCACGAGTATCCCTCACCCCACAAGGGGCGGAGTTTTCACGGATCATCTTTGGCATGTGGCGTTTGAGCGAGTGGTCGCTGTCCGTCCATGAGCGCCGGCAACTGATTGAAGCCGCGCTCGAACTCGGAGTGACAAGCTTCGATCACGCGGACATCTACGGCAACTATCAGTCTGAAGCCTTGTTTGGCGAAGTGCTCGCCGCCGCCCCGCATTTGCGCGAACAGATGCAACTGGTCAGCAAGTGCGGAATCAAGTTGCTCTCGTCTCGGCGGCCGGAGCATCGACTCAAGACCTATGACACCGGTTTCGAGCACATTGTCGCCTCGGCCGAGCACTCACTGCGCGCCCTGCATACCGAGTACCTGGATGTGCTGCTGATCCACCGTCCCGATCCGTTGATGGATGCGGATGAGGTTGCACGGGCCTTCAACGCGTTGCATCAGGAAGGAAAAGTACGGGATTTCGGTGTCTCGAACTTTACCCCCTCCCAGTTCGCCCTGCTCCAGGACAGAATGGTCGCCAACGGTCTGTCACTGGTGACCAACCAGGTCGAATGTTCGCTGCTGCAACTGGCCCCTCTCTATGATGGGACCTTCGACCAGGCTCAACAGCTCAGGTGCGCGCCCATGCTCTGGTCGCCGCTCGGTGGCGGGCGTATTTTTACCGATTCGGACCCCGTGGCCAGCCGAGTCAGGGAGACCCTGACACACCTGGGAGAGCAACTGGGTGCGCCTGCTACAACGGTCCTGATGGCTTGGCTGCTTGCACTGCCCAGCCGGCCACTGCTCATCTCGGGCTCGAGACGCATCGAGGTGCTACGTGAGTCGGTAGATGCCTGCCAGCTAACGCTGACGAAAGATCACTGGTTCGAGCTTCTGAGCTCGGCACAGGGCCATGAGGTGCCGTAGATGGGCGATAACCGCACAGGTTTTCTCTGACTCAAACGGCTCTCCCAAACCCGGCACCAGAGCCAAACCTCCCTGCCCATCACGCTTTGCGGCCGACGTGTGCCCTCTCGTTGGCTTTTCGGCCTTCGCTCAGGCTCAACATCGATGCGCCACCCCGTTGACGAAATTAACCATTTGGTACATTTTCACGACGCCTGCTTGGCTGCCTCTGCCGATGCGTGAAAAAACAATGGAGGTCATTGCAATGACTCATGTAATCCTGGTGCTCAATGGCCCGAACCTGAACATGCTGGGCACTCGTGAGCCGGCCACTTACGGCTACGAAACACTGGCTGATGTCGCCGATCTGTGTGAACGCACGGCCGCCTCTCACGGTCTGCAAATCGAATTTCGCCAAACCAATCATGAAGGTGAACTCATCGACTGGATTCATCAGTCCCGAGGTCGCTGTGGAGGCATCGTGATCAACCCGGCAGCCTGGACCCATACCTCCGTGGCGATCCGCGACGCCTTGATCGCCGCAGAGTTACCGGTGATCGAAGTGCACCTGTCCAACGTGCACAAACGTGAAGAGTTCCGCCATCACTCATTTGTCTCGGCCATTGCTGTCGGCGTGATTTGCGGAATGGGAACCCACGGCTACCGTCTCGCCCTTGAACATTTCGCCCACTTATTGAAAGTCTGATCACCATGAACCTGAACAAGAAATCCGTACTGGCCGGCCTGATTGGTGCTGGTATCCAAGCCTCGCGTACACCGGCCATGCACGAACAGGAAGGTGATGCCCAGGGCATTCGCTATGTGTATCGGCTGATCGATCTGGATGCCTTGAAACTCGACGTCAACGGGCTGCCCGAACTGCTCAAGAGCGCTGAACGGATGGGTTACACCGGGCTCAATATCACCTATCCCTGCAAGCAGGCCATCCTCCCCTTGCTCGATGAGCTTTCTGACGAGGCGCGCGGTATTGGCGCGGTCAACACGGTGGTGTTCAGGGAGGGCAAGCGTATCGGCCACAACACCGATTGCCTTGGGTTTGCCGAGGGGTTTCGCCGTGGTCTTGCCCAGGCCGCACGTCACCGTGTGATACAGATGGGGGCCGGCGGCGCCGGTGCGGCGGTGGCACATGCGTTGCTGTCCGAAGGGGTCGGGCAACTGGCGATATTTGAAGTCGATCCGAGTCGCGCCCAGGCTCTGGTTGATAACCTGAACGCACACTTCGGAGCTGGACGGGCAATTGTCGGTCGGGATCTAGCAGCAGCCCTTGCGGCGGCCGATGGCGTGGTCAATACCACCCCGGTGGGCATGGCAAAACTGCCTGGCACGCCACTGCCGGTGACACTTCTGCACGCCGGGTTATGGGTGGCCGAGATCGTCTACTTCCCACTCGAAACCGAGCTGCTCAAACAGGCTCGCGCCTTGGGTTGCCGCACGCTGGATGGCGGCAGCATGGCCGTGTTCCAGGCAGTCAAGGCCTTCGAGCTGTTCACTGAGTGCCCGGCCGACGCCGAGCGCATGCAGGCGCACTTTAACAGCATGAACAGCTGAGCCCGAAAAACCGAGGCGGTGCGTCTATCAATCGCGCCGCCGCGGGTCTTCGCGCGGGAGCGTGAATATCAGATGCCGGCCTGCAAGTAGTGCAGCACCGACTCGCAAATCATCGCCTTGTGCCGATGCTTGATCTGTTCCTCGGAGAGATCGATCTGGAATATCTCACTGAAGGTATGCCGGTTGGAGACTCGATAAAAACAGAAGGAACTGATCAGCATATGCAAATCGATGGCCTCTACGCCCCGACGAAAAACCCCTTGGGCTTCACCGCGCAGTAACGTTTCCTTGATTGTCTCCAGGACGTGATGGCTCATCGAGCGAATCGCCGGGGACTGCTTGACGTTGGCACCGTTGTGGATGTTTTCGATGCCGACGATGCGTACGAAATCGACATTGCGGTCATGGTGATCGAACGTGAACTCCACAAGGCGCTGGATGGCTTGCAGTGGTTCCAGCTCGGCCAGCTGCAGCTGACTTTCTGTTCGCCTGATGTCGCCGTAGAGCTTCTCGAGGACTTCAACGTAGAGCTGTTCCTTGCTACCGAAGTAGTAATAGATCATGCGCTTCGATGTTTTCGTGCGCTCGGCGATGGCGTCGACCCGCGCCCCGGACAAACCCAGGCTGACAAACTCGACAATGGCTGCCTGGAGGATGTCCTTGCGGGTTTGTTCCGGGTTGTTTTTTCGGCCTTTGTGCCGTGCTTCGAGGGGTTGAGGTGCACCGGCATCGGCGAAATTCGTCATTCTGGGCTCACGACCGCGTTGGAGTCGCCCGATTATGGGCTGAGCGTCTCCCGGAAGGAAGTCTCATTCAGAGCCTGGCCTGGCGCACGGCACCTCTACGGGACTTGGCCATCGCGGCCAGTCGCACCGCTACGTTGGCCGCGCCATAGCCGACATAACCCTTCTTGCGTTGCAGGATCTCGAAGAAAAAGCGGTCGCCGAACGGCTCCGTGTAGACGTGGAACAACTCGCCACCCTGGGCATCGCGGTCATAGAGCACGTTGAAATAGGCCAGCTCGCTGAGGAACTCATCGTCGAAGTCGAAGCGCGCCGCCAAGTCGTCATAGTAATTGAGCGGGATATCCAACAACGGCACCTGAGCCGCCTTGGCGCGGCTGACTTCAGCAAAGATATCCTCACAGGAAAATGCAATATGGTGCACCCCTGAGCCCTGATAACTGGACAGTGCATGGGAGATCGCCGTGTTACGATTTTCCGAGATGTTCAGCGGCAAACGCACGGTGCTGCATTGGCTGCGCAACGCCCGGCTTTTGACCAGGCCGTAGGGATCGGGCAGCACCACTTCGTCGTCGGCCTCGAAGTCCAGCAAGCTTTTATAGAACAGTACCCAACTGTCGAGACTGTCCGCAGGCAACGCCATCGCCATGTGATCGATGCGCTGCAAGCCTCCTCCCGGCATCGCTTGTGGCTCCAACTTGAAATCGCTGTCGTAGATCGACTTGCCCGCCTCGGTCGGTTCAACCAGATAGATCAGGCTGCCATCCGGCGCACGTACGGAAGGAATCTCGCGTTCGTTGGGACCGACCAGGCCACGGTATGGCTGCCCCTTGTACATCTGCGCGCGTTCCAACGCCGCACTGCCGTTCTCGACCCGTAACGCCATGGCACATAGCGAAGGGCCGTGCGCCTCGAAAAAGTTATGGGCGAACGAATAGGGTTCGGCGTTGAGCACGATCTTGATATCGCCTTGACCCAGCAGGCTGACCGCTTTCGAGCGATGCTGACCGAGATGGGCAAAGCCGAGGTTCTCCAGCCAGGTGGACAGCCGTGCACCCTGGGCTTCATCTACCGCGAACTCGAGGAACTCAACGCCGTCATAGCGGCTTGCCGAAGGTGGGTTGAAGAGTATGTCGGTGTTGATCGGCTCGACGTCTTTTTCCAACAGCCTGCGGGTTTTTTCTTCCAGGTACAGCAGCGAGCGCAGGCCATCCGCCGCGTTGGCTCGAGGCGGCGCGGCACGGAAGCCATCGTTGAAGATTTCCAGCGACAACGGCCCGGTGTAACCGCTACGCAGGATTGGCGCGAGGAATCCGGCCAGATCAAACTCCCCCTGGCCGGGGAAGCAGCGGAAATGTCGGCTCCACTCCAGCACATCCATGGCCAACAGCGGTGCATCAGCCATCTGCACGAAGAAAATCTTGTCGCCGGGAATCTGCGCAATGGCACTGGGGTCGCCCTTGAGTGACAAGGTATGGAAGCTGTCGAGCAGCACGCCAAGCGCCGGATGATCGACCTGGCGTACCAGGTTCCACACCTGCTGCCAGGTGTTGACATGACGCCCCCACGCCAGCGCTTCGTAGCCAATCCGCAGGTTTCGAGCGCCGGCGCGCTCGGCGAGCAGGCTCAGGTCATCCAGAAGAATACGTTCATCGCCCAGCGAATCCGTAGCGGTGTTACTGCACACCAGAACCAGGTCGGTGCCCAGCTCCTGCATCAAGTCGAACTTTCGCTCGACGCGGTCGATATTGCGCTGCAAGCGATCACGACGGCAGCCTTCGAAGTCGCGAAACGGTTGAAACAAGGTGATAGCGATACCCAGATCAGCACACATCTGCCGGATGTTGCGCGGACTGCCATCATCGTAAAGGAGATCATTTTCGAAGATTTCCACACCGTCAAAACCCGCGGCCGCAATGGCTTCGAGTTTCTCCGGCAAGGTGCCGCTCAAGGAAACGGTGGCAATCGAACGCTGCATGCTGCGGGCTCCTGGATGAATGCGGCTGCTACGGGCCGCCCTGTTAAAGCACCGGATTGATCAGCCTGTTCGGGGCCATGCTGGGTGCTGCAGCGAATTATTCGCTTGTGAAATTAGCACGACAATCACAAATGTACTAACCAGTTAGTTTTGTGTTCGATTATCGAACAAAAGCCGCCTTTGCCAATTGACGCTGTTTCGCTCGCTGCTCAAAACTAGCTGCACATTCATAGGACGAGCCCGCAACACCGTTAGCCAATGCCTTGGGAATTTAATCGTCCCCGGTCGTGTCACCCGCCAGCTCATAACAATTTCAAGAATAGGGCCTTAGCCATGTTTCAAACCGAAGTAACTTCCCGCACAACTGCGGCGCCCCCGGGTATCGGTGAAAAAATCCGCGATGCCATGGCCGTCGGCAAAACCCGCTGGGGCATGCTCGCCCTGGTATTTTTCGCCACCACACTGAACTACATCGACCGCGCCGCCCTTGGCATCATGCAACCGCTCCTCGCCAAGGAAATGAGCTGGACGGCGATGGATTACGCCAACATCAACTTCTGGTTCCAGGTCGGTTATGCCATCGGCTTTGTGCTGCAAGGCCGCTTCATCGATCGGGTCGGCGTCAAGCGTGCATTCTTCCTGGCCGTGTTGCTGTGGAGTTTCACCACGGGCGCCCATGGCCTGGCGACCTCCGCCGTCGGCTTCATGGTCTGCCGTTTCATTCTCGGCCTGACCGAAGCCGCCAACTACCCGTCCTGCATGAAGACCACGCGACTGTGGTTCCCAGCCGGTGAGCGCGCTGTCGCGACCGGCATATTCAATGCCGGGACCAACGTTGGCGCGATGATGACCCCTGCCCTGCTGCCCTTGATCCTGTCCGTATGGGGCTGGCAAGCGGCGTTCATCTGCATGGGCCTGCTGGGCCTGATCTGGGTGGTGTGGTGGAGCTTGAAGTACCACAACCCCGAAGATCACCCCACCGTGCGCCAAAGCGAGCTGGATTACATCAATAAGGACGTCGAGCCGGCGTCGGCCAAAGTCCCCTTCTCACGCATCCTGCGCATGCGCGGCACCTGGGCGTTTGCCTTGGCCTATGCGCTCACGGCTCCCGTGTTCTGGTTCTACCTGTACTGGCTGCCGCCGTTCCTCAATCAGCAATACAACCTGGGCATCAGCGTTACCCAGATGGGCATTCCGCTCATGCTGATCTGGTTGACGGCCGACTTCGGCAGTATCGGCGGCGGGATCCTTTCTTCCTGGCTGATCGGTCGCGGCATGCGTGCGACCACATCGCGACTGCTATCGATGTTGATATTCGCGATCACCATCATCGGCGTGATTTTCGCCGCCAATGCCAGCGGCT
Source organism: Pseudomonas sp. MWU12-2319 (assembly GCF_023242525.1). Taxonomy (NCBI): domain Bacteria; kingdom Pseudomonadati; phylum Pseudomonadota; class Gammaproteobacteria; order Pseudomonadales; family Pseudomonadaceae; genus Pseudomonas; species Pseudomonas sp. MWU12-2319. The sequence continues at coordinate 173,411 of NZ_JALJES010000009.1, forward strand.
TGTGGATTGCGGTATTGGCCATCGCCCTGGCCGTCGGTGCACACCAGGCCTGGACTGCGAATATCTGGAGCCTGGTGATGGATTACACGCCCAAGGACCTGATCAGTACCGTGTTCGGTTTCGGTGGCATGTGCGCTGCGATTGGCGGCATGTTCATGACCCAGATCGTCGGCGCGGTACTGACCGCGACGAACAACAACTACAGCGTGCTGCTCATGATGATCCCGGCGATGTACTTCATCGCCCTGATCTGGATGTACTTCATGTCCCCGCGCGATGTTGAAGTCATCAAGGACTGATCACCCTTGATTGTTGGTAAAAGAAGCCGCCCTCCAGGCCTCTTTTCTTGAAGCATTCCCCGCAAGAAATGTTCAAAAGCACTAACCAGCCCCGAATTCGATGCCCTCATATAACTATAAGAAGGTCCCTTGCCATGCCCGAAATTCGTCATCTCATCAGCGCACTTCCAGCCGCTGTCGCCGCCAGCGTCCTTGTTCCAGTCACCACCCAGGCAGCCGGATTTATCGACGATGCCAACGTCAATCTGAATATTCGGAACTTCTTCATCAATCGTGATTTCGTCAACCCCGCCAACGCGCAACGCACTGCCCAGGAGTGGACCCAGAGCTTCATCCTCGACGCCCGCTCCGGCTTCACCCAAGGCACGGTCGGTTTTGGTGTCGATGTGCTGGGGCTGTATTCAATGAAGCTCGATGGCAGCAAGGGCACGGGGGGCACGCAGTTGCTGCCCATCCACAGTGACGGCTCTCCGGCAGATGATTTCGGACGTACTGGAGTGGCCGTCAAGGCGCGCTTTTCCAAGACGGAGTTGAAGGTCGGAGAATGGATGCCCGTACTGCCCATCCTGCGCTCCGATGACGGCCGCTCGCTGCCGCAAACCTTTCGCGGGGGACAGATCACGTCCAGGGAAATCGATGGCCTGACGCTTTATGGCGGCCAGTTCCGTGGCAACAGCCCACGCAACGATGGCCTCATGGAGGACATGTCGCTATTCAACGTGCCGAAGGTGACGTCCGACCGCTTCAACTTTGGTGGTGCCGAATACACCTTCAACGACAATCGCACCCAAGTCGGCGTGTGGCATGCCCAATTGGAAGATATCTACCAGCAGCAGTATTTCAACCTGACTCACCGTCAGCCGATGGGCGATTGGATACTGGGCGCCAACCTCGGTTTCTTCACCGGAAAGGACGATGGCAGCCATCTGGCAGGTCATCTTGATAACAAAACCTGGTCAGGGATGTTTTCGGCAAGGTACGCAGCCAACACCTTTTACCTCGGCCTGCAAAAGGTCAACGGCGACAACTGGATGCGAGTCAATGGCACCAGCGGCGGCACACTGGCCAACGACAGCTATAACTCCAGCTTCGACAACGCCGGCGAGCACTCCTGGCAACTGCGCCATGACTACGACTTCGCCGCCCTCGGCATCCCCGGCCTGACGATAATGAACCGCTACATCCGTGGCGACAACGTGCACACCACCACTACCAGCAACGGCCGGGAGTGGGTGCGGGAGTCGGAGCTGGCTTACGTCATACAGTCAGGCACCCTCAAAAACCTGTCGCTGAGGCTACGTAACTCAAACATGCGTCGAGACTACAGCACCAACGAGTTCGACGAGAATCGGTTGATTATCAGCTACCCGCTGTCGCTGCTGTAACAAGACGAAAAAAGCAGGGCGCCGGTCAACTGCGCGCCCTGCCGAGTTGCAGTCTGTGGCGCAGTTCCCTGATATCACCTCACGCAATATTGCCCCCCCTATCCAAATGGTTACGGATAACGTCCATCTCGATACTCCTGCCCAACCTCGCGCAGCACATCCACACACCACTGGGCCGCCAATGGCATCGGCAGCGCCGGATTGCTGCACAGCCCCACCGAACCACCGGGCTCGCGAATCCCCAGCTCCAGCTCCACCAACTCACCTCGACTCAGGTCTTGCCGTACAGCGTCGAATGGCGCCACCCAGATCGCCTGGCTGCACTGCACGTAACGTCGGCTCAAGGTTAATGACAGGGTTTCCAGTCTCTGGCTTGGCGGGCTGATGCCATGCTGCACAAACAGACTGTCGGCGAACTTGCGAATCGTCGTCCCCGCCAATGGCAATACCAATGGGTAGTCTTCAAGATTTTTAGGCGCCCGCGAATCGGCCAATAGCGGATGGCCGTTACGCACCACCAAGGTCATGGACTCGCTGTACAGATGTTCGAATGCCAGCCCAAGAATCTGCGGACTCTCGGTCATGCGCCCGACCACCAGGTCCAACTCACCGACCCGCAGTTGGGACAGCAGGTACGCACTCGGCCCAGTGACCACACTGACGACCAGCGCAGGATGTCGAGCGTGCAAACGGCAGACGACTTCCGGTACCAGCAGGCTTTCCACGGTGGAGAGTACGCCGAGCCTCGCGGTGACCGGTTCATGCTCGCCGGAACGCAGGCTGTTCACCCCCTCGCGTAGCGCTTGTACACTCGGCCCCGCATAACGCAGAAAAGCCACCCCGGCTTCAGTCAACACCGCACCGCTTTTACTGCGCGCGAACAGAGTCGTGGCCAGCAGGGTTTCCAGCTCTTTGAGGGTTTTGGAAAGCGCCGGCTGGCTGATCGCCAGTTTGTCCGAGGCGCGCGTCAGACTGCCTTGGCGGGCCACTTCGAGAAAACACAGCAGATGGCGGAATTTGATGCGGGTATCGATGTTCACTATGGACCTTGCCTGTCGGGTGAATGGGTGAAACTGTTCGACCTGGAGGTGGATGACCGTCGCCAGTACTATCTGTGCCGATGCTCAGGTAGCTAACTGTCGAGGGATGGCGCCAACCTTTATGACTGGATCAAACGTTTGAAACAATAGCCCTGTATTCATATAGAGATGGGCAACCTTGACCTCTATACTTGTCATCGGTGTAAACCGTTGCCCCTCAACAGCATCGCTCACTCCCCCCTTCCCGGCGCAGCACTCTTGAGGTGTATCGATGGACGTTGAACGCGCTCCCCGTACCAATATTTTCCGGGTTCTGTGGGGGCGCCTGAAAGAGCACCCGCTGTCGAAGCTGGGCCCCGGGCTCATCACCGGCGTGGCCGACGACGATCCCAGCGGTATCGCCACCTACTCACAGGCGGGCGCCCAATTCGGCTTGAACATGCTGTGGACGATGCCGCTGACCTTTCCCCTGATGGCCGCCGTTCAATCGATGTGCGCCAACCTCGGCCGAGTCACCGGCAAGGGACTCGCGGCCAACATCAAGACGGCCTTTCCACCCATTGTGCTACAGAGTGTCGTTCTGCTCCTGCTCATCGCCAATACCCTGAACATTGCTGCCGACGTGGCCGCCATGGGAGAGGTGGCGGAACTGGTCAGTGGCATCAACCGACACCTCATGACCGCGCTCTTCGTCTTCGGGACACTGGCACTGCAGATGTTCGTCCCTTATCACCGCTACGTGTTTTTCCTGAAGTGGCTGACGCTTTCGCTGCTGGCTTACGCCGCCGTACTGTTTACCGTGCATATCCCGTGGGAGCAGGTCGCCCTGCGTACCGTCTGGCCCCACTTCACCCCGAACGCGACCGCTGCCGCGGTGGTCGTGGCGGTGTTCGGCACGACCATCAGCCCTTATCTGTTTTTCTGGCAGACCTCGGAAGAAGTCGAGGACATGCTGAACCCCCCCCTGAATGCACCGCTCAATCAAGACCCGCGCGAAGCGCGCAAGGAGTTGCAACGTATCCGCTGGGACACCTGGAGTGGCATGCTCTACTCCAACATTACCGCCTACTTCATCATTCTCGCGACGGCCGTAACCCTGAACGTGGCTGGTGTGACCGACATCAACACCGCGGCACAAGCCGCCAACGCCCTGCGGCCACTGGCCGGTGACTTCGCCTACCTGCTCTTCGCCCTCGGCATACTCGGCGTTGGCATGATCGGCGTACCGGTGCTCGCGGGCTCTGGCGCCTACGCCCTTTCCGAAGCGTTGGGCTGGAATGAAGGCCTCGAACGTAAAGTGCGCGATGCCCGGGGGTTCTACGGCATCATCGCCATCAGCGTACTCGCCGCGCTGGCCATCCAGTACTCGCCCATCAGCCCCATGAAAGCGCTGTTCTGGAGTGCCGTGATCAACGGGGTCGTGGCGGTGCCGCTGATGGTGGTCATCATCATGCTGGTGTCGAAGAAATCGGTGATGGGCGACTTCACGGCAAGCCGGCCGTTGATTGCCCTGGGCTGGGTGGCGACGGCCGTGATGGGGGTGGCGGCGGTGGCGATGTTTGTTCTGGGGTAGGACTCAAGGGGGCAGGGCCTTTATTGATTGTGTGCTTCAGGTGCTCCGACAGGATGTTGCCGAGACGGAGCACCCAGGCACTACCCACCGTTTGTCATCGCGGGCAAGTCGCATATCCACGGGTTATCCATCCCCCGTGGGAGCGTGGCTTGCCCGCGACTACGTTTTGATCGCCCTATATCAACATCAGAGTTACGCATTTAATCTACAAACTTAATGCCTATTTTTTATAATTAACTTATAACTAATCGGACTTTTACAGCCGCTTAATATACAAATATTGTTACAACCATCACCGACCCCTGACCAGGTGGAGGCCCACGGAACTGCGCGTTTTTTCCGGCCGACATCACTCCACGGTCAACCGCCACAGCCAAACCTGAAACCGACTCAAACCGCCGCTGCCATGGCTTTCGAATCATGGCCCCGGCAACGCTTTGCCCAAAAAAACATAACGACACCAACGTCACTTCTACACACCAGGGGTTCACCATGCACGACATCTTCACTTCAAACCGTCTGACGCTGGCCATATCGTTGGCTCTGTTCGGATTGTCGGCCCACGCCGAGGAAGACACCAAGGAGGGAGCCCTCCCCGTTGTCACGGTCACGGCCGAACACCACGCCGAGGACTTGCAAAAGACCCCGCTGGCGATCTCCGCATTCGACGAAAAAGCCCTTGAGGACAAGCAGATCAAAAGCATCCGCGACCTTTCCGGGCAAGTACCGAACCTGAGCCTGAGCCGTCAGTCGATTTCCTACAGTGCGCAGACCTACGGCATTCGCGGCATCGGCGAGACCGATCCGATCCAGGAGTCTGCTGTCGCGGTCTACGCCGATGACCTGTATATCCCGCGGGCTATTTCCTCGATGCTCGACTTCAACGACGTCGAACGTGTCGAAGTCTTGCGCGGCCCCCAGGGCACGCTCTATGGACGTAACAGCAGCGCGGGAGCGATCCGGGTGATCACGCGCGACCCGACCCAGGAAACCCGGGGTTTCTTCGAACTCGGCGCCGGCAACTACGACGCGCAGAACGCCCGCCTGCTGATCAGCGGCCCGTTGGTGGACAACGCCTTGTTCGGGAGTTTTTCGGCGATTCGCCTGAGCCGCGATGGCACCGTCTCCGATCCGACCCGAGGAAAAGACGTGAACAACATCGACATACAGTCCTACCGCGGCAAGCTGCGCTTCAATCCCATTGATTCGCCGTGGGACGTGCAACTGACCCTGGCCGGCACCTTCGACCGTGGCGACACCACCAGCTACACCCCTTTTGATGCCAACGGCCACTTCGACAAATTCAAGAGTTACAGCAGCCTCGACCCAAAGAACCGCCTCGATCAGGGCAGTTCGGTACTGCGCGCCATCTATACGATCGATGACCACTTGAACTTCAAGTCGGTGACCGCCTACTCCGCGTTCAACCAACCCGTGGACTATGACAACTCGGGACAGGCCGCGCTGATTCAGCAGAACCTGATCACCTATAACCAGAACTATGTCACCCAGGAATTCCAGCTCAACGGCGACTACGACGATTTCAGCTTCAGCACCGGCCTGTACCTGTACCGTGAAAAATTCGAAGCCGACCGTGACAGCCTGACCTACTCGATTGCGCGCAACCAGGTGATCGGCCAGGGCCAGTACAGCACCACAGACACCGAAAGCTACGCCTTGTACGGCCAGGGCAGTTACAAGATCACGCCCCGGCTGTCGCTGATCGCCGGGCTACGCTCTACCCATGAGCACAAGAACTTCGACTACACCAACTACGCCATCAATACCAACCGGCAGATCACCGGCACCAACTTCACCGCCAATGTGAGCCAGTCCTGGCAATCCACCAGCCCGAAACTCGGCTTCGAATACGCCTGGACCGCGCATCTGAACCAGTACGCCTACGTCGCCAAAGGTTTCAAGGCCGGTGGCTATGACAACCGCGCACCGACCCTGGCCGCCGCCGAACAGGCCTTCTCCCCGGAGGACGTCACCACCTGGGAAACCGGCTTCAAGGGAGACTTCTTCGACCAACGCCTGCGGGCCAACGTCGCCCTGTTCTACAACGACTACAAGGACCTGCAGACCAACGCCTACGACCCGGCGCTGGGCGTGAGCCTGCGGACCAACGTCGGTCGGGCCCACACCTACGGCGTCGAGCTGGAAACCCTGACCGCACTGAGCAGCGACCTGCAACTGACCGCCAACCTCGGCTACCTGCAAAGCAAGTACGACGACTTCGCAAATGCCGGCGGCGCCGGCGTCAATGCCGACGGCAAGCAGTTGGTGTACTCGCCACGCTGGAACGCCAGCGTCGGCCTCAACTACACCATCCCGATCGGGCTGCCCGGCACCTTGCAGGCCGGCACCGACGCGCAATTCCAGACCAAGTCCTACGCCAATGCGCTGAACGATGATATCCAGGAAATCCCGACACAAACCTTCTGGAACGCCCACACCAGCTATGTCAGCGGCGACGGTCACTGGACCACCACGCTGTCGGTGAAGAACCTGCTGGACCGGGCCTATCCGCAATCGGTCGGGTATGTGCCGTCCAGTGGCGCCCGCTACTACTCGATCAACGATCCGCGAACCCTGTTGCTGTCGGTGCGCTACGATCTCTGAGCGCTGATCACGCTCCAGTGATCAGCGCTTTCAACCGGATGACAGGACGAGCGATCAAGCCGTCCTGGCCGCTATCGCCTCGACTTCCACCAGGGCGCCGGGCAATGGCAAGGCCACCACTTGCAAGGCCGTGCGTGCCGGTTTGTTGGGCTGCTCGCGGGTGCCGAAAAACTGCGTATACCCGGCTTGCAGTCCAGCAAAATCGAGCTTGCCGCCCGTCTCCTCGGCGCCTACCAGGAACACTCGCAACTGCACGATATCCCCCAGGTCCAGAGCTTGTTGCTGGAGGATCTTGCGCAGCTTGTTGAACACTGAAACGGTCTGCACCTCGGTATTGCCATAGGCCGCCGGAGTACCCGCCGGGGCTTGCGGGTCAGCGAGGTCCGGCAAGGTGCCACTGACGAACACCAGGCCGGCGGAGGCCGGCACGGTCACGGTTTGCGAGATAGGGAAATCGCCGACGCTGGTACGTTGAATGCTGCTGCTCATCTTGTTTCTCCTTCAATGAATGCTTATGACGCGGCCAGGGCCGCTGTCTGTCGCTGCCGGATGATTCGCTCGGCCAACTGCCCGACCACATGGCGCGCCGAATTGGCGGCCGACTCCTGCCAGATGCCGACACCGCTTTGCACCAGGCCGTCGCCGGCGAAATACACCCGGCCATGGGGTTCTTCCAGCAGGGCGCTGGCCTCGGCGGGAAAGTGTTCGCGTTGCAGCCATGGGCCTTCGCTGTAGGGGATCTGCTCCCAGGACACCGCCAGAGGGTGACGCAGTTGCCGGGAGTACCCCGGGTGCAGCAGCTCGACCGCCTCCCGGGAGGTCGCGTATTGCGCCTCAAGGGGCTGCTCACCGAAGGCATCGGCACCAGGACCTGTGACATAGCCGGCCACCAACAGTCCCTCGCGGGTATTCAGGTCGTTGCTGGGGTACCACAGCACCCGCGCCGGGTGTTCGATCCAGGACAACCCGCCGTAGGTGCGGTAATCGGTTTCCCAGAAGCGCGGGGATTGCCAGGCCACCTTGGTTGCCTGAACACTGCGGGTGCTGAGCAGCGCCGCCTTCACCGGATCGCTGAAGTCGGTGTCCAGTCTGGCCAGCAGTGGCAGCGGCAAGGTCGACACCAGATAGTCGGCACGCACCACCTGTTCGCGGCCACTGTGCTGATCGTGATAGGTCACCGCCACGCCGTCCTCAAGCTGACGGATACGGCGCACCTGGGCACCCAGTTGCACCTGTTCGGTCAGGCGCAGGTAGAAGGCATCGGTGATGCGATCCATCCCGCCCACCGGCTGGAACATGGTGGCCGAGAACTCGGGAAACTCAGTGTGCAGCAACGCGCCCCAGAGCTCCGGATGCAGCAGTCGCTCCAGGGCCACCGGGGTCGGGCGAGCGGGCAATGCCCCGGGATGCCGGGGCGATTCGAGGTGGCCGGAGCGAATGCTGCCTTCGAAAGCCAGCTCCTGTGACAGATCACCATAGACCTGCAGGAACGCCAGCAGGCGGCTACGTTCCTCGGCGCTCAACACATCGTCCAGGGCATCACGGCGCACCGCCGTGGCCAATAACCCCGACAGATGCCCACGGGCATCGTTGACCGCCTGGCCGACGGTGAACGCCGGCTGTTGCAGGTCCGGGCGCACCTGAGCGCCATGGCTGCTGTTGACCAATACTTCCAGCGGCACGCCCAGTTCACTGCAGTAATCGAGCAAGGTCCGATGTTGACTGGGAATCCGCGCCGGGCCTGCGTTGAAATACAGGCCCGGGTCAAAGGCCACGGTCTGCGTGCGCCCATCCTTGTAGTCGACCCGATCACCGTGGCGCAGGCTCCAGGTACGGCCACCCACACGGTCACGGGCTTCCAGCACTTGCACCTTGAACCCGGCCCGGGTCAGTTCCAGGGCAGTCACCAACCCGGCAATCCCGGCGCCGAGCACCAGCACACGGGTGCCCTGCCCCAGGTCCTTTTGCAGCTTCAAGGGTTGCGGCCGCCGGTGCGACGACGGCCCCAATCCCAATATGGCAAGCGTATCCCTGAGCGCTTTCTCGCCTCCCACGGCGGCGATGCTGGAAAGCGCTTCACGTCGAGTCAGTCCCATATTCATTACTCCCCTGAAGGTTTCAATCCGGCAAGCCGGGTGGGTTGATCAGTGACTTGTCGATGCGCTCCACATCCAGGCCCCAACGCTGGAGCACCTGTTCGTATTGACCGCCGGCAATCGCGCCTTCCAGGGCGGCGTGGATCGGCTGGACCAGTCCATTGTCCTTGCGGGTGGTCACGGCGATATCGGCCCGCAGTGGCCAGCCACCGTTGACGATGCCCACCAGCTTGATGCCGCCGGTGATCGCCGCCGAATAGGCAAACACCGAATTGGGGCCAAACAGGGCGTCGCTGCGTCCCGACTGCACCGCCAGCTGCGCCGCGGCTTGATCATCGAAGTACTGCAACAGCGCCGGTGCGATACCGGCCTTTTCGTTGGCCTCGTTCCAGGCCAGCAGGACTTTTTCCTGATTGGTGCCGGAGCCGACGATGATCTTCAGCCCGGCGATGTCCCGGGCCTCCTTGAGGGAGGTGATCTTGCTGGTGGTCTTGACGTAGAAACCCAGGACGTCCTGGCGATAGGTGGCGAAGTCGAAGCGCTTCTTGCGGGCCTCGGTCACGGTCACGTTGCTGATCACCGCGTCGTATTTACCCGAACTGACGCCCAGGGGCCAATCCTCCCAACTGGTCTGCACCACGTTCAATTGCAGGCCCAGGCTGTCGGCCACCAACTGCGCGGTGTCGGCCTCGCTGCCGATGGTGGTTTTATCGTCATTGGCCAGCAGCGCCAGGGGCGGCCCGGCCACCCCCGACACGGCCACGGTAAACTTGCCGGGCTGGGCGAACTTGAAGCCCGGGGGGATTTGCGCGATGGCCGCCTCGTTGCGCGGGGCATGGATGCGCTGGCGGTCGGGACTCAGATCAACCTTTTGCACAGTCGGCACACTGGCGCTTTCAGCGGCCAATACCGGCAGGGCGAGGCTGACGGCAAGCGCCAATAAGGTCACACGGGCAGTCTTTACCAACATGGGCAGTTACTCCTTTAACACGGGAAAATTCACAGCACCTTGCCGAGGAAGGCGATGGTGCGTGGATGACGGGGCTGACGAAAGATCTGTTCCGGCGGCCCTTGTTCGATCAATTGGCCATCGCAGAGAAACACCACGTGATCCGCCACTTCCCGGGCAAATCCAATCTCGTGGGTGACGATGACCAGGGTGACGCCCAACCGGGTCAGCCCCTTGATCACGTCCAGCACCTCACCCACCAGTTCCGGGTCGAGGGCTGAGGTCGGTTCATCGAACAGCAGGACCTTGGGATCCAGGGCCAGGGCCCGGGCGATGGCGACCCGCTGCTGCTGGCCTCCGGAAAGCTGGCGCGGATAAGCATCGGCTTTATCCGCCAGGCCAACCCTGGCCAGCAGTTCCCCGGCCTTGGCCCGGGCCTGGGCCTTGCTCCAGCGTTTGTGGGCCAGCGGTGCTTCGGCGATGTTTTCCCAGGCCGTGAGATGCGGGAACAGGTTGAAGCTCTGGAACACGAAGCCGACCTCGACCCGACGCTTGAGAACCTCCCGTTCCTTGAGTTCGTAGAGCAGGTCGCCCTTGCGTCGATAGCCGACGTATTCACCGTCGATAGTGATGTGGCCGCTGTCGATTTTCTCCAAGTGGTTGATGGTGCGCAGCAGCGTTGATTTGCCGGAGCCGGAAGGCCCCAGGATCACCGTGACCTGGCCCGGCTCGATGCTCAGGTCGATGTCCTTGAGCACCTGCTGATTGCCGAAGCGCTTGCCTACGCCCTGGATCTGGATGCGCCCGGCGGGCACCTGGATGGCGGCCTCAGCCATGGGATTGCTCCTTGAGCCAGTGGCGCATCCGCTGCAATGGCGTCGGCGGCAAGACCCGCGCCGTGCCACGGGCAAAGTGCCGCTCGACGTAGTACTGGGCACTGGTGAGTACGGTGGTGATGATCAGGTACCAGACCGTGGCGACGATCAACAACGGGATCACCGCCTGGGTGCGGTTGTAGATCACCTGCACGGTGTAGAACAGCTCCGGCAGGGCCAGCACGTAAACGATGGAAGTGCCCTTGACCAGGCCGATGATTTCGTTGAAACCCGAAGGCAGGATCGAACGCAGCGCCTGGGGCAGGATGATCCGGAAAACCCGCCGCGACGCCGGCAATCCCAGCGCCGCGGCGGCTTCATGCTGGCCGGCGTCCACACCGATCAGGCCGCCACGAATGATCTCCGCCGCATAGGCACCCTGCATCAGGCTCAAGCCCAGTACCGCCACGGTAAATTGGCTGAGCACATCCACCGTCGACCACTGGGCAAACACCAGGTCGGTGAATGGCACGCCCAGCACAATGTGGTCGTACAGATAGGCGAAGTTGTACAGGATGATCAGCACCAGCAACGCCGGCATCGAGCGGAAAAACCAGATATACCCCCAGGCCAGCGCCGCCAGCAACGGCGAGCCGGACAGGCGTGCGAGCGCCAGCGCGGTGCCGAGGAGGATGCTGAACACCGTGCTCAACAGGGTCAGCAACAGCGTCTGCGCCAGGCCTCGCAGCACCGATGCCGAGAAGAACCATTGGCCAAACACCCCCCATTCCCAACGTGGATTGGTGGCCAGGGAATGCCCGATGGCAAACAGCACCAGCACGGCGAACACCGATCCGGCCCAGCGCCAGGGATGACGGGACGGCACCACCCGCAAGGCCTTGATCGCAGTCGGTGCACGGCTCTTGCGAACCGGGTAGGCATTCACCTCATCGATGAGGTCAAAGGGTTTGGCAACAATGGGCATGATCTATTCCTCGCACGCAATAACACATCAGGGTGTTTTTCCAGGGGGACCGAACAGCGTCGGCGGCGCTAGCCTTAAAAGGCGTAGGTCAGGCGGGTGTAGTAGTAGCCGCCGGTAAAACCGAAGGGTGAGTAAGTGCCATAGCTGCTGACCATGGTGCTGCTGGGCACCCCCTGTTTCTTGGGGTAGGTGTCAAACAGGTTCTTGGCCCCGATGGCGATATTCAGCGCTTTGCTGAGGTTGTAGCCCAGGTCCAGATCGGCAATCCATTTGGCGCCATACACCCGATCCAGGGAGCGGTCGTTGGCGTCATTGACCTCCTTGTAGGAGCCGTAACGGGTCAAAGCCAGGTTGATGTTGAAGCGGTCGATGCTCCAGTCGCCACCCAGGATGAGTTTGGTCTTGGGCTGGATGTCGGTGATCAGGTTGCGCGCCTGGCGATCCATCAGTTCATAGGGCGTGCCGAGGATCGAGGTGGAGGCCTTGTAGTCGAGGATCCGGGTCTGGTTCCAGTTGAACGCTGCGGTCCACTTCAGGGAGCCGAACCGACCCAGGTCCTGGCTGTAATTGCCGACCAGGTCCACGCCCTTGGTGCGGGTGTCGGCACCATTGATGAAGTACTGCCCGCCGGAGGTCGAGTTGATACCGTTGTTGAGCAGCACCTGGGTGACTTCACTCCCCAGCAAGGTATTGGTCAGGGTGATGCGGTCGCGCAGGTTGATCACATAGGCATCGGCCGTCAGGCTCAGGCGATCGCTGGGTGTCAGGGTGAACCCGAGGCTGAAGTTGGTGGATCGCTCGGGCTTGAGGTTTTCGGCACCCAAGGCCCTGGCGGCGGCCGAGCCCACCGGCAGCACGCCGTAATTGATCGACTGATAGACACCATCCACCACACCGTAGGTGGTCGAGCGGGCACTGAACAAACTGTTGGCCAGGGACGGCGCACGGAAGCCATTGCTCACGGTCGCGCGCACGGCGAACTGCGGGGTGAAATCATAACGTGTGGTCAGCTTGCCGCTGCGGGTCGCGCCTACCCCTTCGTTGTAATGCTCATAGCGCAGCGCCGTGCCCACGTACCAATCCGGAACCGGGTTGAAGCCCACATCGACGTAGCTGGCGAGGCTGTTGCGCGACGCACTGCCGGCTTCGTCCGGGGAGATGCCGTTGGTGACCTGGGCTCCGGAAGAGGCGCAGTTGCCAGGTGCAACGCAGTAACCACCGTCGGCATAGGAAGCCCAGTCCCCGGCCTTCACCTCGTAGCCGTCGCGTCGATGCTCAAAGCCGTAGGACAGGTCCAGTGGCTTTTGCAGGCCGATATCGAAGCCGCGCTTGAAATCCAGGTTGGTGGTCAGTTCGGTGGAAATCCAGGTGCCGGACTTGAAGCTGTTGGGTGTCGCCTCACCCAGGGACGGGTTCTGGTTGTCCCAGGTCCCCTGCTCCGCCGCGTTGCGCCCATAGGTGGTGGACAGGTCCCAGTCCCACTGGCCGACTTTGCCCTTGCCACCGAACGCCGCCTGGAAATCGTCTTCATCGATGTACCAGGTCGGCACATACCCCGCCGGATAACCATTGGGGCCGGTGGTAATCGTGTTGGTGATGGTCGGCAAGCGGAAGTTCTGCCCCTGCTCGGCCTTGCGGTGCGAATAGGTGGTGAAGGAATACAGACTGAACCGGTCGTCAATCGGCAACTCGGCGTTGTAACCCAGGGTCTGCAGATTGATCTTGGGTGTGCCGTACCCACCATAGGTGGACTTGCCCGCCAGACCATAGGCCTGCTCGTAGCTATAGCCATTGGCGCTGGCCTTGTTGTCATCGTTCTGACTGCGTACATCCAGGGCCAACTGCACGATGCCGCCGTCACCTATCTCGAAGCCCTTGTTGAGGCTTTGCTGGACGGTCTGCTTCTTGCCGTCATAGCCGATGCCGGCATTGGTCACCGAGGTGCCGCTGGTGTCGGCCTTGAGGATGACGTTGATGACCCCGGCAATGGCGTCGGAGCCGTACTGGGCGGCGGCACCATCGCGCAGCACTTCGACATGATCGATGGCACCGATGGGGATGAAATCCAGGTCCGCCGGCGCCGCACCGGTGTTGATACCGTTGATGTTCAAGGTCGCGCTGGTGTGGCGGCGCTTGCCGTTGACCAGTACCAACACTTCAGCGGCGCTCAAGCCCCGCAGGTTGGGCGCGCGAGCCATGCCACTGGCGTCCCAGCCGGTTTTTTCCGGCAGGGTCAAGGATGGAATCAGCGCACTCAAGGCTTCCATCAAGCCGGGCTTGCCGGTGCTCTGCAATTGCTTGGCGCTGACCACATCGATCGGCACCGGACTGCTGGTCACCGTGCGCTGTTCGCCCCCCCGGTTACCGGTGACCACCACGGTGGACAAGGTCCGATCATCCTGATTCGAGGCCTCCTGGGCCTGGATTCCTCCTGACAGCAACATGCTCCCCATGGCCACGACTGCCGGACTGAGCCGCAAGGCTGAAGTCGACTCCCAGGCATGTTGTATGACTCGTTTCATATCCACTCCAACGGGTCGCCATCATTGGCGATGCATCCAAATCGCGAAGTCGGGTATTCACGCTGTCGTCAGGACAGCGCGGCATACGCGTTTTTCCGATGGGTGCCGAGCGCCCATTACAAGCGCTGGAAAACCTGCGCGATGGGGCGTGGCACTCGGGAGACCAAGCTATGCGCCGGGAGGAAAACCAGGAGGGGGCCGCAGTATTGCGTAGCGTCTGTCAGGGACAAGACGGGAGGAAAAAATCACATCACAGGATTGAATGAGCAACATACGTCGAATTCCCTTCCAACGACTCTGCTCCAGGGATCAGCGGTAGATCACCCTGTCATGCCACGCAGGTTCGGAGGTGGGTCCGAGCTGCGCTCTGCGGCATGGTACGCAGAATCTCGATCACGATTGGTACCATCCGAGGTTAGGGGTAGGTTGTAGGGGCCAAACATAACGGAATCAATATCAAAAATATAATTCTATTTAGCTATAAACTAATATTATTATTTTTAATACTTAACAAACATCTTAATTCTAAAAAATGATATTTTAAGGGCCAGAAAACCAGCCAGGAAGACGCCGATCATTGGCTGATGAACGACCGCTAGTTACCGTTGGACGTGGTCGTACACCGTAGATGCCGAGCACACTGAATTCACCGTTCCGCCCCCGACGATAGCTTCCCTTCGGCGCAGTAGGACACCTATCATTTTCACGGGCAACGAACTCCACCGACGCTAGCTATCCGGTGAGCCGAATCACAGCCGCTAGATGGGCTTGATCAACACCAACTCGAAATACCGGAACTTCTTCTTTTTGGCCTCGGCCTTGGCCTCCTGCTCAGCGATGAAGGTGCTCAGGGTATTGGCATCATAGGTCAGCACCTCGACGTCACCGCCGAACTGCTTGGTCGCACGCAGCGTGACTCGCAGCTTTGGCGAGAGTGCTTTCGCAACACCTCGAGGCTTGGGGGTTGGCGCAGAAGCGGGTACGAACACGGGTTCAGGTTCAGGCGTTGGTAAAGGATCGCTGCTTGGGCTGGAGGGGCCAAATAGCGCCAGGCGCATCTCCTCCTCGCTCAGCTCATTACTCATTATGGGCGTCTCATGGTCATTTACTTAGGAAGCTAATGGATTTTATCAGTCTTGGCCGCGATGCGCTGCAATCGGTGTAAAACAGAACTCACTGACTTCATGACAGTACCATTGTCCGAATGGGGCTATGGTCATCAATGGTACTCAAGTCAAAGTCTATGCCTGGTACGACAACGAATGGGGCTATGCCAATCGTACCGTCGAACTGGCCAGGATGGTTGGGCTGGCTTAAACCCATCCCCCATCCACGATAAAGTTCTGCGCGGAACACATCGCCGACACATCCGACGCCAAGAACAACGCCATATTGGCGATATGCTCAGGCTCGACACTGCCCGGCAGGCACTGGCTGCGGGCGATCAGCTCCCTGGCCGCGTCATCCACCCACATCGTCAGTTGTTTTTCGGTCATCACCCAGCCCGGCACGAGGGTATTCACACGGATACGACTGGGCCCCAGTTCACGGGCCAGGGCTCGGGTCATGCCATGGGCGGCAGCCTTGCTGGCGGCGTACACCGGGTATCCACTGGAAGCCATCATCCAGCCCACGGAGCCCAGGTTGATAATCGAACCGCTCCCGATTTCCTTCATCATCGGTACCACGGCCTTGGCGGCAAAAAAGGCGTGCTTGAGGTTGACGGAGATCAGCCTGTCGAAGGTGTTCGAATCAACTTCATCCAGGGTGTGGCGAACGTCATTGGCGGCATTGTTCACCAGCACATTGATCGGCCCCAGGGTCTGGGCGAAACGGCCTATGGCGGCTTTGTAGGCGATCTCGTCGGTGATATCGCAATGACCGAACTCGACGCTGTGACCCTCGGCATGCAACAGCGCCTCCAGGCGTTCGCCCTGAGCTTGTGCCCGGTCGACGAAAGCGACGTTGGCACCCTGGCGCGCAAAGGCACGGACCATGGATTCACCAATGCCCGAAGCGCCACCGGAAATCAGCACGGTTTTATCTTGCAGATCCGGGTATGACGCTGGGCGGCCAGGTGGGTGTTGGGTATTCATGTGACGGTCACTCCGATCTTATTTAGTCTTATTTTATATTGCAAATATCGAGGTATTGTCTATAAATAAACCGTCTTTTCCGCTTTAAAAAGATAATAGTCTAACTATTTAATCAAAAACAATAAAAGGTAGCTCAGTCATGCGGCAATCCAGACACCTGCTTTCCGGCATCGGCCTCTCGCTGGTGATGACCAGCCTCTGTGCCCAGGCCAACGGCCTCTCCAGCGAACATAAACCCTTCGGCAAAACCAACGACGGCACCGCCGTCGAGCAATACGTGTTGCGCAACAGCCATGGCGTGCAAGCCACGGTCATCACCTACGGCGGCGTGCTGCAGTCATTGAAGGTGCCGGACAAGCACGGCAAGTTCGACGACGTGGTGTTGGGCTTTGACACTGTCCAGGGCTATCAGGGCGGCACGGCGTTCTTCGGCGCCACCATCGGCCGCTTTGGCAATCGCCTGGCGGGCGGCACCTTCGAATTGGACGGCAAGCGCTACCAGGTGCCGCTCAACGACGGCCCGAACTCGCTGCATGGCGGCGCCCAAGGCTTCGACAAACACGTGTGGAAAGCCAAGCCCGTCAAGAACAAGGATTCGGTCGGTGTCACCCTGACCTACCTGTCCAAAGACGGTGAAATGGGCTTTCCCGGCAACCTGACCACCGAGGTCACTTACAGTCTCAACGACAAGAACGAGCTGCACATCGACTACAAAGCCAGCACCGACAAACCCACGGTGCTGAACCTCACCAACCACAGCTACTTCAACCTTGCCGGTGCCGGTAACGGCGATGTGCTCAAACAGCTCGCCACCCTGCACGCCAGCCACTACACGCCGGTCAACAGCACCTTGATTCCCACCGGCGAACTGGCCCCTGTCGCGGGCACGCCCATGGATTTCCTGAAACCCACCGCCATTGGCGAACACATCAAGGACGATCACGCCCAGCTCAAATTCGCCGAACCGAAACAGGGTGGCTTCGACTTCAACTGGGTACTGGACACCCAGGGTGACGTCGGCAAACTGGCCGCCGACGTGCGCGACCCAGCGTCCGGACGCCGTTTGCAGCTTTACACCAGCGAGCCCGGTGTGCAGTTCTACACCAGCAATTTCCTCGATGGTTCGGTCAAGGGCAAGGCGGGCAAGACCTACAACCATTGGGGTGCGTTTACCCTGGAAACCCAGCACTTTCCCGATGCGCCCAACCAGCCGAACTTCGCTTCAGCACGCTTGGACCCGGGTCAGACTTATACCCAGAAGACGGTGCTGAAGTTCTCCGCCGACTGAGCCTGTACCCGCACCTGAACCTGAACCTGAACCTGTAGGAGCTGTCGAGCTTTAGCGAGGCTGCGAAAGTGGTGGGTCAGCCAAATCCATGTTGACTGTACTGCCGCTTTCGCAGCCTCGCTAAAGCTCGACAGCTCCTACATTGGAGATTGGAGCGTTACCAATCGGTAAGCATCATCGCTCTCAGCGTTGTTTCATACGGTCGATCACCACGGCCATCAGCAGGATCGAACCACGGATCACATATTGGTAGAAGGTGTCGATGTTCTTCAGGTTCATCGCATTCTCGATGATCGCCAGAATCAGCACCCCGGCAATCACGTGACGGATCATGCCGATACCGCCGCTCAACGACACCCCGCCCAGCACACAGGCAGAGATCACCGTCAGTTCAAAACCCTGGCCGATCATCGGCTGGCCGGAAGTCATGCGCGAGGCCAGGACCACCCCCGCCAGGGCGCCGATCAGACCATGCACGGCAAAGATGATGATCTTGGTGCGATCGACATTGACCCCAGCCAGCAACGCAGCTTCCGGGTTGCCGCCGATAGCCATGGTGTTGCGGCCATAGGTGGTGTAGTTGAGCAACCAGCCGAAGAACAGGAAGCAGACCAGGGTGATCAGGATCGGCACCGGTACGCCCAGCAGTTGGCCGTTGCCGAAGATAAAGAACTGATCCTGGGACACCCCGACCGCCTTGCCATCGGCAAAGATATAAGCCAGGCCGCGCACGATCTGCATGGTCGCCAAGGTGGTGATCAGGGCGTTGACCCGTAGCTTGGCGATCACGATGCCATTGATCAGTCCGACGATCAGGCCCATCAGCAGCGCCGCGCCGACGCCGAGCAGCACGCTGTCGGTGTCGCGCATCACGATGGCCGCCACCACGCCGGCGCAGGCAATCACCGAGCCCACGGACAAATCGAAATGCCCGGACGCCAGGCAATACAGCATGGTGCAGGCGGCAATCCCGGTGGTAGAAATCGCCAGCCCCAAGCCGCGCATGTTCAGCGGCGAGAGGAAGTTGTCGATAAGCAAGGCGCAGAGCAGGAAGATCCCCACCGCCGCCAGCAACATCGCCCAATTGTCGAGCAGGCTGCGCAGGTCCAGGGGTTTGCGCGCCATCGGCAGCGCTTGGTCTTGGCTGGTCATAGTTACCTCTCAGTTCGCCTGGCCGTCGGCGCGTTGGCGCGGCAAAGCCAGTTGCAGCAGGTTGGATTCAGTGGCGTGTTCGCGGCGTTGCTCGCCACGCAGCGCGCCTTCGCACAGCACCAGGATGCGGTCGGAAATGCCCATGACTTCCATCAGGTCGCTGGACACCACGATCACCGCGATACCGCTGGCGGCCAGGTTATGGATGATCTGGTAGATCTCGGCCTTGGCCCCGATATCGATGCCCCGGGTCGGCTCATCGAGCAGCAGTACTTTCATCGGCATCGACAGCCAGCGGCCCAAAATGGCCTTCTGCTGGTTGCCACCGGACAGGTACATGATCTTCTGCTCAGCGTTGGGGGTTTTGACTTTCAGCGCCTTGATCTGCTTGTCGGCGTTGCTCTTCTCCCAGTTGTCGCGCAACAACCAGCCGAAGCCCGAATGCGCGCCACGGGCACTGATATTGATGTTTTCAGCCACGCTCGACAGCGCAATGATGCCCTCCTTCTTGCGATCTTCAGGGCACAGCAGCACGCCACCGGCAATGGCATTGCGCGGTGAACGCAACAGCAGCTTTTGCCCATACAGTTCCAGATGCCCGGCGCTACTGCGCGCCAACCCGCTGAGCAAACGCAGCAGCTCGGTGCGTCCCGCGCCGACCAGCCCGAACAGGCCGAGAATCTCGCCTTTGTGCACCTGGAAGCTGACCGGCTCGCGCAAGCCCGGTCCCAGCAGGCCGTCGACCTTGAGGGCCACCGCGCCGTGCTCCCGTGGACGGTAGTCGTAGATGTCCTCGATATCGCGACCGACCATGCAGGTGACAAGTTGATCGTGGGTCAGCGTGCCCATGTCCTCGAACGTGCGTACGTAGCGCCCGTCCTTGAACACCGTCACCGCATCGCAGATGCGGAACACCTCTTCCATGCGATGGGACACGTACAGCACCACTTTGCCCTCGTCCCGCAGGCGCCCGATGATCGCCATCAAACGATCGATTTCCCGTGCGGACAGGCTGCTGGTGGGCTCGTCGAACGCAATCACGTGGGCGCCACGGGACAGTGCCTTGGCGATTTCCACCAATTGGCGCTGGCCCAGGGACAGACGACCGAGCTTCTCCTGGGGGTCGATCTCATCGGCCAGGCCCTTGAGACAGGCAAGCGCCTGCTGACGCAGCAGACGGCGGTTGACCACACCGAAACGCGCGGGCAGATGCCCGAGGAACAGGTTTTCCGCGACGGTCATTTCCGGCACCAGGTGCAATTCCTGGTGGATCACCGCGACGCCGCTGGCAATGCTGTCGGCGGCGCATTTGAACGCCATGGTCCGCTCGCCGATGCGCAGGGTGCCGCTGTTGGGGATGTAGGCGCCGCCGAGGATCTTGAGCAGCGTCGACTTGCCCGCGCCGTTCTCGCCCATCAGGGCATGTACCTGACCCGGATGGGCGGTAAAGCTGATGTCATCGAGCGCCTTGACCCCGGGAAAGGTCTTGCCGATGCCGCTGAAGCACAGGCTGGCACCAACAGTGTGTCGTTCGTTCAGTTGCGCGTGCATAACCACCTCATCACAGCCATCAGACGGCCCGGCTACCAGGGCCGCCAAGGAAAGCGAACCGCCTTATTTCCACAGGCCGATCTTTTCCAGTTCCGGCTTGAAGTTGTCACGGGTGATCAGCGTCACTTCATCCATCGCGGTGTATTTCGGCGGTTCCTTGCCGACAGTGACCCACTCGTACATCATCTGCGCGGTTTTATAGCCCTCGATGTGCGGGCTAGGCAGCATCGATCCGAAGAAACCGCTGTTGGCTTTCTTCAATTCGCCGATGGCGTCGGTGCCGTTGATGCCGATACCGATCACGTTGGCCGCGGCAAACCCGGCACTTTCAGTGGCGCGTACGCCGCCGAGCACGGTGTTGTCGTTCATGCCGCCGATGATCAGGTTTTTCGCGCCACGGGGCAGCTTGACCAGGGCCGAGTTGGTGGCGTCCATGCTGCCGGGGACGTCCAGGGTCTTGAGGGCCGCAGTCAGGACATGGTCTTTGGGAATGCCGGCTTCTTCCAGGGATTTCATCGAGCCGTCGGTGCGCTTCTTACCGGTGTCGAGTTCGTTATAGGTGGTGATCACCGCGTAGGTGTCTTTCCAGTCCCAGCCGCGTTTTTTCGCTTCGGCGGCCATGGCGGCGCCCTGCTTCTGTCCCACTTCGAACGCGGCCATGCCCAGGTACGGCACGTCCTCCATGAAACCGCCCTTGGCGTCGACGAAGCGATCATCCACGGCGATCACTTTCATACCGTTGGCCTTGGCCTTGGCCACGATGGCCGGGCCGAGGGACACGTCCGGTGGGCAGATGACAAAACCCTTGGCGCCGTTGGCGGCCAGGCTGTCGATGGCCGACAGGGTTTTCTCGCCATCCGGCACGGCGATTTTGATCACCGTGAAGCCCAGGTCCTTGCCGGCTTTTTCGGCGAACGCCCACTCGGTCTGGAACCAGGGTTCTTCGGGCTGTTTGACCAGGAAGCCGATCTTCACTTCTTCAGCGGCCAGCAACAGCCCGCTCAAGCTCATGGCCGAGACCGCCACGGCGGCGCAGCACAGGGAACGGATACCACGACGACTATTCATACGATGACTCCTTGTTGTTTTTTTGAGAGTACGTAGTACAGCGGTGAAGCCGGACCTTATCCGGCAAATCGGTGCGCGCGTTACAGCGGGTCGCGCGATGGCATGCCGTCCACCAGCCGCTGAATGCGCAACGGGTTGGCGTTTTTCAACGCGTCGGGCAGCAGGTCATCGGGGTAATTCTGGAAACACACCGGGCGCAGGAAACGGTCGATGGCCAGGGTCCCGACCGAGGTGCCCCGGGCATCGGACGTCGCCGGATACGGACCGCCGTGGACCATCGAATCGCAGACCTCGACACCGGTCGGGTAGCCGTTGAGCAAGAGGCGGCCGACTTTCTGTTCCAGCAAGGGCGTCAGCTCGGCGAACTGTTCAAGGTCAGCCGCCTCGCCAATGATCGTCGCCGTGAGTTGGCCGTGCAGGCCGCCCAGGGCAGCGCTGAGTTGCGCCTGGTCGGCGACTTCGACGAACACGGTGGTCGGACCGAAGACTTCTTCCTGCAGCACCTCATCACCGTCGATCAGTAACTGAACATCAGCCTTGAACAGCTGTGGCTGCGCCTGATTACCCACTTGAGCGCTACCGGCCAAGTGTTGGATGCCCGGGTGCGCCAGCAGTTTTTCCAAGCCCTTGCCATAACTGCTCAAGGTGCCGGCATTGAGCATGGTTTGCGCCGGTTGATCGGCCATCAGCCGCGCGACCTGCTGGGTGAACGCGGTGAACGCCGGCGAGGCAATACCGATCACCAGGCCGGGGTTGGTACAGAACTGACCGCAGCCCTGCACCACCGAAGCGGTCAGGTCGCGGGCGACCGTTTCCGCTCGCACATGCAGCGCCTGGGGCAAAACGATGACCGGGTTGATACTCGACATCTCGGCAAACACCGGGATCGGTTGTGGACGTGCCGCCGCCATGTCGCACAAGGCGCGTCCGCCCTTGAGCGAGCCGGTGAAGCCCACCGCCTGGATCGCCGGGTGCTTGACCAGCGCTTCACCGACCCAGTCACCGAAGATCATATTGAACACACCCTCCGGCATACCGGTGGCCTGTGCCGCACGAATGATTGCATCGGCGACCTGCTCGGCCGTCGCCATATGACCGCCATGGGCCTTGAACACCACCGGACATCCCGCCGCCAGTGCCGCAGCGGTGTCACCGCCCGCCGTGGAAAACGCCAGGGGGAAGTTGCTGGCGCCAAACACCGCCACCGGCCCCAGACCGATGCGATATTGGCGCAGGTCCGGACGCGGCAAAGGTTGGCGATCAGGCAATGCACTGTCGATGCGCGCAGCGTAGAAATCACCGCGACGCAGCACCGTGGCAAACAGGCGCATCTGCCCGCTGGTACGACCGCGCTCGCCTTTGATACGGGCGGCGGGCAACGCGGTTTCGCGGCAGACCAGCTCGACGAAATCATCCCCCAGCGCGTCCAGCTCGTCGGCCACCGCCTCCAGGAACTGCGCACGGCGCTGCGCACTCAAGGCGCGGTAAGCCGGGTAAGCCGCCGCGGCAGCCTTGGCGGCGGCATCGACTTCTTGCGCGGTTGCCTGGTAGAAATCATGGGGCAAGACCGCACCGCTGCTGGCATCGACACTGTGCAACTTGATGGTGCCGTTGGCGCTGCGCTGGCCGCCGATATAGTTGTGGCCTGAAAACCGGGTCATGGTGATTTCCTTAAAGAGTGACGACGTTACCGGGCTCGAACACCGCGTCGACGTTGCCGACAGCATTGATCAACGGCGCGCCGAATTCGGCCTGGCTGATCTCGAACACATCGCCTGGCTGGGTACGTATACCGTCGGCGAATGACAGGGTCGCGGTGCCGAAGAAGTGGATATGCACATCGCCGGGCGTGAGGAACTGGCTGTACTTGAAATGGTGGTATTCGAGGTTTTCCAGGCTATGGCACATGTTGGCCTCGCCACTGAGGAATTCGTTTTCCCAGATCACCACACCGTTGCGCAGGATACGGCTGGTGCCGGCCAGGTGCCGGGGCAACTCCCCCACCCGCAGCTCCGGACCATAGCTGCAACTGCGCAACTTGGAGTGGGCCAGGTACAGGTAATTCTTGCGCTCCATTACGTGATCGGAGAATTCGTTGCCCACCGCAAACCCCAGGCGATAAGGCTTGCGATCAGGGCCGATGACATACAGGCCGCTGATCTCCGGCTCCTCGCCGGCGTCTTCGGCAAACGGCGGCACCGGGAACGACTGGCCGGGACGCACCACGATGCTGCCATCGCCCTTGTAGAACCATTCCGGTTGTACGCCCGCCTGTCCGGACGCCGGCTTACCGCCCTCCACGCCCCATTTGAAAATGCGCATGGTGTCGGTCATCGCACTGTCATCACCGGCCTGCTGATGCATCTTGTCCCGCGCCGAGGCACTGCCCAGGTGAGTCAATCCGGTGCCACTGACCAACATATGGGCCGGGTCCGGGTGATCCAACGGAGGCAGGACTTTCAGGTCAGCCAACAGCGCGGCGTAGTCATGGCTGTCACCCAAGCCGAGGCTTTGCACCTGCTGCTGCAAATTGACGCCCGCCTCGATGGCGGCCAGCGCCAGCTCGCGCACGCTGTGCGCGCTTCGTACTTCGCGCAAGGTGTTGCCTTCAACCACGCCTACCCGACGCTCACCGTTACGCAATTCGAACTGAACCAAACGCATGTGTCTTCTCCTGATAGTCGATTAAGTACGCGTGGCGCTGCGGGCGCTGGCAGCGAACGAGTCGGCCGGCAGCAGGTGCTTGCGCTCCAGCGCGCGGTAGACCACGCCGGTCAGCAGCAGCCCGAACACCATCACCCCGGAAAGGAAATACAACCCGGAGGCCAGGTTGCCGGTGTACTCCTTGAGCGCACCGATCACGAATGGGCCGATATAGCCGCCCAGGTTGCCCACCGAGTTGATCAACGCAATGCCCGCCGCCGCGCTGGCACCGGCGAAAAACCGCCCCGGTAGCGTCCAGAACACCGCCGTGCAGGAAAACAGCGCGAACGCCACCAGGCACAGCGCCGCCAGTTGCAGCACCGGCACATTCAGCCAGGCGCTGAGGAACAGGCCGGCCGCACCCAACACGTAAAGCACCGCCAGGTGACCGTAACGATCATTCAAGCGATCGGAACTGCGGGGAATGATCAACAGCCCGATGATGCCGAAGATATAGGGCACCGCTGAAACGAAACCAGTGGTCAGGTCACTGCCGCCAAACTGCTTGATCAAGGTCGGCAGCCACAGGCCCAGGCCGTAAATGCTCAGCGTCACCGGCAGGTAAAACAACGCCAGCAGCAACAGGCGGTGGTCTTTCAGGGCGTGCAGCGGGTTGCCGTGGCGGGTCTGGCCATAGGCCTGCAAGTCCTTGTTCAGCTCGCCGGCCAACCAGGTCTTTTCGTCCTCGCTCATCCATTTGACCTGCTTCGGGCCGTCCGGCAGATAGCGCAACACCGGCCAGGTCAGCAGAAGCGCCGGTGTGCCGATGACGATGAACAGCCACTGCCAGCCGTGCAGGCCAAGAAGGCCGTCCATCCCCAACAGGCCGCCTGAGACAGGCCCGGTGATCATCATTGCGATGGGTTGGGACAGGATAAACAGCCCGAGGATCTTGCCGCGATGGCGTACCGGGAACCACTGGGTGATGTAGTAGAGCACCCCCGGGAAAAACCCGGCTTCCGCCGCGCCGAGCAAAAAGCGCATCAGATGGAAACTGTACGGCCCTTGGACGAACGCCGTGCCGAGGGTGATGGCGCCCCAGGTCACCATGATCCGCGCGAACCAGCGCCGTGCGCCGAAGCGGTCAAGCATCAGGTTGCTCGGAATTTCAAACAGAAAGTAGCCAATAAAGAACAGACCGGCCCCCAGGCCATACGCCGCGTCACCGATGCCAACGTCGGCGCCCATGTGCAACTTGGCGAAACCCACGGCCGAGCGATCCACATAGGCGATCAGGTACAGCAGGATCAGGAAGGGGATCAGTTTCAGCGTGATACGACGTATAAGCCGCGGTTCCTGGCTCATGGATCGATCTCCGATTGTTATTTTTATAGAAGCTCGGGGGACGCCTCTCGCGGAAATCCGCCAGAGTCGCACCTCATCTGAAAACGACTATATAGTAGTACTATTTACCAAACAATGCTTCCAAACAGAAGATTTTGCGCCTATGGTTAACTACATAAAGAACATATAGTCATACAATAAGAGAAGTCGTCATGTCTGATAAAAAGCCCGCCCTACGCTCCGCCCAGTGGTTTGGTACCGCCGATAAAAACGGCTTCATGTACCGCAGTTGGATGAAGAATCAGGGCATTGCCGACCATCAGTTCCACGGCAAGCCGATCATCGGGATCTGCAACACCTGGTCGGAACTGACCCCTTGCAACGCGCATTTCCGTCAGATTGCCGAGCACGTCAAACGTGGGGTGATCGAGGCCGGCGGCTTTCCCGTGGAGTTCCCGGTGTTCTCCAACGGCGAATCGAACCTGCGCCCCACCGCCATGCTCACCCGCAACCTGGCGAGCATGGATGTGGAGGAAGCCATTCGCGGCAACCCCATCGACGGCGTGGTGCTGCTGACCGGCTGTGACAAGACCACTCCGGCGCTGCTGATGGGCGCGGCCAGTTGCGACGTCCCCGCCATCGTGGTCACCGGCGGGCCGATGCTGAACGGCAAGCACAAGGGCCAGGACATCGGCTCGGGCACCGTGGTCTGGCAGCTCAGCGAACAGGTCAAGGCCGGCACCATTACCCTGGATGACTTCCTCGCGGCCGAAGGCGGCATGTCGCGCTCGGCGGGCACCTGCAACACCATGGGCACCGCGTCGACCATGGCCTGCATGGCTGAAGCACTGGGCACTTCCCTGCCCCACAACGCGGCGATTCCGGCGGTGGATGCGCGCCGTTATGTGCTGGCACATATGTCCGGCATGCGCGCGGTGGAGATGGTGCGCGAGGACTTGAAGCTGTCGAAAATCCTCACCAGGGAAGCCTTTGAAAACGCGATCCGCGTGAATGCGGCCATCGGCGGCTCGACCAACGCCGTGATTCACTTGAAAGCCATCGCCGGACGCATCGGCGTCGAGCTCGACCTGGACGACTGGACCCGCATGGGTCGCGGCATACCGACCATCGTCGACCTGCAACCGTCGGGGCGTTTCCTGATGGAGGAGTTCTACTATGCCGGCGGCCTGCCGGCGGTGCTGCGCCGCCTCGGTGAAGCCAACCTGATCCCGCACCCCAACGCCCTGACCGTCAACGGCAGGTCCCTTGGCGACAACACCAAAGACGCGCCGATCTACGGCCGGGACGAAGTGATCCGTACCCTCGCCAACCCGATCCGCGCAGACGGCGGCATCTGCGTACTGCGCGGCAACCTGGCGCCGCTGGGTGCCGTGCTCAAGCCTTCGGCGGCCAGCCCGGAACTGATGCAGCATCGTGGCCGAGCGGTGGTGTTCGAGAACTTCGACATGTACAAGGCGCGGATCAACGACCCGGAACTGGACGTCGATGCCCATTCGATCCTGGTGATGAAGAACTGCGGGCCCAAGGGTTATCCGGGCATGGCGGAAGTCGGCAACATGGGCTTGCCGGCCAAACTGCTGGCCCAAGGGGTGACCGACATGGTGCGGATTTCCGATGCGCGCATGAGCGGCACGGCCTATGGCACGGTGGTCTTGCACGTGACACCGGAAGCCGCGGCCGGCGGGCCCTTGGCCACGGTTCGCGAAGGCGACTGGATCGAGCTCGACTGTGCCAACGGCCGCCTGCACCTGGACATCCCGGACGCCGAGCTGGCCGCGCGCATGGCGGACCTGAAGCCGCCACAGCCGTTGCTCGTCGGCGGCTATCGCCAGCTGTATATCGATCATGTGCTGCAGGCGGACCAGGGTTGCGACTTCGATTTCCTGGTGGGTTGCCGTGGGGCGGAAGTCCCGCGTCATTCCCACTAATTGCAATGATATGATGCACGGTATTTAGCCAGAGCAACCTCCTCGTTATGGATCAGCAGTCGCCCAAGCCGCGTAAGAGCATGCACGCCCAAATCGTTCAGGATTTGGGCATGCACATCGTTTCCGGACGCTTCAAGCCGGAAGAAAGACTGCCCATGGAAGCCACGCTCTGCGAAGAGTACAAAGTCAGCCGCTCGGTGTTGCGTGAGGCGACCCGCGTACTCAGCGCCAAGGGCCTGGTGTATTCCAAGCCACGGGTGGGGGCGGTGGTACGGCCTCGCGTGAAATGGCACTTGCTCGACCCCGACGTGCTGTCCTGGCTGATGCAGTCCACGCCCCATAGCGAGTTTTTCAACACCCTGGCGGGTGTACGCCGCATTCTCGAACCGGAAATTGCCGCCATGGCCGCGTCCACCGCGACCGACGAAGACATCACCACCATCGAAAATGCCTACCGGGGCATGGAGACGGCGCAGACCCACGAAGCGCTGCTGCAGGCCGACCTGGACTTCCACCGGGCCATTGCCGACGCCACGCGCAATGATTTGCTCGCCTATATGTGCAACATGCTGTCGTTGCCGCTGCGCGAATCCATCAGCATCACCAACCGCCGCCCCGATATCCAGCGCCTCAGCCTGCCCCGGCACAAGGCGATCCTCACCGCGATCAAGAACCGTGACGCCCTCGGCGCCCGGCATGCGTCGCTGGTGCAACTGGACGATACGCGCGTGGCACTGGATACGGTGATGAATGTGCTGACGCCGCTATAGTCCTGCTTGTGTGAGGCACATCTCCCTGCGGCTCCCCACCGATGCGGGGCAAGCTTGGCTGCAACTCCCTGGGGCTGCCGGCACCAGCCTCGGCACTACGAAAGAAGCACAGACTAAAATCAAAACGCGAAGGGTACGATTGGGCGAAAAATCCCAACTATAACTATAACAACGCACGTGCCAGCGTCCTCCGTCATCAACTGCCAAGTTACTGACGCCCAATGAAAAGCCGCCGCTTTGCGCGTGACGATACTGGCTGGCCCATCGAAATCGGTCAGTCAATCGAAAAACCACTTGCGCATGACATCGGATGCCTCTCCTACCTAACGGGGTATGCAGGGTGCCATCAGATGCATCTCAGTAAAAACAACAAGGAGAGAGCCGCATGAAGTTCAGTCCTGTCAATAACAGCAACCCGAGCCGCCGACGCGTTCTACGCGATGCCTTCGCCCTGGCTTTGGCGGCTTCGCCATTGGCAAACCTCGCCAAGGCAGCCGACGAAACACCGGAAGAAGTGACCTTTGCCACCGGCCCACGGCCGCTGGTGCAATACCCGCAAAAACGGCTGTTGACCCTGGTGACCACCCGCCCGCCGCACCTTGAGACGCCATTCCCCATCTTCAATGACGGGCCCATCACACCCAATGACGCTTTTTTCGTGCGCTACCACCTGGCCAATATCCCTACCAGCATTGATCCGCAGACTTACCGTTTGACGATCAAGGGCTCGGTCAACACACCGCTCTCACTTTCCCTTGCAGAACTCAAGACCCTGGTGGAACCGGTGGAAGTAGTGGCCGTCAATCAGTGTTCGGGGAACAGTCGTGGCTTCTCGATGCCGCGTGTGTTTGGGGCTCAGTTGGGTAATGGCTCAATGGGTAATGCCCGCTGGGTGGGCGTACCGCTCAAGACGGTATTGGAAAAGGCCGGTGTCAAAGCCGACGCCAGGCAAGTGACATTCCGTGGACTTGATAAGCCTGTGCTGACGAGCACACCGGAATTCATCAAGGCACTGGATATCAGCCATGCCATGGACGGCGAACCCATGATCGCCTGGTCGATGAACGGTACCGACCTGCCATTTCTCAACGGTTACCCGATACGTCTGGTGGTGCCAGGCTATTTCGGCACGTACTGGGTCAAGCACCTGAGTGAGATCGAAGTCGTCGACCACACCTACGACGGTTTTTTCATGGCCAAGGGTTACCGCGTTCCGGACAACGATTGTTTCTGCATCGCCCCCGGCACCACCGCGGCGCAAACAGTGCCGATTTCCAAGTTACCGGTACGCAGCTTCATCACCAGTCTCAAACACGGCGATGTGCTGCCGCTGAAAAAGACTGTGGAAATCAAGGGCATTGCGTTCGACAGCGGTGCTGGGGTCAACAAGGTCGAAGTGTCGATCGACGGCGGGAAAAAATGGCGCGAGGCCAAACTTGGGAAGGATCTTGGCCGTTACTCCTTCCGTGAGTGGACGCTGCCGATCACCTTTAGCAGCAAGGGCGCCACACAGTTGATGGTGCGAGCCAGCAATCGGGCGGGTGAAACGCAGCCACTGCGAGCCGACTGGAACCCGGGTGGCTATCGTCGCCACGTCGTAGAAACCAGCCATGTGACCGTTGCCTGAGGAGCCCCGCATGAAACCCATGACCACCTTACTGTGTGCCGCTCAGGTTTGTTTGGCCGCCATGGCTAGCGCAGCGCCACTCGCGATCACCTTGCCGCCCGAAACGGCCGTGCTCAAACCCAGCGCCCTGCCCGGCTACCCGTTGGCTCAGCAGAAGTGTTCCACCTGCCATTCCGCTGATTACATCAACTTCCAGCCTCCTGGCCTCAGCCTGGCACAGTGGACTGGCGAAGCCAGCAAGATGCAGCACGTGTACGGTGCTCCGATCAGCGATCTGGACGTGAATATTATCGGCGCCTATCTTGCGGTCACCTATGGTAGTGCCGATGCGAACGACGCCGATGTGCAGGCCGCTTCAAAGCCATCGGCGAGCCAGCCCCCAGCCGCGCCTGCAGCCAAAGTCGACGCCATGGCCTTGCTCCAGAGCAACTCCTGCCTGTCTTGTCACGCGGTTGATCACAAGGTCGTGGGCCCGGCGTATCAGGATGTGGCGGCCAAGTATGCCAATGACCCACAGGCACTGGCCAAGGTAATCTCCAGCATTGAGCACGGCGGCACCGGTAAATGGGGGAATATCCCGATGCCACCTTTCGCACAGTTGAGCCCGAGCGACCTGCAAACCCTGGCGACTTTCATACTGCATCAGTGAGTTCATTCCCGGCTCGACCAGGCCCGTCGTGTCTGACCCGCCGACATCGAAGATAGCCAGGGCCACGCGGCCCGACAATTCCGACGCCCGTGACTACGATTCGTTTTTGACCTTCGAGATCAATCATTGGCCCCTCTCATTATCGGGACGGATCTTGAACCAGATGGAATACATCGCAGGTAGGAACACCAGCGTCATGATGGTGCCACCGAACGTACCGCCGATCAGGGTGTAGGCCAACGTCCCCCAGAAGACCGAGTGCGTCAGAGGGATGAACGCCAGGATGGCCGCCAATGCCGTCAGTAATACCGGACGGGCCCGCTGCACGGTGGCTTCGATCACCGCATGGAAAGGAACCAGCCCGTCTTGCCCGTTGTGATGGATCTGTCCGATCAGGATCAGCGTATTGCGCATCAGGATGCCCGAAAGGGCGATCAGGCCGACCAGGGCGTTGATGCCAAACGGCTGGTTGAACACCAGCAAGGTGGGTACCACGCCGATCAGCCCAAGCGGCGCAGTGAGGAACACCATGATCATGGCCGAGATCGATCGTACCTGAACGATGATTATCAGCAACGTCAGGGCGACCATGATCGGGACCAGCGGCACGATCGCTTTGCCCGCCTTTCCCGACTCCTCGATCGCCCCCGCCTGCTCGATTCGATAGCCGTCAGGGAGGGTGTCAATGATCGGTTGCAGTTCCTTGAGGATCGCGCTCGATACGTCTGGCGGCTGCAAGTCTTCGGCAATGTCGCCACGCACGGTAATGGTCGGGGTACGATCACGTCGCCGCAGGATCGGCTCCTCCATGCGCACATCAACCTCTCCGACCTGGGACAGCGGAATACGCTGCCCCGCCGCGCCCACCAGGGTAAAACCTTCTATCTTGGCGGGATCGAGCCGAATATCACCCGCGGCGCGACCGACCACCTGCACCGAACGGATGTCCTCGCGAACCGCCGTGATCGGCGCCCCCGTGAGCAGGAACTGTAACTGCTGGGCGACGGCATTTGACGTCAGGCCTACCGCCTGCAGGCGATCCTGGTCCAGACTGAAATGCAACGTCGGCGTCAGCGACCCCCAGTCGGTATTGACGGTCCGCATCAGCGGGCTCGCCTGCATGACACCCTCGACCTGGCCTGCGATCTCACGCAATTTCGACGGGTCAGGCCCCATCACCCGGTAGGCAACAGGGAATGGCGAGTACGGCCCAAAAACAAGCTGAGTCACCCTGACACGCGCCTCTGGGGCAAGTCCCTCCGCCGCAGCCTCGCGGAGACGGAACTTGAGGACCTCGCGCGCCTCCTGGCTATCCGTCAGCACCACAATCTTCGCGAAAGACGGATCGGGGAGTTCCGGCGCCATGGCCAGATAGAAACGTGGCGCACCTTGCCCGACATACGCCGTGACGATTTTTGCCTCAGCCTGCTTTTGCAGCCAAGCCTCAATTTTGGCGGTGGTGGCGCTAGTCTGCTCGATTGAGGTGCCATACGGCATTTGCACTTCGATCAACACCTCTGGACGGTCCGAGGTCGGGAAGAACTGTTTCTTGACCAGGCCCATGCCGAGAATGGCCACGACAAAGGTACCGATCACAGTGCCGGCCACCCACCATTTACGGGCGATGACGCGGGTCAGAATCCGGCGAAAGCGGTTGTAATGAGGCGTGTTGTAGATGGCCGCGTGACCACCCTCGACTTTCTTGATGTCCGGCAACAGCTTCACGCCCAAATACGGGGTAAAGGCCACGGCGACCACCCAGGAAGCAATCAGGGCAATGCCGACGATCCAAAACATGTTGCTGGTGTACTCGCCGGCAGTCGATTGTGCGAAGCCATTGGGCATAAAGCCGATAGCCGTCACCAGCGTACCGGACAGCATCGGTGCGGCCGTATGGCTCCAGGCATACGCGGAGGCCTTGATCCGGTCGTAGCCCTCCTCCATTTTCACCACCATCATTTCGATCGCGATGATGGCATCGTCCACCAGCAGCCCGAGTGCCAGGATCAGCGAACCGAGGGTAATACGGTCGAAGTTCTTTCCGGTGGCCGCCATCACTACAAACACCACGGCCAACGTCAACGGCACAGCCGCCGCGACCACCACACCGACCCGCCAGCCCATGCTGAGAAAGCAGACAAGCATCACCACCAGCAGCGCGACGAAGAACTTGACCATGAACTCGCCGACCGCCGAGTCGATATTCACCGATTGATCGGTGACCTTGGTGAGCGTCATGCCCAGTGGCATGCCTTCATTGATCTTGGCCGTTTCCGCGTCCAGGGCCTTGCCCAGGTCCAGGCCGTTCCAACCTTCACGCATCACGACACCCAGCAACAGCGCCTCTTCGCCGTTATTGCGCACCAGGAAGGTGGCCGGATCTTCATATCCGCGCTCGACTGTCGCGACGTCCGAGAGCTTGAGCGCGCGGCCTTGAATCGCAAGGGGGGTGTCACGAATGTTCGCCAGTTTATCGAAGGCGCCCTCCACCCGCAGGACGACCTGTGGCCCTTTGGTTTCGATCGAACCAGCGGGCGTGAGCAGGTTCTGGCTGTTCAGCGCGGCGAAGATATCCTGGGGCGAGGCACCCAATGTGGCCAGCCGGTCATGGGAGAAGGAAACAAAGATGCGTTCAGCCTGCTCGCCGATGATGTTGACCTTTTTCACGCCCGCCACGTGCAACAGGCGCTGGCGCAACGACTCAGCATCACGCACCAATAGACGCTGCGGTTCGCCTTTGGCTTTGAGGGCGAACAGCGCGAATGTCACATCGGAAAACTCGTCGTTGACCATCGGCCCGATAACACCCGCCGGCAGTCTCGCGGCCTCATCGTCGAGTTTCTTGCGCGCCTGATAGAACTCCTCCTGTACTTGCGAAGGCGGCGTGCGATCGACCAACGACACCATGGTGAAAGCCAGTCCCGGGCGGGTGTAGGTTTCCGTGCGGTCGTACCATTTCAACTCTTGCAGGCGCTTTTCCAAGGGTTCTGCGACCTGATCCTGCATCTCCTGGGCCGTCGCGCCCGGCCATGCCGTGATGACGGTCAATTGCTTGACCGTGAACGGCGGGTCCTCCGCACGCCCCAGCTGGAAGAACGCCAGCGTGCCCGCGACAGCAATCAGGAAGATCAGAAACACCGTGATAGAGCGCTCGCGAACGGCGAGCGCCGATAAATTGAGGCTCATTGACGGCCCCCGGCAACCTTCACATCACCCTGTTGGGTCAACCGCACTTCCTCGCCATCGTGCAGTAGATGCGCGCCCAACCCGACAATGCGCTCGCCAACCTTGAGATCACCGGCTATTCGGGCGGCGTCGTCGCTCAAGCCCAGGACCTGAACAGGTCGCCAGCTGACTTTCGCCGGTTCGCCGGCAATGACCCACACACCCGTTCCCTTGCCCGGATCATAGACGGCAGCGATCGGAACTTGCAGGACCGGCCCTTGCGCAGAGCCTTCGGCGATTCGAAGGGTGACGGTCGAACCCAGCGGCGCATTGGCCAGCTCGCCCTCCAATACATACCGCGCCTCAAAGGTGCGTGTCATACGATCCGCCGAGTCGGAAAGCAGCCTCAGCTTCGCGGTGACCGTCCCCGAAGTATTGCCATAGAGCGTCGCCTGCGCGATGGACCCAGTGGTCGGACGCAACGTCTCTGGCAACTGCACGATGGCTTCGCGCTGCCCGGCCCGCGCCAGTCGAATCACGATTTGCCCAGGGCTGACCACCTGCCCTGGCTCGGCGAGCGTCTCTATCACAACACCGTCGGCGTCCGCGAGCAGCACGGCATAACCCGACGCATTACGGGCCACGTCAGCCTGGGCTTGCGCGGCGCTCAGTTGCGCCTTCGCGGTATCGGCTGCGGCTTTGATCTGGTCGTAGCCCGAGGCGGAAATGGCACCGGCGACAACCAGGTCGCGATAGCGAGCCTCGTCATCCGCGGTCTGTTTGGCTCGGGCTTTGGCGGCAGCGACCGCTTCCTGCTGCGCTCGTGCTTGCAACCCCAAGTCGATGGGGTCGAGACGCATGAGCGGCTGACCACGTTTGACGGCCTGACCGGTATCAACCAGACGCTCAAGTACCTTGCCTGACACCCGGAACCCCAGATCACTCTGGACACGAGCCGCCACGACGCCGGTGAAAGATCGCGCGGTGTCGGACGAACCCTGAACCTCAGAGACCCTGACCAGGGGCGCAAGCGTGCGCGGATCTTGGGCGGTGGATGAATCGCCACACGCCGCCAGGACGAGAGGCAACAAGCAAGCGGCAATGGTGATAGGTCGAAGCCGGTGCATGGGTACCCTTACTGAATGGAATAGGACTGGAGCCATATTCTCAGACTAGTGACCATAACTGTCAATGGTCACATTCAGAGTGCCAAACTGCGCAACATCAGCGGGGCCAAATGCATCAACGCCTTCTGTATCCCGTCCAGATTATTTAGTCCATGGGCGTCAATTGACAATTAGTGACCAGTATGAAATATAGTCACAATTCATTTTCGACTCAAGGAATCTCAATGCCTTCTTTGCGCCCCGTAGCTCTTTTGGTGAGCGCCAGCTTGATAGCAGGTTGCGCGGTCGGTCCGGACTACCACCGTCCGGACGCTCCGCTTCCGGACCGTTTCCTGGGCCAGCCCCTTGTCGAACAGCGACCCGCGGCGATGCCCGCCAATCTCGTGGACTGGTGGGAAGGCTTTGATGATCCGGCGCTGACCGAGTTCGTCGCCAAGGCACTCGAGCAGAACCTGGACCTGGCGCAGGCCTCGGCGCGAGTCGCGCAGGCGCGGGCGGGCCTGGGTTCGGCCAATGCCGCTTTACTACCCTCGGGCAATATCAGCGGCCAGGCTGCGCGCGCCCACCAATCAGTCGAAACCCCGCTCGGCCAGGTGCTGAATTCAACGCCTGGCTATGATCGATACGGAAGTGCTTACGAACTCAACCTCGGTGCCAGCTGGGAGGTGGACCTCTTTGGTGGCCTGCGTCGTGGACGCGAAGCAGCATTGGCCGAGTACCAGGCTTCCGAGGCGGGCGCCGCAGCCACAAGGCTGGCGGTTTCGGCGCAGACCGCCGATATCTACATCACCGTCCGAGGATTGCAGGCCCGCCTGAACATTGCGAACCAACAGGTCAAAACGCAGCAGGAACTGCTGGAGAAGGTCCAACTGCTCTACAGCAAGGGCCTCGCCGCCAGCTATCAGGTTCGCCAGACCGAGGGCACGCTGGCCCAGGTCCAAGCGACAGTGCCGGCTCTGCAGACTGGCCTGGATGCCGCAATGAATGCATTGGATATCATGTTAGGCACCCCGCCCGGCACGCATCGCACGCAACTGGCAAACGCGGGAAACATTCCTCTCGCGCCGCAGATAAAGGGCACGGGAACACCGGCCGATTTGCTGCGCCGCAGGCCAGACCTCATCGTGGCCGAACGCCACCTCGCGGCCTCCAATGCGCGCATCGCAGAGGCAGTTGCCGAGTACTACCCCAAATTCTCCCTCAGCGCATTGCTGGGCAGCGCCACCTCCGTATCCGGCGGCAATCTTTTCAGCAACGGCGCCAGCCAGTCGGCGGGCACATTAGGTCTGCGCTGGAGACTCTTCGACTTTGGCCGCATCAACGCCCAAATCGATCAAGCCAAGGGACAGGAAGCCGAAGCCCTCGCCGCATACCGCCAGTCCGTACTGCGCGCCACCGAGGACGTTGAGAACGCATTCTCCGCACTGGTGAATCGAGAGGCCCAGA
Source organism: Pseudomonas sp. MWU12-2319 (assembly GCF_023242525.1). Classification (NCBI taxonomy): domain Bacteria; kingdom Pseudomonadati; phylum Pseudomonadota; class Gammaproteobacteria; order Pseudomonadales; family Pseudomonadaceae; genus Pseudomonas; species Pseudomonas sp. MWU12-2319. The sequence goes on from NZ_JALJES010000009.1 coordinate 209,575, forward strand.
CAACCACCCTCACCCGGGGCGAAGCGTCGTTGGCACAGGCGCAGCAGTCGTCGTTCATTGCCTATCAGAAAGGCACGGCCAGCCTGATCGATGTTCTGACTGCCGACGAGACACTGCTGCAAGCCTCAGATGCCAGGGCGCAAGCGCGAACGGAATCGGCACGGGCGGCGGTCGCTGCATTCAGGGCCCTGGGGGGTGGCTGGCAACCGCCAGAAACCAAACCGGTGGCCAGTCGCTGAGTTGATCAGCCCCGGCAGTTCTTCATACCCCCTCCTCTATTGGCTCAACAACCCGAGATCAGCGATATGAAACCAAACGAACATTCCTGGGTACTCATCACAGGCGCTTCAAGCGGATTTGGCGAGGAGTTTGCCCGACAATATGCCGCGCAGGGGAAATCGCTTGTCCTGGTAGCACGCAGGCTGGATAAGCTCGAAGCGTTATCAGCGCAGTTGCGCCAGCGTTTCGCCATCGATGTGATCGTCGAGCAAGTAGACCTGTCGTCGATCCCCGCGGTCATCGAACTGCATCAGCGGCTGAGCGAGCGCAAAATAGTGGTCGATGTGCTCATCAACAATGCGGGACATGGATTGCAAGGGCCTTTTCTGGATCAGCCCCTGGATCGTTCCCTGGCCATGATTGATCTGGATATCGCCAGTCTGACGGCCCTGACTCACGTCTTCGCGCTAGACATGCGAGCCCGCAAGCGTGGACACATCCTGATGGTCGCCAGCCTGCTGTCTTTTCAAGGCGTGAAGAATTTTGCCGTTTACTCTGCCGCTAAAGCTTACGTGCTGCGCTTCTCTGATGCGTTGCATCGTGAACTCAAAAGCGACGGCGTCATCGTGACGGCACTCTGTCCGGGGATGTCGGATACCGGGTTTGCACAAAGCGCCAGGCAAACGATTACGCCAGCCTTGAAAATGGTCATGATGCAGCCACAACCCGTGGTCCGCGCAGGCATTCGGGCACTGCAAGCCGGGCGATTGAGTGTCGTGCCGGGCTTTGGCAACAAGGCTATGACCGTCCTGATCTGGGCCACGCCGCGTCGGTTTCACCAAGGTCTCATGGCACGCATCATGGGCGCCTGAAAGGCACATAAAACCCAAAGACCTGACCTGGAGAAAAACGAAGGCCTGCGGCGACTCCGAATCATGGTGATCGCTCAAGAACGGAAGCGCCATACTTATTCATGTGACTATCTATTTAAATAGTCACAATCCAGGCAAATGAACACCTTTCATTGAGGGGGGGGAATGCGTCGTTACATTGGAATGATATGAGTCCTCAGCCGAAGCTCAGGGCATGAGGCTACGCAAGATGAGGTTGGAGGTGAGCGTGGGGGCGTCCTCGATGAGATCGAGGTTGTACTGCAACAGCAACGGATTGACGAAAGGCCGTAGTGCCAGATGTATCGCATCTACCGTCTCGTCCAGTGGCGTTCTGCGCTCGAACTCACCGAGTTCTCGCCCCTCCCGTACGATTTGCAATACAAAGCTTTTGATTTGTGCGTCATAGACCTCCGAGCTTGGCCAGTGCTCCGAGGCAGAAAACGCGGCAATGTCGTAGAGCTTTCGGTCATTGAAGAACAAGTCCGCGCCCGTGGCCACCAGGGTTTTGACCAAACGTCTAAAGCGCTCCGTTGGCGAAATACCATCGACATTGATGGCCTTCTCCACGGCGGCAACGATTTGCGTCAGACAATTTTTGCAAATGGCTTCGCCGATCGCCTGCTTGGAATCAAAAAACTTGTAGATGTAAGCCTTGGAGAACCCGATGGCCTTGGCCAGGTCGGACACAGTGGTCTTGCCGTAACCATATTGACTGAAATGTTCGTTGGCCGCCGCGACAATCTGGTCTCGGATCTCATGGTCCACTGGACCACGGACGCTGGGTGCTGGTATTAGCTGGTTCATGCAAACAGCTTACTCACCTCAAAGGCGGCTGACAACCAGTGACCGAATTGTAATATCGTCACGAAAAAATCATTCTGAGGATATGACTGCGTCTACGCAATCTACTGGATGCCTTCAACCCCAGTTACGAGCCGCTTCTGATCGATACTCGTTATTTTGACAGCGATGAGCCGCTGCCACGATGGGGAAAACCAAAATAAATATTTCGGCTCTCCATCATTCCTCCACAGAACCTCCCATATCTCTCCACCCTTCTTATAGACAATTCAACCCAATGGAGCGCGCTCTGTCGGCGGTTATGAAGCCCCTTCGACTCCTCCACATCGGTATGCGAAGGCCAAAATCGGCAAGACATAGCTTCTGTGATCCAAGATTCGATCTTTGATCATGGACAAGATAGATAACCGTGGGAATATGCACAAGAAAGCCCACAACACATTGACAGAGTACGACATGAGCGACTTCCCCGCGGCATCGACGCCCCGAATTGACAGTGCCAGAGAGTCCAAGGCGCTTGTACTGATCGCGGAAGACGAGCCTGAAATCGCGGATATTCTGACGGCCTATTTGAAACGCGCCGGCTTTCGAACGGCCCACGCCCTTGACGGTCGTCGCGCCCTTGAAATGCATCAGACACTCAAGCCGGATCTCATGCTGCTGGATGTGCTGATGCCGAATTTGGACGGCTGGATGGTGCTCGCCGAGGTTCGACACCGGGGCAACACTCCGGTGATCATGCTGACGGCACAGGACCAGGACATGGACAAACTGATGGGCCTGCGTATCGGTGCCGACGATTACATTGTCAAACCGTTCAACCCGGCCGAAGTAGTCGCACGGACCCAGGCGGTTTTGCGACGATCGAGCAATTATGGCTACAGCGCCTGTCGTAATGTGTTGCGCGTGGATGCATTTGAAATCGACATCGAAAGTCATGAAGTCGTGGTGTGCATCGGCGCTGAAAAATTCCCGCTTTCCTTGACGGTAACGGAGTTCAAGTTACTGGCTCAGTTGGCAAAATCGCCCAAGAGAGTATTCAGCCGGGCAGAATTGCTGGCCGCCTGTTCACCGGATAGTGAGAGCTTGGAGCGGACAGTCGACAGCCATCTCAGCAAGTTACGCAGAAAGATCGAAGACCTGGGACTACAGGGTGTGCCTGCGAGTATTCGAGGCGTTGGCTACCGATTCGGGAGTATCGAATGAGGATGCCTAATGGCTTGAGCCGGCAGATTGTTTTGTCCATGTCTGCCGTGGTGCTCTGCGTCATAGCCTTGGCCATAGTGGGCTCCTATGTTTTTTATGCGTTGCTATGGACGCTCTGGCCTCCTACCAGTGCGGAGCTGGACGAGTGGTTACCGACAAAGATCGAGTGGGCATGGATGATATTGACCACCGGTGTCAGTTTGGGCGTGGGGGCCATCGCGGCGATAAAGTTATCTCGGCGAATTTTAATGCCCCTGAACTCCGTGGCCGGTAGTCTTCGAAAGTTGGCCGATGGCGACCTTGATGCTCGAGCGGTGGCCGGCGACCAGTCGCTGGGAGAAGCCGCCTTATTAGTGGACGATTTTAATAGCATGGCTAAACGATTGAAGCGCATGGCAGAAGAACAGGCTTTTTGGAATGCGGCGATTGCACACGAACTACGCACTCCCCTGACCATCTTGCGTGGACGTTTACAGGGCTTGGCTGAAGGCGTATTCGAACCGGACACCTCGCAGTTCTATAGTTTGCTGACTCAAGTCGAAGGATTGACCCGATTGATCGAAGATCTTCGGGTTGTTGGTTTGGCGGACGGCGGACACCTCGAACTTACCCTGCAGGAATCGGATCTGGCCACTGAGATCGAGGCCGATGCGCAGTTATTCGAGCCCACTCTGCAGTCTGCTGGATTTGCTCTACAACTGGATCTGCAAAGACGGCCTTTGCGCTGTGACCCGGCGAGGATTCGGCAAGCGTTATTGGCACTCTTGGATAATATTCGACGGCATGCCACACCGGGAAATGTCATCGTGCAGCTTAGTAGCAAAAATGAAATCAATTACCTGAGAGTCAAAGATGAAGGCCCTGGCATTGATGAAAAACTCGCCAAGCATATTTTTGAAGCGTTCCAGCGCGGTGAAAACTCTCGGTCCAGGGCCCAGGGTGGAAGCGGGTTAGGTCTGGCTGTCGTGCGAGCCATCGCCCTTGCCCATGGAGGAACCATTATCTGTCGCAGCGTGGCAAACAGGGGAACACTGTTCGAACTCAGCTGGCCAGCCTAATCAAAAAAGTGATCACCGTGCGCATCGCTGTATTGAGACGCTTTAGGAAAAAGCAATACCGACACTTTTCCTTACTCGCTTCGCGTGGACACCGCCTTGTTTTCAATAGCTGCGGTTTAATATAAAAAAGGGCCACCGGACAAACGTCAACGACGTGAAATTTACTTGAATGAATCCCCTCACATCGCTTTGATAATTTAAATATTTTCAGATCGCGAGAAACGGACACTGTACGACCTCGGCATTTCACTCACCAGGACCACGGATGCATATTTTTACGGATTGATTACCGCCCCATTGACTGGCGTATTGATCAGTGCCGGAACAACCATATCCAGTCAACACGATCACACCTTCCGAAACAGCAACATCTGCACATGTAGGTGACTACGATTAAACATCTTATCAGACCGGAGTCCTATCGAACTCTGTGTACTCTATCGCTGGTGGTGTCGGTGTTGGCCGGCTGTTCGGTCGCCCCATTGCCGGCGTTGAAAGCCCCGCCCCCCTACAGTTGGCGCAACATGCCGTCCGATGCTTTGCCACTGCAACCAGACTTTAATCAATGGTGGCACGCCTTCAATGACCCAAAGCTGGATGCTCTGGTCGATCAGGCGCTGCGCAACAACCTGAACGTGGCTCAAGCAACGGAACGCCTGCGTGCAACACGGGGACTGAGCCAGCATGCCCAGTCGCCTTTCCGGCCCACGCTGGGCATAAAGACCCGAGATTCCGTCAGCCCCGATACCAGCACTTCGTACTTCCTGATCGGTTTCGATGCATTGTGGGAGCTTCCATTGTTTGGTGCAAAACAGAGTGCCAATCGCCTCGCCCAGGGAAACCAGGCGCTGGTAGAAGCCGACTTGCGCACCATCCAGGTGTCGTTGGTCGCAGAGGTCACTCGGTGTTGGATCGAGCTGCGGTCTGCGCAACAAATGGAACGTACCCTGGCAACAGTCCGCGACATTCAGCGTGAAAAACTAAAGCTGGTACTCGTTCGCGAGCATTTAAAATTGGCGCCACTCTCGGACGTTGATGGCGCCCGGGCCGAACTGGCGCAGGCCGAGATGGCTCTGGCCAAGCCGCGCCAGTTGATAAGCCGCAACGCGCAACAGTTAGCATTACTGTCGGGCCAGACTGGCCCGGAACCTCTTTGGCTGCAACCAGGGCTGCAACCCAAGCTTGGCCAATGGCAACTCAGCAGCGTACCGACAGACCTGCTGCGTACGCGCCCTGAAATTGCCAGCGCCGAAGCCGAGGTCATTATCGCAGCCGGAGAGCTGGGCATGAGCCAGGCTGATATTTATCCGCACATCAACTTCGGCACATCACTGCAGTGGTCGCTGAACATTGCCAGCAATCGCAAGCGGACTCCCTCCGGCAACAGCATCTTCTCGGTCGGGCCGGGGATCAGTATCCCATTGTTCGACTGGGGCCTGCGTGTGGCCAATGCGCGAGCCAAGGACCATCAAATGCAAGCCGCGGTACTGGCTTATCGGCAATCGGTATTGCAGGGCGTCGCCGAAGCCGAAATCGCCATGAGCGACTTGGAGCAACTGCGTTTGCGCGAGCAATCATCCCGCCAGGCCTATGCCGCCACGCAGGCGCGCCTGGATGCATTGCAACAGCGGTCCCGAGCGGGACTGCTGAGCAACCTGGATTTGGCAAGTGCCCAGGTGGAAAAACTGCGCGCCCAACAACGGACCGACAGGGCCAGTACCGAGCGCAATATCGCCTATGTAGCGCTGTACAAGGCGCTCGGCGGCGCGCCGTTGCCGGTAGCCCCCCTGAAGGATGCTGACTGATGGTTGCACTCGCCCGTCAAACCTTGATCCATGAGTGGCGCCACTTCCTACCCGCGATGATTGCCGTGGGCTTCGCCGGTTTGCTGCAATTGCTCCAGGCCGCCCTGGTACTGGGGATCTTCGGTAGTGCCAGCGTGTACATCACCGGCTCTAGAGCCGATCTCTGGGTGGGTTATCCCGGCACCCAAAGCGTCAACCTGGGAAGGCCGATCGATTCAGATGTGGAGATGCGGTTGCGGATGGATCCCGATGTACTCAGGGTGGAGCCGTTCCGCTGGGTGGACGCCGATTGGCGTGGCACACGTGATACAGGAGGCGTCTCGGTATTTGTCTCCGGCATCGAGGCCGGGCCGCAAGGCTTGATGTTTGAACGCGTACTGCCGGCTACGCTGCGTGCACGTCTGAACGAGCCCGGTGCCGTGATCGTCGACCGGGCCGACCTGGGTAACCTGGGGGTTAACCTCGGAGACGCAGCCACCATCAACGGTCGTCGGGTACGCGTAGTGGGTATCACTAGCGGGTTGCGGGCACTGGGCGGGGTAAACGTCGTGGCGTCACTGGCCACGGCCCAGCAACTCGATCCCTCCGCCGCCGTCGACCGAATCACCTACCTCGTGGCCAAGGTGCGCGACCCAAGCCAGGCAGATACCGTTGCCAATCGCCTTAACGGCGCGCCAGCGTTTGGCAACTACGCGGTGTGGACAGCAAAACAATTCGCTTACCGCTCGCAGATGTATTGGATGTTCGATACCGGGGCCGGAGCCGGCGTATTGTTTCTGGCGGCGATTGTGTTCCTGGTGGGCGCGGTGATTACCAGCCAGACCCTGGTGGCCGCGGTCATTGGTTCAATCCGCGAATACGCGACCTTGAACGCCCTTGGCGTCGGCGTGAATGCTCTGCGCAAAGTGGTGATGGAGCAGGCGCTCTGGGTCGGGGCGCTGGGACTGCTGGGCAGCAGCATCCTGGCTGGCGCGCTCTTCGCGCTTGCGGGGCACTTCAACGTGCCAGTGGAACTTTCACCTGTTGCGGCCGGGACTTGCCTGCTCTTGAGCTTGGCCCTGGCGCTGGTCTCCGGCCTGGCCGCCATCCGCTCCTTACGCCACGCCGACCCGGCGAGTCTTTTGAGATAACACAGTCCATGAAAAACCAGATATCGGTAACCCCCTTCACGCTTCAGGCCAAGGGTATCAGTAAGTCGTTTGCGTCAGGGCGGGTCGCCACCAGCGTGCTGCATGAACTCACCCTGTCAGTACGGCCGGGCGAGCTGACATTGATCTCGGGGCCCTCTGGTTGCGGGAAAAGCACCCTGCTGGCCATTCTCAGCGGCTTGCAGCGTCCCGATCAAGGCCGGGTCATGGCGTTGGGACAAGATCTGGCAGGGCTCGACGCACGGGCACTGGAGCGCTTTCGCCTCCATCACACGGGCTTTGTATTCCAAGGTTTCAATCTGTTTCCGGCCCTGAGTGCATTGCAACAGGTCGAACTGCCTCTGAGCTATCTCGGACTCCCACCAAAGGAAGTGCAAAGGCGCGCCATTGAGGCACTAGAAGAAGTCGGACTGGGACGGCGCATGAGGTTGCGTCCGGCCGAGCTGTCCGGCGGCGAAAAGCAGCGTGTAGCCATCGCTCGCGCCGTAGCCAAAACGCCCGAATTGTTGTTCGCCGACGAACCAACCAGCGCCCTGGACTCCGCCAACGGCCAAATCGTGATCGACATATTGCACCGCATTGCCCGTGTACGCGGTACGACCGTGCTGTGTGTCAGCCACGACCCGCGCCTGGTCAGCCATACGGACCGTGTCTTGACCATAGAAGACGGCCTCATCTTGAGCGATCACTCCCCTTCCCTTCGACCGGCCAACGTTACCGGCCCCCAGGAACACTCTTTATGAACTCGCATTCACTTGGCCCATGGCTGGTTCTGACTAGCGCACTTTTCTTTTTGACCGGCTGCCCGCGGGACGAAGCACCGCCGAAGGCGGCGGTCTTGAACCCCACCTATCTGGCTGTTGCCCGTGGACGTATTGATGTGGAAGGAGGATTGCTCAAACTGGGCGTCACCCGCGACGGTGTGGTTGTCGATATCAAGGTCAAAGAAGGCGACCACGTCAAGAGAGGTCAGTTGCTGGCCTCATTGGACAGCGAACTCTCACGCCTGGCCGTGCACACGGCACAGGCCGAGCAACAGCGAGTAAAGGATCAAAACAGGCAATTGGAAAGACGCTTCAAGTTTGCCGACGAGAAAGCCAAACGCCTGATGGCGGCTGCAACTGCGGGCGCTGGTGACATCCAGAGCGCCGATGACGCCCGGGAGGCTGCCGAGCAGTTGCGCGACGACATTGAAAAGAACCATGGCGAAGCTGAAATGGCAGCAAGAAAACTCACCACCGCGAACTATGAACTAGCGCAACGCAGCCTTTATGCACCGTTCGAAGCCGAGGTGGTCCGGCGCCTGATCCAGCCTGGCGCTACAGTCTCTCCACAATCGGGACCGTCCTTCATATTGCTACCAAATGAAGCACGCATCGTGCGCGCCGAGCTGAATGAATCCTTTACCGGTGTTGTGACCCCAGGGATGAAGGCCTACGTGTCGAATGACAGCGACAACGGTTTACCGCCCCTTTCCGCCCATGTAGTACGCATCAGCGCGGTATTGGGTAACAGCACACTCGAAGACGACCCATTGGTACGAGCCAATATGCGCATGGTTGAATGCATATTGGCACTCGACCAGCCCCCTCCGACGTCGCTGCGCGTGGGGCAACGAATGCTTGTGCGGTTCGGAGCACAATAGCCCTCCGAGAAACTCCATCGTCATCGGAACGAAAAGAGTTGGAACGGAAACTTGGATCTCTTCGGTTCAACGTGCGCCGTCTACAGCTTGAGTACGACCTGTTGATGAAGGCGAATGAACTCATAATAAAGATGGCAGCTATAGCTATCAACTTCATCGGCACCGACACCTTCACCTACACCGTCAGCGAAGGAAAACTGAGTACCACGGCGACCGTGATCCTGAATGTCTTCAAGGACCGTAACTGTGCAACCAGCTTGATGATATCGTCTGGCGCACAAGACTTCATCAGTTCGTCGAAGTCTTCGGCTGTGATGGCTCAATCAGCGGCCTAGATTGTCTCTTTGAGAGCTCTGGTAAGTGCGTCCATTCCTGTGCCCCTGAGTAAGCCTCAGAAGCAGGAATGAAAAATCCGCTTCTGAAGCGGGGTTCGGCATATTACAACGTTTTATTCGCTGCCAAACCACTCACCGTCATCACATCCGGTAAAGCTGACAGCACTGTCGAACACAGCGCCCGAGCCAACCAACTGGCTCGGGCCTGCCATTGATGACAGGTACAACACTGCATGGGTGCCAGAGGAACCCCGGGGGTAGTCGATCAGATAATCCGGACGCCCGTCACCATCCAGGTCTCCAGACCAACGCAAGTAACCAGTCGCCACCAGGCACGCGGTCATGTCGTCGAGCATCTGCCGTTGTTTCGGCTCGCGAAGTTGCAGCGGGATCTGCCGATGCTCGATATCCAGCAACGGCATCAGCGTCACCGTGCGATCGGCCAGCGGCACGCTGACCGACTTGGTCGCAAGATCTGCGACCCCATCCACAGGCCCCTCTGTGGCGGTATAGGTCAGCACCGGTCCGGGCGTGAGCCAGGGGAAACGGGCATTGCGGCGCAACCATACTTCGACGCCCGTGGTGCCTTCGGGACCCGCGTTGGCGAAGTGCAAGCGATGCAAGGTCATGTTCATGCTGTCGCGAGTGCTCGGCTCTTCGCCGCCAACCGCCACAGTCGCGGGCAGCAGTCGGCAACCGCTCGGGTCACAGTGCAACGACAGCCAGTCGTTTCCCGACACGATTTCATCCGAGGTAGTCATATCGTTACCCACCACCATCGTCAATTGCCCGAAGGAGGTGGCGTCATCCAGCGCCAGCGCGGCGTTACACGTCAGCAGGCTGCTCAGCAGTAAAAGCGTGAGTTTCATCATATGTCTCGGGCCAACACAAATCTGTGCCCATTGGGTAGCGTTACCACCTGATACTCGGGACCGTAGGTGTCCATATCGAGCACGGTGCTCCATGTCGAGGTCACCAGGTCAAACCATTCGAGAATGTAATGCCCGTCGTTCTTTGCGCCCTTTTCGATCAGCCACTCTTTCCTCAGCAGGTCGTCGCTCATATTTAAATAAACTCGGTCCTCCTTGGCGACTGGTAGGCCGGTACGTGCAGGGCTGGTCCAATGCGCGCCGTCAGCTGTCGACAGGCGCATGGAGGGCGATAAACCAGCCTCGGGGCCAAGTGGCTCCTGGGCAAAGCGGGCGACCCGACCGTCCGCTAGAATGAAGGTCGTGACATTCTCATAGGCATCGGGGGCCGATTCGATCCACCGCTGATTCCGCGAGTCGAATATCGCGTAAGTCATGGCGCTGTCGAAATCCCCCAGGTATTGCACCTCGTCCTTGGAATCCGGCTGATCGGAATCAGGCTTCAGCAAGGTCATGCCGACTGGTTGGATCTCACCTGCGGCAAAGACCACTCGCCCATCATCAAGCTGGCGAATCTGCATGGGGTTTTTCTCGGTCGGTTTGCGCAAGTGCCGGAAAGCAGGCCACGCCGTGCGCTTCAGCGTCGCTGGAGCCTGGCTGGTGTCCAGACTGACTTCATGAATCTCGCCCGCCTCGTTGACCTCCAGCAGATTGCCATTGGCCAGGCTGGTGACGGCGCTGATATACGATGGTGGCGTTCCGACTACCCGTTGCCATTGCGCGGGGCCGATCGCGTTGTCTGGCGGTAGCCACTCCATGGCCGGTTCCGTCGGCGGCGCACGGCCATTATCCCGCTCGCCGCCATACACCAGTACGCCACCATTGAAACGCAACGCCGTCGCTCGATAGTGCGGCCCCAACATGGGCTGGACCGTGACCATGCGCCCCGACGTGTCAATGGTATCAGCGGCGTTAAGCCCGGAACCGCTGATCACCATCGCGGGCAGGGTCGCCGTCGAAGGCAGGAACGTCACGCTCTGGCGCCCCAGCGACAGGAGTTGCGGCGCCACCGCAACGACGGCCGGATGAGCCGAGGTTGACTGACGCAACGCTATCGGAGCAAGCCTCTTGGGGCCGCTGTAGGCATCGTTATCTTCGGCGCGTGACTCAACCCAACCATATAGGCGACCGGCGGCCTGAAAGGGGAAGACGTTGCACGGGCCATTGCAGGTCGCCAGCAACTGCCAGGTATCACTGGCCGGGTCATAAGAGACGATATTGCCGCTGGAGCCGCCGATCATCATCACCTGGCCGTCGCTGCCGGGCAGGTCGATGGCCGTGTGTTTTGCATTGGCGGACGGCATGGGCGCAACCGGTTCAAAGCGGTTGGTCGCCGGGTTTAGCCTCTCGGCAGTCTGCGAAGGCCCTTTCCCCCATCCCGCCTTGCGCGTGTAGCCACCCGAAACCAGCACACTGCCATCGGCCAGGGCCGTGGCGTTGAGTTCGGATCGACCTTCCAGCATCTTCGGGCCATCGCTCCATTGGCCAGTAGTCGCGTCGAACACATGGGTTTCGTCACGGCACACATTGCAGCCGCGATACTCCTCGTCACCACCCCCGAGAATCATCAGACGGTCGCCATACGCCGCCAGCCCATAGTCGTTTCGATAGGCGATTGGCAGGTCGGGTATCGACTGCACTTGCAAGGTGTTGTCTTGCAAACGGACAATCTCCGCGTGTAAATAATGATCGTTGTTTGCGCGCCAGACGTGCGCCAGCGAGGTCGCTGAAAGCACCACCGTGCGTGAACGATAAACCAGGCGGGGCCACTGCTTGTCGTCCAACCTCAACACCTTGCCATCGTTGCCAATGAAACCGAACCAGCCGGCCTTGCGTCCGCCACAGTCAATGGCCCAGAACCCGACGATCCCGGTGGCCAGTCGCGCCTGCCAATAGAGCGAATCATTTTCGTGACCATCGATGACTATCGGTCGCTGCACCAACTCGCCCGTCACCGGGTTCCAACTGTCCCAAGTCATCGGGTTGACCGGGCATTTTTCACCTGTGGAAGATTTGTAGGAGTCATGCCCAATCCACTCGAGTACACCGGCAGCATTGGGCGTGAAGCTGCCGGATTCGTTGATCGTGACGGCTGGTAAAGGCGCAAAAGGCAATGCGGGCGTAACACTCTCGACCCCGAGGGCAATGGCAGGACCGACGAAACACAGCAGCACACAAGCTGACAGCGCCCTAAACATGGGACTTCCTTATTGGGGTGAAATGGCCTGGCGAAATTAATGCAGAACGACGGGAACCGGCTCGGCCCCACCCCGGCTCCAGCCGCCGGACAGGCTGCCATCGGCAGCGACGGTCAAATCAAACTTCTCGGACGACTGGTTTTCGTGGGAGAACAACAACACGATGTGCCCCGCTCCCAGTCGCGAGAGCGTCAAGGGAATGTGTTCCTTGTAGCGGTCATAGAAATAAAATGGCCCGCCATCACCAAACACCATCAGGCTGATCGGCAACTTGCCAGCCATCGTGCCCACGTACAAGCCTTCGTGGATCCCCGACGCGGCGCGCAAACCACACTGCGTGCCATGAGCGATCAACAGGCAGTGACCATAGGGCGTCAGGTCATGATCCAGCGCGGCAAACGTTTCGCTGTGAGGTAAATCCATAAGGTCATCCAGCGCCTGGACGACATGGGGAAAGTCACAGCCTTGCAGCGCCGTCAGCTTGCCGTCGGCGAGATAAAACTCGTTGCGGCGGATCTGGCCACTGACCATTTTTGCACGACATTCACGGTAGAGACTGCGCTGGGTTTCGGCGTCTTCGTGGCCATCCTGATCACCTTCCGAGAAACGCTTGTTCGGCACTTTCACGAAGGCATCAATGGCCGCCAGACGCTCGCGGAGCATGCGTTTGTCGAAGCGCGCCATACCGGACGGTGTCAGCAGGTCCGCCAGCTCGATCCGGTCGCCACTCTGCAAATCAAACACCACCGGCTGATTGTTGTAGCTGGGGTGGGCCCCCATATACTCGCTACGCAACTCAAGCGACAAATACTGCGGAGTTTGCCCCAGAACGGCATAGCCCAACCCGGTTGTGCCTGTCTCCGGGTCCTGATTTTCAAAGGGCGAGGTTTTATACGCGCCGTCAATCAAGCCCAACTGGGTATATTGCAACGAGTTATTGATACGCCGTGCGACATTCGCCGGAGAACCCACGATCAGTGGTGTGGCGAATTCTTCTGCTTTTTTTGCATCGATCGTGGACTTGAGCTGCTCCACTTTAAGGGCTGAATACCCCTGGCAAGACCAGAAAACACTTAACAGCGCAATCAGAGCGAATGCTCCACGCATGATTTACCACTCCCTGGAGTTGTGCGGCGCAGTCTATCAAGACTCCCTCTGTTCAGTTGCGCAGAATTGCCCTTATTTTATGGGCTGTGGCAAAATCTTGAAGGCCCGCCAGCGAGTAAATACGACCGCGAAGACACTGCTCAACTCAGCTTCATAATCAAGCTGCTTACGTTGGTGCAGATGTGGATCGTTCCCCTTGACGACCAGTGATCGTGCTTCCTTACGCAGCTCGCGAGCATCCTTCAAAGAGATTTCCGGGTAGGTCCCCAAAGACATTCTCTTGGTCTACCCTCACCACTGGAACCTGAAATGCCAAAGCGGTCCCGTTTGAATAAGCGAGTGCGGGCGAATTACTCGTTCATGTGCTTCAGGATTACTCATGGAGCGATAGAGCACTCTGATGCAGCGTCCTAGCAGCATTGCACGGTGAATATGAGCGAACAGCGGTTACCGGATTGATGTGGCATCGACCTGACTCAATTTTGGACTTGTTTTTGGGGCATATCAAAGTCATAAAGAGGAGTGATTAATAGAACGACCACCTAGCCCCACCTCCAAGCCATTTGCCGATCATTAATGGTGACTGTATGGCGGGGGTTGCTGACTCGCGTGATGCTGGAGTGTCGCCTGGTTAAGTCAAGGCGCTCATAGCGTCTACGACGCCCCTCGCCTAATCAAAGGGTGACCATCGATCATTGATCCTCTCCAAGCAATCCGAGCCGATAGGCCCACTGAGTCATATCAGCAGCGTTGTGTGCGTCCAGTTTCCTCATCAGGTTGAGCCGATGGGTCTCTACGGTTTTGAGGCCTATACACAGGATCTCGGCAACGTCTCGATTACGCGCGCCTTCGGCGACCAGCTTCAAGACCTGGCGTTCTCGTCCGGTCAGGCTGACACCGCTGGCCGCGTGCCCAGCGCCGCGTAGCGCCATGACTTGCGCGGCATCGAGACCGGAATCGATATAGATTCTCCCCTGGCGCACCTGGGCGATGGCCTGAAGCAGATCCTCCCGCCGGCTTCGTTTGAGCACATAACCAACCGCGCCGGCCTCCAATGCCAGCGCGGCGTTATGTTCGGAGACCGTGGAAGTCAGAGCGATGATGAGGATGGCGGGCCAGCGCCTGGCGATCAAGCTCAGGGCCGAGACGCCATCGAGCAACGGCATATTCAGGTCCATCAACACCAGGTCGGGCTGCAAGGCGCGGCACAGGGCAATGGCTTGCTGACCGTCTTCGGCCTCGCCAGCCACGGTCAGTTCCGGTACATCGGCGAGCAAAGCACACAAGCCCTCGCGAATCATTGCGTGATCATCCACCAGCAGCAAACGGCACTCAGGCATCATCGGGTTTTCCAGGTTGTCCAGAGGGGCCTGGCTGACGCGCAACCAGGGTCGAACCATGCATTTGCAGCTGTAACAGCGCCGCGACCATCGTGGTGACATCCGATTCAGTCGCAGCCCGTTCCATCAACGCTGCCGACGCCTCCAGCGCCGCCTCACCGAATTGCCCGGCGCTCCCCTTGAGGCTATGGGCGATACGCGCGGACTCGGCATGATCGACCTGCGCGACGGCTTCCTCGAGCCGAACCAGCAAGGCCTGGCAGTCCGCGATGAACAAACGCTGCAGACGAGGTGCTCGGAGCGGGTCCTGTTCGTGGAGTGGCACCAGGGTTGCCATGGGCGCTGTCGGATGCGGCACTGCGGGCTCTACGCTGCGCAATTCCATCCCCCGTGCCTGCTGCCGTGCGATCACTTGCGAGATCGCATCGAATAGTTGCGTCGGTAAGACCGGCTTGGCGAGATAGTCATTGGCGCCGGCTTCGATGAACCGTTCACGGTCACCGCTCATGGCATTGGCGGTCAAAGCGATGACGTAAACATCCTCATCCAGAACTGAGCACTGCCCCGAACGCAACTGACGAACAGCCTCCATGCCATCCATTCGCGGCATTTGTCCGTCCATCAATACCGCATCGAAAACCTTCCGGCCCAGTATCTCCAGCGCTTCGACGCCGTCGCGGGCATGGATGACGCGATGACCGAAACGCTCCAGGAACAACTGTGTAATCTCCCGATTGGTAGCTATGTCATCGACCACCAAGACGTCCAGGCTGAAGTCATGTCGCTCCAGACTGCGCAACGGCGATGGCGTCTCGCTGAGCGTCGGCGTTGCGCCGCTCTGCACCTCGCACAAGGTTCGGTAGAAAGGCTGTCGACGCAGGGGCCTGACAACGCACGCGGCCAGACCATAGGCACGCAGCTCATCGGCAGACGGCAATGATTCCACCTGCGAAGCCATCAGCACGATGCGCGTGGTCGCCAGTGTCGGGGCGGCACGGCACAGGTCGGCGAACTCGATGCCATCGACCATCGGCAGGCGCCAATTGACCAATACCAAGTCGAACATGATCCCCAGCTGCGCCTGCTCGCGCATCAGGTTCAAGGCTTCTTCGGCTGACGCCGCGCCCTGGCACAGCATCTGCCACTGGCCGAGCATCTCCATCAACGCCCCACGTTCATCGGCGTGCTCATCGACCACCAGGGTTCGCAGCCCCCACAACCGTGGAGCATCGGCTGCACGCGCCGGGCATTGCGGCAAAGGCAAGGTCAGCGTGAAGGCAGACCCCACACCCGCTTGGCTTTGCAACTCGATTCCCCCGCCCATCAACCTGGCCAGGCGTTGGCTGATGGACAAGCCCAACCCGGTACCGCCGTAGTTTCGAGTGGTGGAGGCATCGGCCTGTAAAAATGCCTCGAACACCGAACACTGTGCCGACGGCGCGATGCCGATGCCTGTATCGATGACCTGAAACCCGAGCCGGTCGCCATCCGCCCGCCATACCAGCAAGCGAATCGAGCCACTGGCCGTGAACTTGACAGCGTTACTCAAGAGATTGAGCAGAATCTGCCGCAGTCGCCACGGATCGCCGCTCACGTGGCCCGGTACATTGGTGGCAATGTGGCAGATCATGCGCACGCCCTTCTCCGCCGCACGCGTCGCCAGCAGTTCGGTGACATCTTCCAGCACTTCGGTCAGATCGAACTCCACCTGCTCGATATTCACGTTGCCCGATTCGATTTTGGAGAAGTCCAGGATGTCGCTGATCAACGCCAGCAAGGCTTCGGAGTTCTCGCGGATGGCCGTGACAAAATGCTGTTGTTGAGGCGTGAGCGGCGTATCCGCCAGCAAATGATTCATGCCGATGACAGCGTTCATCGGGGTACGGATTTCATGGCTCATATTGGCCAGGAACTGCCCCTTGAGTTGGTTGGCCTGGTTGGCGATATCCCGGGCGCCCTGCAGTTCCTGAGTGCGCACCGCCACCAGGTTCTCCAGCCCGGCCTGTTGGGCCTGCAACGCATCGAGCAAACGGTTGTAAGCCCTGGCGAAGCGGCCCAACTCATCCGCGCGCGCCTGTGGCAAACGCCGGGACAGGTCGTCGCCACGGGCGGTCTCTTCGATTTCCCGCGCAAACCGTGCCAGCGGCCGCGCCAACTCGCGATGCAATACCCAAAGTAAACCAAGGGCCAACAGGATAAAGCCGACAATAGCAAAGGGGACCTCGGCGAGAATCAGCCCCAACGCGCCTGCGCGCAGCTGTGCTTGCGGATACAGCGTCAACAGATACCAATCCGGTTGCCCCAGGTGAGCGACGACCATCGGCGTGTCGGCGTCGAAGCGACCGATCTGCGGGAAGCCGGCCGCAGCAGGCAAATCCGCGATCAATTGCTTGAGCCTGTCGCGGGAAACCGCCTCCAGCGTATTGCCGGAAAGATCGGCAATGCGCTGGCCTTGTGCATCCAGCAACAGAGTGGGATAGCCCTTGAGCAACTGCCCGATACGGGCCAAACGCTCATCCAGCTTCAATTCATAGCCGGTCATGAACAAGGGTTTGCCCGAGGCATCCCGGGCGACCACCGCAACGCTGATCAACTGGCGGCCCAGCGACGGCTCGTAATAGGGTCCGTCCCAGACAACCTGGCGTCCATCTGCCGACAACCCGTCGAACAACGCGCGCAAATGAGTCGCTCGGGCCTGGGCGAAGCCCGAAGGAATATCGACTTGCGTGGAGAACGCCGCCCCAGCGTCGGGAAAATAGAAAAACGTATCGACTGTCATCGCCTGGCCGGCCGTACCGAAGGCTTCGGCGGCGGAGGCGGCGCGGGACAACCGTTCCGTGGCCGAGGCGTCTTGTACGGACGGATTGAGCACCCAGTCCATGGTGCTGCGTTGGAAAATATTGCCACCAAACTCGTTTGCCGCGCCGCTGTTCCAGCGCGTCATCAGTCGTCTGGCGCCCTCCTCGGCGTCGCGAAAATCGTCGTTGTCCACACTGGAGAGCAAAGCCAGGCGCTGGCTGAGATCCTCCAGCGCCTTGCCTTGCAGTTGTTCATACGTACGCCAGGCGCTGAGCCCGGCGGCCACGCACCAACTCAACGCCAGCACCAGCGCCAGGACACCGGTAATGCGTAGCGCCAGTGACGCGCGCCAGCCCTTCGTCACAGGTCGACCTTACCGGCAGCTGCGCTGTCGAGTGTGGCGGCCACGCCCATTTTGCCCACGATGTCACGAATCGCCCGTTGCGCGGCCGCGTCGTCACGCAACGCCACCACCAGCAACCGCGTCGCCTTGTCACCGGTTATCGACTGCGTGGCTTCGCGTCGGCTGGTCAAGCCCAAGATGCGCAATTGCGCTTCAAGGTTCTTCAAGCGCGTCTCGTTGTCATAGGTGCCAAGATCCAACCGCAGCCCTTCACCGGCCGACAACCCCGTCGCCACGGGCCGGGGCGTCCAGCACCAGGCAATCTGGGTCGGCGGTTGAATACTCGCGACCCCCTGCTCGGTGGGCGAACCGAGGGCGGCCAGACGGACACTGGTTGCGGCCGCCTGGGCATCCATGGCCGTCAACTGTTCGGCGATGCCGTTCAACTGTGCATCGATGACAACGGCCTGACGCTGCAATTGGTCGGCCTGGCTGTACTTGTCCATCAAGACCTGTTCGCCCTCCTGGCGGTAGGTCAGTTGAATGCCGATAAGATTCTCGCTGCCCATCAAGTTGCGCTGGCTCGGAAAATCATCGACGCCAAAGGTGTGTTGCCCGCCATTGAACAACCGCAGGAAGTCCACGAACGCGCGGTCCCCGGTCCAGTGCCGGGTCAACTTGAAGTTGGCGAAGCTGATCTCCAGGGTGACATCGGCACAGGCCCCCGGTGCCCAGACAAAGCTGGCACTGGTGGGAAAGTTGAAGTTATCCAACACCGTCGAGCGGCCACTGCATTGCAGTGTCAGGCGCGTTTGCTGAGGCAGCGAACGGGCGCCGAGGTTGACCTGTGAAGGCGCGGCGGACAACTCCACCACTGCCGCAGTGGCCTGCAGGATGGCAATGCTCTGCTTGAGCTCAGCCCGTTGCGCCACCAGGCCTTTCTGCTCGGCTTCCAGTGCCTGTCGGCTTTGATGCTCCGTGGCCTGCTGGGCCTGGCTCTGGCGCTCGGCACCGAGCAGATCGTTGCGCGCATGCTGCATACGACTGACATACGCATAAAACGCACCGGTCAGCGGAATTTGCACACCCAGCGCCTCCCGTCCGCTGTAGCGCTGCACATCGCGCTGCACGAAGGTTTTCACCGCCCCACTCATAAATGCCGGCAGTTGACCGCGCTCGCCGTACAGCAGCTCGTTGAGCATGACCGGGTCCTGCACGCCCTGGATCGAACTGAGCAACTGCCCGCTCCAATCACTTTGCAGGCGGCAGGCCGCCACTTCAGAGACATAGTGCGAGGAAAAGTCCAGCTGGCCGGTCGCCAGCGACCAGACCACATCTTCACGCGGATCAGGCCCCTTCAGCGCCTGGATCAATGCACTGCGCACGCTATCGGCTTCCCACAGCGGCGCGGACTTCACCGAAGGATCGGCGCCAAAGCCCCAAGTATCCATGGCCACCTGGAACGCTTGCGCATCGCTTTTTTGCAGATCGGCCACCACACCTTTCATCAACATCTGAAACCTGCCCAATGCACGGGCCTGGGCCAACTCGTCACGCAAGCCGTTGACGCCACTCTCGATCGAACCGCCATTGGCCATACCTTTGAGCACATCTCCTCCCAAGGCATTGGTGATTTTCAGACTGCCCAGCGCGCCGGCTTCGGCATGCAGGTCGTTGTTGCCGGCCAGTTCAAGCAAACGGTCGAGGGACACCGCACGATTCGCCCAAAGCGCCCGTTGCTCGATTGGGATCAGGGCAAACCGTTCGGCACTGCGATGCAGCAGCTTCAGGAACGGATCGTTGGGCGTACCGACCACACTCAGGGCCAATTGCCAGTCACTGCGCGTCTTCAAGCGTGTCTGCGCACTGAGCAGGCTGCCCTGGATAAACCGATACCAGGCATCCTGGGTATCGCTTTGATACTGATCGAGGAACTTCACCCGTTGCGTCTTCCATAACGCACTGTCACGGCTGGCGAGGCCGAGTTCATCCATGAACGCAAAAATCGCACTGTGCCCTTGCGACGTGTAGGCACCGGAAAGACTCAGGTCAGGGTTACCGCTATCGTTCCAGTATTCCGACAGCCGGATCGGCTGCAGATTACCCTGCAGTTCGGCCCAGGCTTTCAGCCACGTCAGGGGACGCCCTTCAAGCCCCATGCTTTCCAACTGGCCCAGCAAGGCCGCGCGCTGACTCTGCATCTGCGCCAGATCGGTTTGCCACTCCAGATAGGAGCGATAGCTGCTCCCCAGGGTGACCAACTGCCCGGCGCTGATCGCTTGCCTGGAGCCGTAGGTCAAGTTCAGGAAACCCACTTCGAAACCGGGCAACGGCAAGTCATCCATCGACTGATTATTCAGGCGGGCATCGAGCAGGTTGATCCGCCGCACGAGGAATTCGGCATACGCGGCAATCAGCCGTGGATCGCCGCTGTTCAGCGCGCCGCGCAGGTTTTGCGAAATGAAACCGTCGAAGACCGGCGTGCGTATTTCGCTGTCGAACAGCCTGACGTAGTCGGAGCGATAGTGCGCCTGGACTTGGTCGATATGGCGCGAGAACGGCAGCAAGCCATGCCATCCGCCCTGCTGCTGGGCAGACAGGCTGATCAACGCTTGGCGAAAGCGCCGCAATGCATCCAGATCGGTCTCCAACCCACCGTCGAAATCCTCGGCCGTCGGCGGTTCGTCGAGCGCTTCGGTGAGCACGGCCTGAGTGTGGTGGTCGGCATACACCAGCAAGGCGCCAAAGCCGACACACAGTCCCAACCAGCCAATCACGGCAGCATGGGCCAACAGCCTGCGCCAGCGATGCCAGCTATCGATGGGTTGATAGGCATGGCGTTGCGCGGGCAACAGCTGTCCCAACAGCTCATGACTGAACCAGCCTTCGCTTGTACCGTCTGCCTCTTGCCCTTGCGCCGTCACAAACAGCCCGCAGAGCAGCGGCAACTCGCTGTAGGGGTTGGCGTCAAACGCCGGCAACAGCAGATGTTCCATACGTGAACGTAAGTCGACGATGCGCTCCGGCAGACTGAAGGCATCTTGATCAGGCAGGCCGCGCACGCCCAACTCGATGCGCAAGTCGAACAGGCGCTGGCCAAGCCCGCTGAACATTTCCTCGAGAAACACCTGCGCCGCCCCCGTGCGCTGTCGGCTCAGCAGGCCAAACGGTTGCTCGCGTTGCGGCGGCGTGAGGGCCGAAGCCCATTGGCTGAAACCCGGCAAGGCTTCGGCACCGGTAATGATGAAATACACCGGCAAACGGGCGCCAAAGACTTTCACCAGGTCGTCAAGACGGCGGCGCAGATTGTGTCCTTGCTCGGCCAGGCTTGCATCGGAGTCGTTCAACAGGCGCTGGCAGTCAATCACCAGCAGGACACCGTTGAGGGGTTCGCGGCGTCGCGAACGCAGCAACCAGTACAGCAACCGCCGCCATTCGGGGCCCGCGTCGCTGTTGCCCTCGGCCATGCGCGCGGCGGGTTCGATGATCACTCCACGTTCAAGGAACCACCAATCCAGGGCCCCGGTCGAGGCCGCCGGCTTTCCACCGCGGGTCGAACGCAAGGCCGAGGTCAACCCGCTGTTGCCCAGCAACGTGCGGGTGCCGCTGCCACTTTCGCCCAGCATCAGGAACCAGGGCAGCACATACAGCGGTGAACCCAATCGACTCAGGCGCGACTGGCGCAACATCTGCACGCCGCTGTTCCAATCCTGATCGAGCGCCGGCGCTTCATCGCGGCGACGCTGGGGCAACTCGCTGTTCATCCGCCGACGCAAGCGCCAGGCATACCAGCGTCGGCCGATCCAACGCAGGCACAAAACCACCAACAGCGTAACGACGCAAATCACCGGCACGTACCACAATGGCCAGCTTTCGTAGAGCGCCAGGCCCCAGAGCAGCAGCACAATGCAGACCAACAGCAGCAACCCGAGCAACAACACCCCTGCTTTTTTCAACATCAGCGCATCTCCAGCAGTTGGCTGACTTGTCGACCCAGGGAGAGATCGAGACTGATGTAAAGCACGGTCAACACAATCAAGGGCACCCCAATCAGCAGCAGCAACGAAAGACCGGGCAAGCCCCGGCGCACCGCACGCAGACGTGTCGGCAAGTGGTCCTCGGGTTGTTCGAAGAGATGGCTGTCGGCATCCAGCGGTACCATCTGCCGATCGAGAATGATCCGCTCCAGGCAGAGCCGACGGTATTGCATCAGCTCACCCCCCGGACGGGTCGCGTAGCGCCCCTGGAAGCCGCCGAGCAAAGCCAGGCCGAAGACCTCGCGGGCACCGACCGCAGCTTCGGGCAACGCCTCCAGGCGCTGGAAGAACTCGACACCGGCACGGCTGGTGGAAAAGTAGTGACGCTGCAACGGTGCCCGCCGCCATTCTGCCGCCCCCGGCCATTCGCCGGACATCGCCGCCTCATCGATCCAGGCAACCACCGCGAACAACGCCTCACGGACTTCGGCCTCGGCAAAACGCAGTTCGCGAGCCCGATTGGCGGCGCCATCGAGCCGCACGATGAGTGCCGGCGCGAGCGTTTCATAGGACTGCTCCGGATCAACGAAGCCGCGCTTGGCAGCCTCGAAACTCGACATCCAGCAGTCGGCCAGGCGGGGATTGATCATGTGCGCACCACCACCAGGTCGATACTCAGGTCAGCCGGCGGCTGCGGCAGGAAAAACGCGGCCTGACGCTCCTGCTCCAGCGTTTCCCAGCCATCGCTCAGGGTTTCCACACGGAAGTACAACGCACCGGCCACCCGCGGCAGTCCCTGGGGCGGCACTTGCAAGTAGATCAACTCGACGCCGGGCAAGGCGCGGTTGACCAGGCCTTGCATGACACTGAGGGCTCCCAGCTTGCCATCCAACGGCAGGCTCTCGGCCAGCCACACCGGATCGCCCAGACTGCGCGCCACCAGGTAGTAACGATGCCGCGGGCCGAAAAACGCGTCCGGCAAGGGGGCCTGATAAAAACCTTCCTGTGGTTGCAGGTGAACCAGCAACTCCGAGCCGATGCTGATTTCATTCAGTTGCTGGCCGATCAAGGCCACCAGTGCAATCGTCGCTGCCCCTGCGTCTTCATGTTTGTAGGGCGGTACCAACTGACGGCCATCCGGGGTCTCGCCGAGCATGTCGCAGACATCGGAAAACAGACTCAACTCACCGACCAGTTGGCGCAGGGTGCCGTAAAGCTGCCACGGCGAAACCTGCGGTGTTTCCAACAAATGGGTGAGCAACGGGCCATAACGATTCAGTACCGCCAGGGCCATCAGATGATTGACCTGGGCCGCATCGAGATCGCCGCGCCGCGACTCGCCCGGCTGCTTGTACACCGACAATTGCCGCGCCCGCCCGACCAGTTCGTCACGGACTTCACGCAAGGTTTGCAGGAGCATCGGCGATGCCGCCAGATTGACCGACGGCGGCACGTAGCGCTGGGCCGGCCGGAGGCGATCACCGTCCAGCTCAAAACGCGCAATCGGCAGCAACTCATAGGCGCTCAAATGCTCCAGCTCATCGTCCCAGAACAGCCGCAATACATAGGACATCGGGCGCACCCGCGCTTCCGGGGAATCGCCGAGACGATCACCGATCACTTCCGGGTCGGCCGCCACGATAAAGCGTGCTTCAGCCCGGGAACCTGCAGACAGTGTCTCGAACACTTGCGCGTTGGCATCGCCTGGCAACAAGCGACGCAAGCCCACGAACAGCGTGCGGCCGCCACTGAACTCGCCGAGGTCAAGGGCGCGCGATTCCAGCATCGCATTGCCCGGATACTCGGCCAGCGTGCCTTCGGCGAAGCGCACCGATAATTGCTCCAGCAGGCATTGCTTGGCAACCAACGCGGGCTCGTTGATCTTCAGCGAGATCAGGCCCCACGGGTACGGATGGTTCAATTCCGTGGTACGGGTCAGACGATGCTCGATACGCGCATCGTTCTGTTGAAAATGCTGAGGCTGGAGGAACAAGCCCTGGTGCCAATACAACAACTGATCGATATTCATAGGGCTCGGTTTCAGGCAAAAATTTTAAAAAACGTGGTCGCTGCAACGCTCACCACAAGCAGGTCAGCCCTGTGCGCCCGGCAGGCGCACCTCGCCCTCTCGGGGCTGCACCGGTTTGGGCAACGCCAGGCGACTTTCCTTGCCACGCAACAGCGCATCGGGCCCGACAAGCAGGTCAATGGCGATGGGGCGTGGCGTGGCGGTCCAGGTCTTGCTGAAGAACCCCGTCGACGTCACGTCGACGCCGATCTGATAGAGCTTGACGCTGCGCGTCGGGTCCAGGTGCGCATAGCCGACGGCGACGCCGACCATCTTCGCGCCCTCGAGTCGCGGCAGGCTTAACGTGCGGGTCTGGCCTGGCTCGATAAACAGCCGCGTCAGCCCGATCATTCCGGTTGGCGCGCTGTTCATCAGCAACAAGCTGCTCAGTTGCTGGGAGCTGCCGGTGTAGGCGGAAAACGCACTGATCTGATCGAACTGCGTGACCACCACCAACAGGTTATGCGCCTGGCCGTCGTACTGATTGAGGTCGTTATCGGCGGTGAAGCTCAACTCGATGGCGTTTTCGGTGTAGTCCCATTTGAGCGCGGTGAGGGCCTTTTGCTCGGGGGTGAGGTCCTGGGAGCTGCAGGCGGTGAGCAGCAGACAGAGCGTGAGCAGTATCGCGAATACCTTAATCATTCGAGCACCCGTACGAGTATCGGCGTTTTGCACCTTCCGAAAGCAGTGAGACCGTTTTGCACGGCTGCATTTTTAAGCATCATCACACCTACCCTTAACCCAATTTATTCATTCGCCGTCGGGCGGCTTTAACTTCACCGCTTATAACCGGGATGTGGAGCGCTGCCTGCTTATTGCCTGGCACCGCTTCCTTGATCAGGACATGACCATGACCATGGTCTGGCTTGGAGCGCTGACCATACCCATGGTGTTGGGCGGGGTTCCGTTGTGAGCTGTCTGCGAGGTGAGCCGCACGGCGGGCATACCGCCCACCATGACCGTGGCGCTGCCATCAATAAAAGCCATCGAACCCATTATTTTTCCGCTCACCACGCCGCCCGCTGCGCCAGCCTGGTCGCCGTTGCTCAACAAAACCTTGCTCATGAGATTCATTGCAGGCAAACCACAGACCAAAACCATCATTACCAAGCCACCGGGATCAGCCATGGATGTATCAGCCGTATTGGGATAAGGCATTGGCACCGGTCCAGCAGGCGTAGGCGTTTTGCAGATATCAGGCACTGTCGAACTTGCGGTCGCGCCACCATTGTTGAGCATGTACATAGCTACTTCTCTCTTAGCCCAGTTTGATTCGTTCGCCGCTTACGGCAACGGTGACTTCGGCAAACAAATCCAGCGTCTCGCCGCGCAGGCTCCAGCCTTTGTCGACTCGCTGACGCAGCGACCCCGAGGTGAGCTCCTCATGGCCTTTGACTTCACGGCGGCTCTGACTGTAGTTCGCGGTATGTCGCACCGCTTTTTCGCAATGCCTGATTGCGCTGTCGTTGCGCTCGCTCCAGTAGTGATCAGAACGTTCTCCCGTGACGCTAAGCGTGGTGACGCCAACTTGAGCCTCAGCGAAATGCGCCACCGTCTGATCGGCACGCAATGCAAGCATGGTGCCCGCATCCACCGAAAGGCCGTCTCGGGCTTCAATGCTCAATGCGCCGCTGGGCAGGTTGAAATGCACGTCACCCTCTACACGCAGTTGAGCCGGTTGCGGTTGAGTACGCTCCAGAACGCTAAGGATGTAGCCGTCTTCCCCCGCCAGAGTAATTAGTACCGTATCGCCGACGGCAGGCTGAAGCAGGCACCCCATGGCCGGTTTCAACCAGTAGCGATGGCCTTGGGTGCTGACGACGCCGAAACGTTCGCCGCTGACCGCATTGATCTGCGCATGGCGCAATACGGCAGGAGTATCGATAAAGTTCAGGGCTTCTTGCATCGCTGGTTCCTATAGGGCTGGTAGCCAGCGTTGCGCCGCCAGGCGCTCGCTGTCTTCGGGACGGATGGCGTCTAAGTTGGCACCGCGCCAGTCACAATGGGCGAGGTCGGCACCGTGAAAATCGGCGCCGTTGAGGTTGGCGTCGATGAAGCTTGCCTTCGGCGCATGAAGCTCCTCGCACAGCGCATACTCAAGTGAAGCCCTGGACAACATTGCATCGGATAAATCGGCGTTATTGAGACACGCCATGTTCAGGCTGGCCCCAGTAAAATTGGCACCTGACATCTGCGCATTGGAAAAAATAGCGTTGTCCAGGCGTGCACCTTTGAACACCACACGTTGACCCTGGCTCTGGTAGAAAGACGCTGACTGGGCATCGCACCCCGTGAAATCCGCATCCGTCAGCGTCGAACGATCAAAGGCGCACTGATGGAGGACAATTGCGACGAAACGCGCCCGCTCCAACAGACAATTGATAAAGCGTGCCTGTGACCAGCGAGTTTGAGCGGTTTGCAGATCAGTCAGGGTGCACGTATCCCACTGACTGGACTCCATGCTTGCCTCGATGAAACGCGCGCGGGCAAACACGCTCTCTATCACCGACAAGCCCTTGATGCGGGTCTTGCGCAAATCCAAGTCATTGCCACTGCAGCGCAGCCATAGACCATGATCCAGCCGGGCACCTAGCAGGCTCGCACCGTTTAACGTGCAATCGGTCAGCATTACGTCCGTAAACGTACAATCGTCGAATTGCGCTGCGGACAATTCGCTGGATATCCACGAACAGCCTTCAAGCTGCGCCTGTGAAAAGATTGCGCCACGCGCATTGACGCGCTCAAAACGGGCATTTCGAAGATCAATTGCGCAGTAGTTTCCACCTTCCAGATCAAGGCCCACTAACGGTTCATGCTCCGCGACCAGCATTTGCAACTGATCGGCTGTCAATGTTTGCTCAGACATGGGCGAGATCCTCTTTCAGGCGGCACCGTCCTAGCAGGACTCGATCCAATACAACGTCCTTGCCCCGGACCGCTTCGGTCACGGCACCGAATAGGTTGCTCCCGGTTAGATCCGCTGCATCCAGTTGCACTTTACGTAACCGCGCCTCCATCAGGTTTGCACCTTGCCAACGGACCTGCCTGAGATCACTGCCGGTGAAGTCAGCCTGTACCGCGTTCAGGTGGTAACCGTCGCTGTCTCGCAGATCGCAGCGACTGATAAGCGCCTGCTTGAGTGTCGTGCCTTTTAAACTGGCCCCCCGTAGATTCGCGCCTTGAAAACTGGCCCGCTGTAATTGCGCAGCATCCAGACAGATACCGGGCAACTGGCAACTTTGATCAAGGCGAAAATTAACGGCCTTCGCGCCTTTGGCATCCACTGCAGTGCCGGTCACTTGCGACCAGGACGCTTGCTCAAGATCGGCGCCAGAAACCTTCAAACAGTCCACCTTGCAGGCATCCAGGCTGGATTTTGACAGGTCGACTTCAACGGCACTCACCGCGGTCAGCGTACAGTTGCGAAAGCTTGTACCGGCCAGTCCGGCGCGGGTGAAGTCGGCGTTGTCCAATGCACAGTCGACGAACTGTGCTTGAGGCAGGATGGCCGCTGTAAATTGTGTTCGCAGGAGGCTGCATCCGGTGGCATAGACATCAGCCACCAGTGCACCGCTGAGATTGGCATCGTCCAGACAGCAACGCTGGAAAAAAGCCGAGGACAACTGCCCTTCATGCAAATCCGCCTGTGCCAAATCACAGTCGATAAAGACACCCTGATGGATGGCGGCGGCGGTCAGCACGGAGCCCGTTAACGTGCACTTTTCAAATGAGCTACCCATCAAGCTGGCGCCACTTAAATTGATGCCTGACAGATCAAGTCCTGTGAATTTTTGATTTTCCAGAGTTTGCGAAGCCGCATATGCCGATTCAATGAGTTCACGGGTCCAGTCAACCTTAGGCACGGTCAACCCGGCCGCTGGCAGGAGCGCAGTAGTTGCCAAAATTTGCTCGGTCAACGCAGCGATCTCGGTAGCGATATGTGTTTCAACCGACACGGCTTGCGTGAAAACATCCTCGATTCTGGCTTGATACTCAGCTTTTCTGGCTGCCGGCAGCGGTAATTTATCCACCATGGAGGCGGCATTAAATGATGGCGCCGGGCGTGCAGCCTTTAGTTCGGCGGCCTGGCCATAAATGGATTCAGCGGTACGATCAAAACGCTTGGCTATTTGCGCTACATAGTGATGCCCCTCCGCCTCAGACTCGGCAACAGCAGCGCGAATGTTTACCTCTAGTGCAGCAGGATCAAAGGGTACGTCTGCCGCCAGATCCGTGACGTTGCGTTGCGCAATCGCTTCAGCGAAATCAACACGTGAAGGTGGCGGAAACTTGGATATATCGAACGGATTGCCGATGCGTGCGGCCATTTTTTGCGCGGCCTGCAAGGCTTCCTGGTGAGCCTCCACAACTCGTGCGTGGATTTGATCCGCCTGCGCTTGCAGATCGCGCAACATCTGCTCGCTGTCAAAGGTGGGTATTTCAAATGCAGCCGCCGTGACTGGTTCGACAGTTTCTTGGGCCCACAGTTTGTCAATCCAGGCTTGGGCACTCAGGACCGGATCATCCCGCTGCTCACACACCACGCCCAATGCAGCGATATCTTCAGCATCGGTTTCATTGACCGGTATTTGCGCGCGATAAAGCAGCAGCAGGTGCTCGTCGTTCGGAAACAGCCACACCGTATCCAGGTCCAAAGGCTGCTCGACAATGGCCGAGATACCTTCAATGCGTTCCACAAATAGTCGAGGACGCAGGCCAGGCAAGTTGCCGGACAACTGCGCATGCCGTGGATGCATGCCGCTTACCGACCAGAGTTCATCACCGCGCCAGTAGTGCGCCTGGCACTGATCTTCAGCCACTTCATTGAACCATCGCGGATCGGTATCGGCTGGTAACCAGGGTGCGGTTTGCTTCAGCCAGGACTCGTCCAGCGTACCCATGAATACCTTTCGTTCGACACACTGCGGCGGCATAGGCAAAAAGCTGGCTGGCGATGGACGATCCATTGGACTGCGCAACGGTGCACCAGGGTGCTCTATCTGTGGCAGAGCAATCTGTTGCCGTGGGTCAGGGTTATCGACATAGCCCACACCCTCCGGATTGTCCGCATAGCCGTCACCACCAAATGCATGCTGAAAATCCAGCGCAACCGATTCCAAGCTACCGCTGGAGACTGCATTCCAGCCACTCAGCCCGTAACGCCAACGTCGCGGCGCGAAGGCATGCAAGGTTTTCTCGCATGAACCCACCTGTACATGGACAGGCATTGCTGTTCGTTGTTGCTCATTGAGCGCGAATGCCTGTCCATGTAACGCAAAGGTGCCAAAGCTTTTCTTCAGGCCTCGATCGAAAGCCACACCGCAAAATCGAGAAGAAATCCAGTCCCAGCTGTCTTTGGCGGGTATCGTCCTGCCCGTCTGAAGATTCATCAGAAAACCAATAGTCGCCACCAAGTATTTCGAAGATAGGGACTGGTGACGGACAATCAGTAGCAAACTGTTTTCATCAAGTTTGTAGTTTTTCATACAACACCTGCTACCTCTCGTACAGTTTGCGCGACTGTATTCAGCTGGTCTGCTGTCCGGTTCACCACACTGGCTACAGTGACCGCTTGAGCTTTGACTTCAACGCTTGCATCCATTGCAAAGATCATTGCTTTCTCGACGGCGACCATGGTCGGGGCAACGACAGTACCCAAAATGGGCTGCGTTGATTTAATGATGGTCGACTCCAGTTTGTTGGTACTGAGTGCCATGCCAGCCTTGATATTCATGATCGCGGTCAGGTTGTTGGTGATCGTATCGCCACTAACAACAAGTTGGCCGCTGACATGGACGTCTCCGTGCAAGGTGATGGGCGTCACAGGTGAAGAGATAGCAATTCCGGCGGGCGTCAATGAGATGCTATGCGGTCCACAAACAATCTTCGTCAGGGCTGTCGTACTGTGAATATAGGTGCCGGTGTTCACAACCTTATTGATGATCTCATCTGTATCGGTCATGTGTTTTTTCTTCGAGTTAAGACATTCCGACAGTTGAGTACCCAAGGTCGACTTGTACCCTAGCTTGAATTCCCGGCCACCCGGACTCATCGAGTATGTCGTTTTGGGGCCGGCAATACTGACGGCAATCTCCCATCCCATGACATTCAAGCTTTGCTTCAGCAAGCCTATCGACGCAGAGGTCTGCTCCAGCGTCGCCTCCATTTTTATCGACCAGGACGGCGTAAATGTCGCAGTCGGAGCGATCTGATAATCCTGGAATCTCCCTGTGTGCGAAAAAGTAGGAAAGACGGTATGTGATTTTTTCGCCGCCGCCGCTGGCGTCGTTGACGCAGGTTCAGATGCGGGTGTGGGCGTGGGTGCCGGAGCGGGATCAGCCGCGGGTGGGTCCTGACTGTCCTCATTGTTCGCGCCATTGGACGAAATGCCGATTCCGCCTCCCATGCTATGGGAATACATGTCGGAAACCTCGTGTTTGTACGAGTTGGATGCCAACTGCATATGATTGTCGGTTTGAAGATGCGCGCCGCTGATGTTGCCCTCCCCCAGGGTCAATTTCGTATTGCCCACGGGGGCGCCCATTCGCATCATCGGGCCTGATGCACTGTCTTCCATCGCCAGATAATGGCCGCCCGGGGTATTGATACCGCTCTGTGTCGCATTATCCATCGCGACTCGCGCCGGATTTTCCGAGTTGGGTACGCTGCCGGTGATGACGGGGCGGTCAGGATCCCCGCCGAGAAAAGACACCAGCACTTCCGTGCCCTTCAGCAGTGGAAATGCCATGCCATGGCTTGAGCCATTGGAGACTGTCGCCATACGCAACCAGGCCGAACCACGCGCCGCATTCTTTTCACCGCAAATGAACGGGAAACTCACCTTGTAGCAACCATGCTCATTGAGCAGCGGCCGACCGGTATCTTCATCACCATCCACTACCGCACTGAGCACGCCCTGCACATACGGCCGAGGGGTCACACAGGGGGCGCGGTACTGCACGTCGCCCGGCAAGGCGATAAACCGCGTGTTGATCCCCTGCCCCGGCCCTTCCCCCTCCGCGCCCAGCCCTGGCAACGGCTGATAACCGTCATGGTGGACTTCAATGACCTGATAACCGGCATTGAACAGTGGACGCGGGTGGCCGACCAACAGCATCGGATAACCCGCGCGCAACCCGGTGGCTCGACCGCTGCCATGAAACTCCCGTTGACGGCACCCGATGGCCTGGGCGCGGCGATCCGCCAACCATTGCCCCTGTTCGAGCGAACCGAAGTGCTCGCCATACAAGCCTTGCTTGCCGATAAATACAGGCGAATTCGCTAGCGCCGAGCGTTGTTCGAGCGAAGCATGTGCCCCGAGGCTGGCGCTTGCCACCGAGGCATTGACCTCAAGCTTCAACTGCGCGTTGCTCGCGGAAAAGTCCTGGAGCGTGACCTGTGCCGCTTGCCGCACCAGCTTACGCTCGAAGGTGCGTGCCACCGCCAGGACCCGGCCTACATCCAGTTCCGAATCTTGGCGGCGATAGGTCAGCAGACTGGGGAGTTGTGGCTGGTAGCGTTGGTCGCCACAGAGCACCAGCGCCTCGCCGTCAGGCCCCTGTTCAAAGAAGTAATACACGCCAAAATATTCAAGAAGACGTGAAATGAACGCGAAACTGGTTTCCTCGAACTGGCAGGTGAACGTCGCCAGGGTCAGCCGATCATCAGCCAGCGGCAGGCGAATATCGAAGTCATACGCCGCCCCCGGCAACCCGCTCATGCCCGGCCCTTCGACAGTAAGGTCAGCCAATTTGAGCACGTCGCGAATCAGCTCCGGCAGACTTTTGTCCAGCCAGATTTCGGAAAAGCGGAAATGACGCAACTGCACGAAACGCGGTTCCAGCACCACGCGGTAGTAGAAATACAGGGAATCGGCGTCGAGATAATCCACCTCCGTGACCACGCCCTGATAGGGATGTGGCTGCCCCAACGCATCGCTCAGGGTCAATACCGCCCGGTTGCCCAGCAGCGCTTCGTCGTCGAACAACGGATTGATCGTGGCCAGCCGAACCTCGAAGCGATAGGGCTGAGAGAGCTTTTCCTCGCCCTGCCACTGCTGCACCCATAATGTTTCGAGCAGCAGCGAGGGGGCCAGGCTGGCGAAAGTGCAGAGCGCGTGATCATTGAGAGCCATCAATCAATCCTTGTTCTTCAATCGGTAAACGAGCGGTCACTCTAGGGGTTCAAGCAGCGCTTCACGCTCGGGTAAAGACCTGATCCCATCGGTTTCTTGCGGGGTAATGATCCACTCGCCGCGCGCATCCACTGCCACATGCAAGCCGGCCAGCGGCCGCTGATCGGCAATCGCCCCCAGCAACACGTCAGACAAACGCGGTGTCAGGCTTTTACGCAAAATGAAATCGATATTGCGTGCCCCGCTCTCCACTTCCGTGCAGCGCGCGGCGATGGCGGCGGCGACCTCGTCTGCAAACGTCAGGCGCACTTTCGACGCCGCCAGCAGGCGCTCGCTGAGCCGGCCCAGCTTGAGGCGCACGATGCCCGCCAGTTGCTCGCCACCCAGGGTGAAGAACGGCACGATGGTCATGCGCGCCAGCAGCGCCGGTTTGAAATGCCGGGACAGGGTCGGACGGATCTTTTCCGCCAGGGTGTCCGGATCGGGACGCCCGTCGACGCACAGGTTCTGGATTTCTTCGGTGGCCAGGTTGCTGGTCAGCAACACCACGGTGTTGGAGAAGTCGATCTGCCGCCCTTCGCCATCGGACAGGCTGCCCTTGTCGAAGACCTGATAGAAAATGTTCACCACGTCCAGGTGGGCTTTTTCCACTTCATCGAGCAGCACCACCGAATACGGACGCTTGCGTACCGCCTCGGTCAACATACCGCCCTCGCCGAAGCCGACATAGCCGGCGGGCGAGCCCACCAAGCGGCTGACGGTGTGCTTCTCCTGGTACTCGCTCATGTTCACCGAGATCATCGCCTGCTCGCCGCCGAACAAATGCTCGGCCACGGCCAGGGCGGTTTCGGTCTTGCCGACACCCGAAGGGCCGACCAGTAGAAACACACCCAGCGGCTGTTGCGGATCGCGCAGGCCGGATTGCGCGGCCTTGAGGATTTCCGCGATTTGCTCGACGGCAGTGTCCTGACCGCGAATCCGCGTCTTGATGTTGGAAGCCAGGGCCAGCACGCCACCAGCGGCGTCACGCAGGACTTTACCGAGCGGCACGCCGGTCCAGTCGGAAACCACCTTGGCGATGGCGTCCGGATTGACCTCGGTGAACAGCAACGGCTCGTCGCCTTGCAGCGCCGCCAGTTCTTCGCGGGCCAGCTCAAGCGCGGCCTGCCGCTCGACCAGCGAAGCCAAAACATGGGCCGTTTCGCCCTCTTCGGGGGTTGGCAGATCGTCTTCTTTCAAGGCCAGTTGCTTGCGCGCATCCAGCACTCGAACCGCCGCGTCGCGCTCGGCAACCCAGCGGGTTTCCAGGGTCAAACGGGAGTCTTCAATACCTGCCTGTTCATCCGCGATATCGGCCAGGCGCTGCACCTCCACCGGGAAACCGTTGCTGCGGTCACGCTCCAGCGCGGCCAGCTCACGGGCCAGACCGGACAACTGTCGCTCCATGCGCTCCAGTTCGGCAGGCTTGATGCCCAGGCCGATCCGCACGCGGGCACTGGCGGTGTCGAGCAGGTCCACTGCCTTGTCCGGCAGCAGGCGCCCGGTGATATAGCGATCCGACAACTCGGCCGCGGCGACGATGGCGTCGTCACGCACGCTGACGCCATGGACTTTCTCGTAATGGCCCTTGAGGCCGCGCAGGATCAGCACGGCCGTCTTGACGCTCGGCTCATCCAGCTTGACCAACTGGAAGCGGCGCGCCAGCGCCGGGTCTTTCTCAAAATACTTTTTATATTCAGACCAGGTCGTGGCGGCGATGGTGCGCAACTCGCCACGAGCAAGGGCTGGCTTGAGCAGGTTGGCCGCATCAGAGCCGCCCGCTGCACCGCCCGCGCCGATCAACATGTGCGCTTCGTCGATAAACAGAATGACCGGGGTGGCGGATGCCTTGATCTCTTCGATAACCCCGCGCAGGCGGTTCTCAAACTCGCCCTTGACGCTGGCCCCGGCTTCCAGTGCCCCCAGATCCAGGCTAAGCAGCCGGGTATTTTTCAGAAAGTCCGGCACTTCGTTCTGGCTGATCAACAACGCCAGCCCTTCAACGACCGCCGACTTGCCCACACCCGGTTCGCCCACGGCGATGGGGTTGTTTTTGCGACGTCGGGCAAGGATGTCGATCATCTGGCGGATTTCATCATCACGACCAAAAATCGGGTCGATACGCCCTGCCGTCGCCTTGGCGGTCAGGTCTTCGCAAAAGCGCGCGATATTGTCTTCAGCGGCTCGTGCGGTACCGCCAGCGTTGGCGACATTCGAGGAGGCCGCGCCGGTCTGCAGGCTGTCCAGCGGCCCTTCGCTGGAGCCGCCCAACAGCTGAGCAAACTCGGCCGTCAGGGCATCGGTGGAAATCGGCTTGAGCAGTTCGCCGTAGCGTGTACCGGCGGTGTAGTAACCCAGGCGCGATACCAGCGCCAGCAGCAGCGAACCGCCACGAATCCGCCCGGTGCCGACCACCAGCGAGGCAATCAGCCAGGCGTCCTGAATCCACTCGGTGAGCAGGCCGGCGAACACTGGACGTCCGGGGTTGCCGTTTTTCAGTTGCGCCAGGCCCTCATCCAGCAGCGCACGCAGGCGCATCGGATCGATTTCGAAGCGCGTGAGGATGCGCGTCGTGTCGGCATCCGGATCTTCCAGCAACTGGCGCAGCAGGTGCTCCAGGGAGATCTCGTAGTGAGCCCGCGCCAGGGTTTGGCCCGCCGCGTTCTCCAGGGCCTTGGTGCTGTACACATTGAGCCGTGCGAACAGCGGTTTGAGTTCTACCTGAATCATCTAGCGAGCCCTCTCTTCGAGCATTGGTCCGTGTTCGGCCGTCAGCATGAATACAACATCGTCCTGTGTATCTCCGTCACCGAGCCAGGTATCCAGGCCCAGTCGCTGCCAGCCGCCGCCCAGCGAAGCGCACTGTTGTTTATTGGCCGCAAGGCGCATGACCAGGCGGCTGCGTAATGGCGTCTGCAGGTACAACGCCACCAAGCGTTCGAGCTGTTGATACAGCGCCTGTCCCGGCAGTAACCCGTGAAAACGCGCGGTACTCAGGGACGTCAGGCGGATATCCAGCGTGCCGCTGCGGTCCATGACTTCACGACCGAGCAGGCTGTCTTCGCCCAACACCCCGCACTGCATGCCCAGGTACGTGCGTGCCGTGCGGTCGATCCGCAGGCGCGTCTCGACACACGGCACCACTTCCACGGCCACATCGCCGAGTACCGCCTTGACCAACTGCTGCAACCCCAGGGCCGAGCGTGGGTACTGGTTGAACAACCCGGCATAACGCAGCAGATCGTTGGATTGATCGCGCTGCTCGGGACGCGCATCCGCGATGCCGATCAACGCCTGCAACTGGCGCAGGCTCTTGACGTCGCGCCGCTCGGTAATGTCGATCCAGATCCGATGCTTTTCCCAGGCGCGAAACAGCAGCGGATAGAGCGAGGCATGCAGGATGTCGAGAAAGTCACGTCCCGCAGAGTGGCCTTGCAGTTGCTCGTCGATCAGGTCTTCGGTGTAGAACGTCGGCAACGGCGAGGTCACGCCATACAGGCCGAAAAAGTTCGCCTCGATCCGATAGCGACCGTCTTCGTCCTGCTCGATCCCCTCGATATCCCGCAGCGGAAACCCGAGCCCCAACCGCGGCCGGACCCGCACGTTGTCGACGAAGTCTTTTTCGCTCGGGAACCGCAGGCGCAACAGGCGCAAGGCCTGGAAAAACCCGAACTCGCCGCCGTCATCGAGCAGCGGATCGCTCACAACAGGCGTTGGTGCCCGATCTTCGCTGGCCATTTCAAGGTCTCGTGGTTGACGCTGTCGAACAGCGTGAAAGCGGTAAAGCTGTTGATGGCCGTACAGCCGGCGAAAAACTCATCGAGCACGCAACCGAACAGGTAGAAATTGCCGGGGCTGAGGAAATAGTCACCCCGGCACTCGACCCGGACCACACTGCCTTCGATCGGCAATCCGCGAATAAAACGCCGCTCGTGGCTGACGGTGACTTTTTCGATGGCATCGATGCGCCGCTGGTTGGCGTCCTGGGCACCTTCGCCGACGCTGGGCAGATACAACGCGAGCAGGCCGCGCAGGTAGTCGCGATCGGCCAGGCGGAAGTGGTTGGCATTGAGCTGCGAGAGCATGCGCCACAGCAACTTGTCGTCGAACTTGGGCGGCTGGCACGGTGTGATGCCACGAATGCTCTTGAATTCGACCCTGGGCGGCGTGTTGTCGGTGGGCTGGTTCAAATCCCCCAGGCGCAGGCTTTCCGGCAGCTTGCCATTGGTGCAGAGCAAGCCGATGGACAAGGTCATCTCGCCCGGCACTTTGCCTTCGCTGTAGGGCAGGCTCAGATAGTGGTCGTAGCCTTGGGCATCGATGCTCGAGGCGCGGATGCGCAGGTTATAGGTGTCGCGCTGCGAGAATGTATTGAACGGCTCCAGCAGTCGCTCCCCGCCTCCGACGGAATACGCACTGACCTTGAGCACCGAATGAATCCGCATGCTCATGCGCTGGCCATGGTCGGCAGGCTGGATGCGATAGTCGACTTGCTTGTGGTCGATACGCAGGGGGTGCGCTTCCTGGGCGAACAGGTTGATCGCCGGGGTCACCCCCAGCATGAAACTGTTGGTCGACAGATTCGGTGCCCAGTCCGGCAGGTTCTCGAACATAAGGCGAACACTGAAGCGCCCGTCGGTGCCCCTCGCCCGCCATTGCTTGAACCCGCAAAGCTCGATAAACAGGAACTTCTCGGGCAACGCAAAGTATTCCTGCAGGCAACGGTACGCCGGGTGCGCGGTGTCGGGAAACGGCAGCAAGGTGTTGCTTGCATCGAATCCCAGGCCGCGCAAATGGCAAGCCGGCAATACGGTCATGGGCTGCTCTTGGGCGGTGATGCGAATCTCGCGCAGGTTGAGCTGCAGCAGACGCAACAACTTGGAGCCATCGACCAAGCCATCGCCAAGGTAGAAACGCAGGCTGTCCGCCGCCCAACTCTTCGGATCGGCGGTGGTGAATGCGAAGTCCAGGACCAGGCTGCGTTCTTCACCGGCAGCCCCATCCCAGCGACTGCCGACCAGTTGCAACGGCTCCAGATCGACCGCTGCGGTGCTGCTAAAGCGCACCCGCTGGCCGTCGACCGGTACAGAGGCGATTTCGCATCCGGCCGCGATACGCGAGACCTCTTGCAATCCCGTACGGGACTGGAATTGCAACAGCGTCAGACAGGGCAAGGGTTGCAGGTAATGGGGATAGAGCAGTTGCGCCAGCTCTTGAATGAACTCGGGAAACTCGTCGTCCAACCGCTGGCGAACCATCCCGGTGAGAAACGCCACGCCTTCGAGCAAGCGCTCGACGTCCGGGTCATTGGCCGAGTCCACCCCCAGCAGCGGTGCCAGGGCCGGGTTGCGGCGGGCGAACTCATCGGCCAGACGGCGCAGTTGGTTGAGTTCATTTTGATAATGGCTGTTGAGCATGACTTAGTGCATCGCCAGGGACACGCGGCCGTCCGAAGACACACGCGTTGCCAGGTGAATGGGAATGTCCCGGTCATCGATCGACACCACGCCTTCAAGACTGAAACTCAGCGACAACACTTCCTGGGCACCTTCGGCGACCAGAATGCGCGGCGATTTCAAGCGAGGCTCATAGCGGGCGATCATGCGAGTCATGTTCTCGATTATTTGCGTGGTCTCGCCGGTCGCAAACGAACCGGCCAGATTGGTAAAGTCGGGTACGCCAAACTCGGCGTCGATCGGCACGCTGCCGCGC
Source organism: Pseudomonas sp. MWU12-2319 (assembly GCF_023242525.1). NCBI lineage: Bacteria > Pseudomonadati > Pseudomonadota > Gammaproteobacteria > Pseudomonadales > Pseudomonadaceae > Pseudomonas > Pseudomonas sp. MWU12-2319. Next base: position 247,331 of record NZ_JALJES010000009.1, read on the forward strand.
CGGGTATTCAAGATGCGTTGCAGATGCTGGACGATCGACTGCGTCAACACTTGCGCCTGGGTCAGATGCGTACGATCGGTCTCGACCTGCAGGCTTGTGATGCGCTCCAGCAATCGCTTTTCTCTCAACGCGGTGTACCTTCTGCAATGCCAAGAACACCGCCCTGGACCAGGGCGGCATTGAACAGCCGAGGCTGGTTTACGCTTTTGGCGCCAACCACGAGTCTTCGGCTTCGATACCGTCCGGCACCCAGGTCCAGACGATTTTTTCGTAGGTGATGCCGATGTCTTCCATATGGCCCATTTGCTTGAACTCAGGGCTCAACACGTTCGGCACCCAGGTGCGGGCCGAGACGAGCACGGCATTGCTCAGGGTGATGGTGTAGTACTTTTCTTCGGTGCCTTTAGGCGAGATCCGATAGAACTCCAGCACAACAGACTTGAGCTGCTCGCCTGACGTCAGGGCTTGCAGCAACTTTGGAGAAGACTTGTCGATTTCCTTGGTCAGGGTCATGCCCTGATGAACACGCTTACCGGCCGGCAGGCCGGTCTGCGGGTTCTTGGGAATATCGATCAGGTGTTCGACGGCCTGGACAAGGATCTTTCCTTCATGACCGGTAACGGTACTGGAACCTTCGATCGTGCCTTGGTTCTGGCCTTCGATACTCAAGTAGCATGGCATTGGCATAACGTGTACTCCGGGGTTAATCAGTGAGTTTTCAGGCATCGATCAGCGCCTCTGGCCCTGTCTCGCTGCGTTGAATCCATCTTATGGAAACGTCGAGGCAATGACCCTCGGGTGAACACCTGAATGGGCAACGGCCAGGCTGCCCATTCACGCTTGGGATCAACTCTTGTCGAGCTTGCCTACCAGCGACAGCGTGAAAGACGCGCCCATGTACTTGAAGTGCGGACGGACTTTCAAACCGACGCGGTACCAGCCTGGATCGCCTTCGACGTCGCTGACGGTGATCTCCGCCTGACGCAGTGGCCGACGGCTGCGCACGCCGGCGGCTGGGTTATCCATGTCGGCCACGTACTGGCGAATCCAGGTGTTGAGTTCTGACTCCAGGTCGCCGCGCTCTTTCCAGGTGCCGATGTTTTCGCGCTGGATGACCTTGATGTAATGGGCCAGGCGACTGACCACAAAGATGTACGGCAGTTGGGTGCCCAGCTTGTAGTTCAGCTCGGCTTCCTTGCCTTCTTTGTCATTGCCGAAGAACTTGGGCTTCTGGCACGAGTTGGCGGAGAAGAACGCCGCGTTATCGGTGTTCTTGCGCATGGTCAGTGCGATAAACCCCTGCTCGGCCAGCTCGAACTCGCGGCGCTCGGAAATAAGCACTTCGGTCGGGATCTTGGTCTGGGTTTCGCCCATGGCCTCGTAGTTGTAGATCGGCAAATCACCGACAGTGCCGCCACCCTGCGGGCCAATGACGTTGGCGCACCAGCGGTACTGGGCAAAGCTGTCGGACAGGCGACTGGCGAAGGCAAACGCGGCGTTGCCCCACAGGAAGTCCTGGTTACCACCACCGACGTTTTCGTTGTAGCGGAACGTCTTGGCGGGGACCGTGTCTTCGCCATAGGGCGTGCGCAGCAGGAAGTGCGGCAGTGTCAGGCCAACGAAACGCGCGTCATCGCTTTCGCGAAAGGCATTCCATTTGGTGAACTGCGGCCCCTCGAAGACGGCTTGCAGATCCTTGAGGTTGGGCAGGTCGGCAAAGCTGTCGATACCAAAGAACTGCGGGCCGGCTGCGGCGATGAAGGGCGTGTGGGACATGGCCGAAACGGCGGCGACCGATTGCAGCAACTTCATGTCCTGCGGGCCGGGGTTGAACTCGTAGTTACCGATGATCGAGCCGAACGGCTGGCCGCCGAACTGGCCGAACTCCGCAGTGTACACCGCCTTATACAGACCCGAGCGAGTGATCTCCGGCGCATCCTCGAAATCTTCGAGCAGCTTCTCTTTGGAAACGCTGAGGATTTCCAGCTTGTTGTTCTCGCGAAAATCCGTGCGGTCGACCAGGAACTTCAGCGAGCGCCAGGATGACTCCAGCTTCTGGAACTGCTGGTGGTGAATGATCGCGTCGACCTGCCGGCACAGCTTGGCATCCAGCGTGGCGATCATGTCGTCGATCAACCCGGCGCTGACCTTCTCGGCCTGACGGGCAGGCTCGAGCAGCTCGGCGACAAAGGCTTCGAGGCCCTGACGAGTGACGGCATAGGCCTCGTCACCGGGCTTGACGCGGGTCGCTTCCACCAATTGATCCAACAGGGAAACCGACTCGACCGCCTGGCCGGTCGTGCTCGCTGCCTGACTCTTTTCTTCGCTCATGGGTTATTCCTTGTCCTTTACGCCGAGTTCCGAGAGCAAACGCTCGCGAGCACCGTCATCGTTCATCAGCGCCTGAAGCTGCTTGCGAAACTCCGGCAAATTGCCCATCGGCCCTTTCAAGGCCTTGAGCGAATCGCGCAGGGCGATCAGTTGCTGCAACTCGGGAACCTGGGCCACGATGGCATCCGGCTCAAAATCGCGAATGGACTCGAAGGTCAGCGAGACCGGGAGCTGCTCATCCTCCGGCGCGTTTTCCGCCAGACGATTGGGCACCGCCAACTGCAGGCTCAGGTTCTGGCCCTTGAGCACATCGGTGAAGTTGTCTTTGTCGACGCGAATCGGTTTGAGGTCTTCAACCGGCGTATCGTCTTCACGCAAGGTGAAATCGCCGATCACCAGTTGCTTGAGCGGCAGCTCGACCTGCTCCTGCGCGCCGCCGGTGTCAGAGCTGTAAACAATATTGACGCGCTCTTTAGGCGCGACCGAACCTTCACTAGCCATTAAATCTCACTCCTGTTTACCGGACTCGCTCAACGCAGCCGTTAGAAAACTCATGGCATGGATATGCACACGCCTGCCAGGTATTGCCTGTTGCTCATTCAACTTGCCGGCTGGCTGGCCAACCGCCAGAACGCCGGCAAATCCATTGCTGCCAACTGTTGCGCCCACATCGCTCTCGAACCGCCGTCGTCCTGGGCCAGTGCCAACTCCAACAATGGCCGGACCAGCTCCGGCTCCCAACGATCGAGGCCCTGCCCCGTCGCTTCCTGGAGCAATACATCCAAGGCAACACCCAACTGAGCGCGCGGGTCGAAACGCTGTAGCAACTGGCATTGGGCCGCGCGCAGGCGAAACCGCTCGCGTCCGCTGCCGGCCTCTCGCACGGCGCTCTGTAAACGCGCCAACGCTTCGTTCAAACGCCCTTCAGCGGCATCACGCCCAACCTCATCGATCAGCGTCTGCAGCGCATCCGTCGCGCCACCGCTGGCCGTCGGGGCCAATCCTTCGAGCCAACTGCGGGTCGCGCCATCGGCGAACGGTTGGCCATCGGCGAATGTCAGCTCGACCAGCGACGGCAGGCGCGCCAGGAAATGGCGGGTTTCCAGGGCCAGGCTGGCGGCACCGGTGATCGCTTCCGATCCCAGTCGTGAGAGCGCGGCATGACTAGCCCGATTGAGGTCCAGCCAAAAGGGATAACTCGTCAACCGACCTTCGCAAAAGCGCACGATGTCCAGCGGCTCGCCCACGCTCTGCAAGCGACTGAACGCCTCGCGCTCCGCCTCCGAGGGCGGTGGCAGGCGGGTCGTGCAACCTAGCGCCGGCGGTGCCTGCTCCAGGGTCGTCCACGCCGATTGGCGATTGAGGCGAAACAGCAACGGCAAGGTTGTCCGGGACTCCAGACAAAACCCCAGCAGCGGCGTCAGCGAGGCAAACACGCTATTGACCGCGCTCTCGATGGCTTCATCGCTGTCAAGACGGCCCAGTGGCTGGATCGGTGCAAGGACCGCAGGCGGCACCGGCGCCGAGGGCGCGTGGGCAACCGGCGTCGGGGGCGCCGCAGCCGCATCGACTGCCGGCGCAACCTCCTGCGCCGCCGCTGCTATAGGTTCGACACTGGCTTGCACGGGTAGCTGCGATAGGCGACGACGCAACGCAAAAAAGCTCGGGCCGTCGGCATCCCGATCCCTCCACTGGCTGTCAATGGCGTCCCAGTCTTCGAGCAAGCCTGCCAGTTGTTCGCCAGGCACCGCGTCGAAGTTGCCTTCAAGCTTCGCTGTAAGCCACTCGAGCATCCACTCGGCCTGGTTGCGCCGAGCACGCAATCGCGCCGGCGGCGGGGTCAGGGTCTCCCAGTACAGCTCAAGCATTTCGCGCACGATGTGCACGCCGTTCGCCAGGCCGGACACGCCTTGCAGGGTGGTCCAGGCACACAACAACCACACTGCGGCATTGAAGTCCTTGCCCTCTTCTCGCAGCACTTTTACGCAGGCATCGGCGACTTTCTGCCAATCCACTCCAGACTCGGCGTGGATGTTGTTCAATTTGTCCACTTCGATTTGCGCGAGGGAGAAAGCCGCGCCTTCTCGAGGGTTGGCGCCAGCAGGATGAGTCAAACTGATCGCAAACGAACCTACTTCCCGGTCGAGGCAACTCATCCGTTACTCCTGATACTTCAATAGGTTCAAAGGTGTAGCTCACTCAACTGCCGGATAAGCATGTGCCAGCCGAGACATAGGGACCATCAGGTGAACACCTGAAGTGCTCGCCCGTTGAAAATGCGCTTCCAGAGCGTGGAAACACGACAACGCTGTGAAATTCGAATATGGGTCAATCTATCAAGCGCCTTGCAGATGGCTTGACCCTGCGTCGCAACTTTTCAATTATTTTCAGGCGCTCTGTCCCCGAGCTTGACGACGCCCGGACGTGCGCAGGTTGGATACCGAGACGGTTTGTCATTACTTTCATGGAGAAAGCGGCTATAAGGAGACCAACAGAGAATTCTGACTGGCTGCCGGTAAGGGGCGTGGACTGACATTGGATAGATGCAGTGCTTGTTCACGGGTCGATAACATAGGCTTTGCGAGCTGTAGTGAATTCATGAGCAAACCAGCTTCAGTCATATTCGCCCCTAAACACCTTAGTTCCAGGAACGCCCATGATCACTTTGAGGTCAGCTCCGGGCCTGTTGCCAACCAATTGCTGGCATGGCGTGAGCGGGTCGGACACGTCATCGACGTCCTCCCGAGATCCCAAGTAACCTCCACGCACTTCAATGCGAGCATTGACCGCTACAAATTGGGCGATCGCGTCTTTACCGACTGCTCAAGCGACGCCTTGTTGCTGGACCGTTCGATTGCCCGCATCTCTACCGACAAGGTCCGGGATTATGTTTTTCAGGTCTTCACCCAAGGCGCAATAGAGTCTATTCGAGGCGGGCCACAGGAAAGTGGTACATCCGCCATGGCGAGCATCGTTGCCATGGACATGAACCAGCCGATAAGAATGAGCCGGGGGCGTTGCCGCGTCTTGACCTTCTTTGTCTCGCGACCGGTCGTGGAGGCGGCGCTGCCCCATGCCGAGTCGATCCACGGGCGTGTCTTCGAGAATACGACGCCTATGACTCAGTTGATGATCGAACATGTCGCGGCGTTTTCGAGAAAACTGCCCAGTATGACCAGCGTCGAGGCCGCAGCGACGTTCGATACCGCCGTTCAACTCATACTCGCGGCATTCTCGAAACAGGCCAAGCTGGGCGGCCACGTGCGGGCGGCAGCGCGTAGCGCGATATTCGATAAAGCCAGGCGTTATGTGCAGAACAACCTGTATCAACCCTGGTTGACGCCAGAGTACGTTCTGATGGCGATGCAACTGCCTCGTGCCACGCTCTACCGTCTGTTCCAGCATGAGGGTGGATTAGGTCGCTATATCCTCAACTGCCGACTGCGCGAAGCGGCAGACGAACTGGTGCGCTATCCGGACCGCCAAGTGATTGAAATCGCCTACAGCCTGGGGTTTAACAGCGCGTCAGCGTTTACCCGAGCCTTTCGTCGCCGTTATGACCTGGCTCCGCAGGACCACCGCCTGCTGGCCGCACAGCGGATAGGCAAAGCCATGCAGGGTAACCGTAACGTAGCGGGCCTAATCGATCAGTGAGTTGACGAGCTGGCGGGAAACTTCACTAATGCGAACAGGCTGACCAATAGCGCGCCCAGCAGATACCAGGAAGGCGCCATTGGGTTTTGGGTAATGCCGATCAACCAAGTCACAAAAAATGGACAGAACGCCCCAAAGATCGTAACGCCGAAACTGTAGACCATCGACATCCCCGTGGCGCGATGATGCGCCGGAAAAGCCTCCATAATCATGACGGTGGTAACACCGTTGTTCCCCATCGCTACAACCGAATAGACGCAGATGATCACCAAGGAAGCCAACTCGCCAACACCGTGGGTCAAGGCGAGAAACACTGGATAGACCAGCAGGACGCTGACGATCATCGTCACATATTGGGTGGGTTTGCGTCGAGGCAGCCGATCGGCGAGCCGGGCAAACAGTGGCGCTGCGATGAACAGCATCGCACTGGAAAAGCACGCTGAGAGCAAGCTCATGCTCGGCGACATGCCTAGCGTGCGGACCAGATAGGTCGGCATATAGAGCACCATCAGGTAGATGCTTGCGGTTGGGGTTGCCATCATCAAAATCCCCAGCAATAGCTGGGGCCGGTGGCTTTTCAGCAAGACACGCAGCGACGGTGACTGTGAGCCCCGCCGTGTTACTTCCACCATATTGCGACGAATAAACCACCCAAACGGCGCAATCAAAAGCCCAAGCACGAAAGGAATACGCCAGCCCCAGGCCAGCAACTGCTCGGGCGTCAGCAACGAGGTCGTTGCCGCACCGACGACAGCCCCCACCAACGCTGCGGCAGCCTGGCTGGCAGAGCGCCAACTGACCAGATAGCAGCGTTGATCGCGGGGTGCCAGCTCCATCAGCACCACAGACGACACCCCTATCTCCCCTCCGGTTGCGAATCCCTGCAACAACCGAGAGATTACCAGTAGCACCGTTGCGGTGACGCCGATAGATGCATGAGTCGGCATGAGCGCGATCAAGGCGGTACCTGCTGCCATCAATAAATTGGTGACATTCAAGCCGGCTTTTCGCCCTTTGCGGTCAGCGAGGTTGCCGATCACGATTGCGCCCAGCGGGCGCATCGCGAAACCAATACCAAACGTCAACAATGCCATCAGCAACGAGGCGAACGAGCTGTCCGATGGAAAAAAAAGCTTGCCGATGATCACAGCGGAAAAGCTGTATACCGTGAAGTCATAGATCACCAGGCCATTGCCGATGACTGTCGCCAGTATCACCGTCTTCGATTGCCTGAAGGTCACCTGACAAACGCCAGATTCAAGATTCGACATTTAAGCGGAGGTCCCGTCGAGTACATCAAAGCGCGCTTGGTAGCGAACACGTGGGCCAAAACCTATGGCGCTAACAGCTCGAGAGACCGGCTATTGGGTGCTTAGCGCCGTCCTGGCGGGTGAATCCTACGGAACAATCTCAGGCTTGTATGTACCCATTTGCAACGCAATCAAGCGTGCATCCACGGTGGCTCAACGGTACCGTCTTCTACAAACGCCTCGCGACTCGCAAGGCGGGTTTTACGGGGCGCTCCAGGGAGTTTGCAAGTGCCCTATGGAATGCAAAGATGATCTAGGTGTTCAGTCCCGGAATGAGATGGTGGCGGCACGATTGCCACACGCCCCGGCGACACCGATGGGCTCAAGACCCTGGCGCGGGTATTCATCATCGACCTGGCGCTGCCGCCCGACACCCACGCGGTATTCGGCGAACGGGTTCAAGTGCGCTTCAACCATGGCGATGAACCGCTCGGCGTGCAGGCCTGGCGACGCCTGCGCCAGGTGTTCCTGAGCCACTTCAATGTCTGATGTACGTGCCCTCCTCGCCGGACGCGACATTCAACTGGGTGATGGTCCTTATTTGGAACGCCTGGACGCCCAACGGGTGCAGTGGGAGGAGCGTCTGCGCGGCTGGCTCAGCCGCTTGCCGCGTCTGGATGGCCGTTCTGCACGCGCATTCGTGAAACGTACCAATGCCCTGGAAACCGCCGCGAAGGCTTGGAGCGACGATCAACTGCGTGAGCAATTGGCACTCGTTTCCCGAGACCTGCAACGCCAGGGCTTTAGCGATCCACCGCTGGCCCAGGCTTTCGCCCTGATTCGCGAAGCCTCACGCCGGACCCTGGGCATGCGTCACCACGATGTGCAGCTACTCGCCGGGCGGACCTTGCTACAAGGGCGTCTGGCCGAGATGTCGACCGGCGAAGGCAAGACCCTGGCGGCGACGCTGGCAGCGTGCTCGGCGGCGATCACCGGTGCGGCGGTCCACGTGGTCACGGTCAACGACTACCTGGCCGAGCGTGACGCGGAACACAACCGGGCGCTTTTCGACTTTCTGGGGCTGGACGTTGGCGTTGTGCTTCAGGACCAAGCCGTTGACGAGCGCCGTATCGCCTATGCCTGTGCGATTACTTACGTGTCCAACAAAGAGTTGACCTTCGATTATCTGAAGGACTGCATTGCCATGGGCGAGGCCTCGCGTATCCAGCAGGGGCTACAAGCACTGGCAGGGATACGCGGGCGCGAAGCGCCCATCCTGCGTGGTCTGCACATTGCGATCATCGACGAGGCCGACAGCGTGCTGATTGATGAAGCCAGTACGCCGTTGATCATTTCAGAAACCCTGCCCGACGACCTGGACCCGGAAATCTACAGTCAGGCCATCGCCCTGGCGCAGGAACTGACGACCGATGAGGATTACCGACTGGGGACCCATCGCGATATCTGGCTGACACCCAAAGGCCGGCAGCGGGTCAAGGCAGAAACGTCCAGCTTCACGGGGCTTTGGCGCTCAGTTCTGTGGCGAGAGGAGTTCGTGCAAAAAGCCCTCAGCGCCATTCACTGTTTTCAGCGCGACCAGCACTACATTCTGGCCGACAACAAGGTGCAGATCGTCGATGAATCCACCGGCCGGGTGATGCCCGACCGCACTTGGGAACGAGGCCTGCATCAAATGATCGAGTGCAAGGAAGGGGGCGAAATTACTGGCCAGCGCCGGACCCTGGCGCAGATCACGTACCAGCGTTTTTTCGGGCGTTACCTGCTGCTATGCGGCATGACCGGTACGGCTGAGGAAGTGGCCCCCGAGGTAAAACGCAGCTACGACTTGAGTGTCACCCGCATCGCCACCCACAAGCGGAGCCGACGCGAGCGCCTGCCGGACCGTATCTGCCAGGACTCGACACAACGTTGGGCCGAAGTTACCCGGCGTGCCGTGGAAGTTGCCTTGCAAGGGCGTGCGGTGCTGGTCGGAACACGTTCGGTGGAAGCCTCGGAGCGCTTGAGCAGCGCTCTGACGCTTGGCGGCATCGAACACAGCGTTCTCAACGCTCGCCAGGATGAAGGTGAAGCGCAGGCGGTGGCCCAAGCCGGGCACACCGGACGCATCACCGTGGCCACCAACATGGCCGGCCGTGGTACGGATATCAAACTGCAGCCGGATGTTGAACAGGCAGGCGGCCTGCACGTGATCCTCACAGAGTTTCATGAGTCCGCACGCGTTGATCGACAGTTGTTTGGCCGTTGCGCCAGGCAAGGCGATCCTGGCAGTACCGAGGCTATCGTCAGTATCGACGATGAGCTTTTTCTACGCTTCGCCCCGGTGTTGGTCAGGCGAGCGCTGGCGCTGCTGGTGAAGACGCCGCTAAGCAGCCGTAAGACACTGAGATGGCTGGTCAAGTCCCTGCAGGATCGAGCCGAACGTCATTATCGAAAGCAGCGTCAGGATACGGTCAAGCGTGATGCGCAAATGGCTCAGTCGTTGGGCTTTGTTGGAAGGCGCGGTAAGTAGATTTGATTAGGCGAACGGCTCACAAGCACCGCCCGACCAAGGCTCGGTCGGCCCGGCTGAAAATCTATCTGAACTACTTACTGACTGCTAACGACGAATAACGCACGTCATAACCGATCATGAACAATGCCCGTTCCAGATCTAACAGCGCCACACCCGGGACTTGGACAGCGAGCGTCTTGATTACACTTTGCAGGATACGATTAGTCGCTCGCACAAGTCCGGCCCAAACCTCGGTTGGGTTCGGCGCCTCAGCGCTAACTTTATAGAGCTGTATAAATTTGAAACTGCCTTGCGTGGGGTCGCGTTTCTCGATTTTATTGTTGCGTGTTTTGACATTGGGTCCCCAGCGAAATGCGAGGTCCGACGGCACAACGCATGCCCCCGTTCCCTGAAGCCAGTGACGCACCAACAACCCCAGCGCAGCACCCACCCGACCATCGTAAATGATGATGCTATTTGGGGAGGCCGCCGCATAAACCTTGGTCATCGCCGAATTCATGAGCAGTTTGTCACCATCGAAAGCCGCCAGTGACTGACTACATCCGGGTTGAAGCAGCTCGACGGCAGTCAGGATTTTACTGCACAGGGTCTTGGCTGCAGCTTGCTCCATGACCCATACCCGAGAAGCATCGCTAACCTTCCGAGCAACACCCCCCCCACTTAAATATTTCCAGACAAGCTTTTTCCGCAGCAGCATCACAAGGCTTGGCAAGGGCCACGCGAAGCCGGGCCGCAATACTGGCAAAGTCATCAGGTACGCTTTTTTCAGGCCAAGAATAATGCTCAGCCGCCTGAGCCAAGGTCGAACACCACCAGTCACTACCTTTTTGCAATGTTTTCCAAGGCCCCAGGCGCGATGTCCGCTAGTTTGATAGCGATGAACAAAAGAATCGGGCTTCCCCACCCACAGCGCTGCCAGATGTTTAGCGAAAGCGCGCTGATCAGGGGAGAGAGATTCCGGAGGCGTATTGCCCATGATCAGAGACTGTAGCGGTCGATCGACCACGGCAACCACTTTGTGCTTTACCAGCCAGGTGCTAGTCGGCACCTTCGGGTTGATCTCCACCACCCCAAGTTCCTGGAGGATCGGAAGCACATAGGTGATATTTCGCTGGCCGTATGCCCCTGTGGGAAGCAGGCGGGAGGCCTTGCACAAAGGGCCCGATTTTTTATAGTTATTGTCAGACTTGATCACACATCGATTACCAGCGTAATGATCATGGCCGTGCAGATATGCCAACACTGCCTCAAAAGCATTCCGAGGGATCATGACTCTTGTCTTTCCGGTCAATATCGTGACCCGCTCGGGCGTCACAAACTCAACACCGAACGTCTTAGATTGAGAAGGTGTTAGAAGCAATCCCAACTCCCCCATCATCGGCCAGATCGATGAAACCGTCTGAGTCGTCAATTGCATCATGCTGACACTCCCTGTCTACTTTCCGTCATCAGATTCAAGATACTCACTTGATACTTGGTCCTAGGCAACACTGGCTGAGAACAGTTTCTTCATTCAACCAAGGAGCACAAGGAAAATAGCCTATCTCTCTCAGTCCGATGCACACCTCACATGCACCGGACTGAGCCTTACTCAGCGCGTTACGAGTTCGTCATCTAAAACCGAATCCACCCACGACTGTGCCAATTCAATCAAATGCACCGCCCCCATTGCCAACTTGCGACTTGCCCCATCCAGTTGATCGGCGGACTCATACGCGGTGGCGGCTGCGGATTGCAGAACCGAACTGGCCGCCACCAGCTTATCCTCGACACTAAGCTGCGTTGGCTTGCGGGGCAGCCTCGGACGGCTGTCGCGTTTGAGCGGGTCATCGCTTATGGGAAGCCCATAATGGGCGAAGACACGCTCGATGGCAGGGTCCAGTACTTTTTCAACGCGCGAAGACGCAGATAGGCCTACAGGCGGGTCCGGTGTAAGTCTTTTATCCATGGTCCAGCTCCTACATGTACATGATTGAGGAGCCATCTTTTGCCGTTCTCACGCGGCAAAGGGTGGCGGCTGTACACAGGGTGAGAATACCGGACAGTAGGCAACCGGCCAGACCGAAGTCTGCCTGCGCACAGCCACCATGGAACGCTCACGGACGAAATAATATCCGCAACGAGGCTGGCACTGATGCGCTTACTGAACACGGGTTCTCACGCCCGACCGCTGATTTTGCAGCGATGGACGAAGACTAGAGACCAGTTTTGGCAAGCGCAAGGCGAAAGAATTTTCTAGGAAACATCAGTCAATGGAAAGCGAATTGTCTGATGATCGCTTTCAGGAAAAAAGATAATCGACTGAAAAAACGCGCAAACAAAAACGCCACTCTATATGAGTGGCGTTTTTGTGTATTTGGAGCGGGAAACGAGACTCGAACTCGCGACCCCGACCTTGGCAAGGTCGTGCTCTACCAACTGAGCTATTCCCGCGTCTTGGTGATGCGCATTCTATAGAATCTACGCACCCCGTCAACCCCTTGATTCAAAATAGTTTTATTTTTTTTCAGGATTTTCCGAATTGAACTTCAAATGCGGCCACGCCGCCCGCAGATACTGCAGCATCGACCACAGGGTCAGCACCGCCGCCGCCATCAGCAAGGTATAGCCCACCAGCACCCAGAAGCTGAAGTCCGACGGGTTGGCCAGCAGGATCACCAACGCCAGCATCTGCGCCGCGGTTTTCCATTTGCCCATGTTGGAAACGGCGACCTGCGCCCGCTCCCCGATTTCAGCCATCCACTCGCGCAGGGCCGAAACCACGATCTCACGACCGATGATCACCGCCGCCGGCAAGGTCAACCACAGGTTGCCATGCTCCTGCACCAGCAAGACCAGCGCCACGGCCACCATCAGCTTGTCCGCCACCGGGTCGAGAAACGCGCCGAACGGCGTGCTCTGCTCCAGTCGACGGGCCAGGTAGCCGTCCAGCCAATCCGTCGCCGCCGCAAAGGCAAACACCGAACTGGCCGCCGTGTAGCTCCACTGGTAAGGCAGGTAAAACAGCAAAATGAAAATCGGAATGAGTACGACGCGTAGAACGGTGATCAGATTAGGGATATTCATCGGCACAACTGGCTACGAGGTTGAAAGGCATTCTACTCGCTGTGCAGGCTTGCATAAATCGACTCAGCGAGCTTTTTACTGATCCCGGGTGCTTTGGCGATCTCGTCGATGCTGGCACGGGACAGCTCCTGCAATCCACCAAAATGTTTCAATAGTTCACGGCGACGCTTCGGCCCCACCCCCGCCACCCCTTCCAGGGTTGAGGTTCGACGGGTCTTGCCGCGCCGCGCCCGGTGCCCGGTAATGGCAAAACGGTGGGCTTCGTCGCGGATCTGCTGGATCAAATGCAGGGCCGGTGAATCACCTTTCAAGGTGAATTCATGGGCCGCGTCGTTGAGGTACAAGGTCTCGAAACCGGCCTTGCGCGTCGCCCCCTTGGCCACGCCGAGCAGGATCAGGTCCGGTACCGATAGCTCATCGAGCACATCGCGCGCCATGGACAACTGGCCCTTACCGCCGTCCACCAGGAGGATGTCCGGCAACTTGCCCTCGCCATCCTTGATCTTGCTGAAACGCCGGGTCAGCGCCTGGTGCATCGCCGCGTAGTCGTCGCCGGCCGTAACGCCTTCAATATTGTAACGGCGATAATCGGATTTGATCGGGCCTTCCGGGCCGAATACCACGCAGGACGCGACCGTCGCTTCACCGCTGGAGTGACTGATGTCGTAACACTCCAGGCGCTGCGGCGGCTCGTCCAGGTTCAGCACTTCGGCCAGGGCCTCGAAGCGTGCGGCCATATGCTGACGATCCGCCAGGCGCGCACCCAGGGCCTGTTCGGCATTGGTCACCGCCAATTGCTGCCAGCGCGCCCGTGTACCGCGCACCCGATGGCTGATGGCCAATTCTCGGCCACGCAGCCCATCGATGGCGGCGATCAGGGTCGGGAAGTCTTCGTGGACCACGTTGACGATCAGTTCACTCGGCAGGTCGCGCTCGGGACTGCCGATAAAGTACTGGCCGAGAAACGCCATCAGCACTTCGGACACGTCTTCCTCGATACCGACCTGCGGGAAGAAATTCTTGCTGCCCAGTACTCGTCCGCCGCGCACGCTGATCAGGTGCACGCAGGCACCGCCCGGGTTGATGAAGGCCGCGACCACGTCGACATCGCCGGTGCCGCCCTCCATGCTCTGCTGGTCCTGGACCCGACGCAGCAACGAGATCTGGTCCCGCAGCTCCGCCGCCCGCTCGAAATCGAGGGTGCTGGCCGCCTGTTCCATGCCGGCATTCAATTCGTCGGTCAGGGCATTGCTGCGCCCTTCGAGAAACATCACCGAGTGGCGTACATCCTCGGCATACACCTGGGGCTCCACCAGCCCGACACACGGCGCCTTGCAGCGCTTGATCTGGTATTGCAAGCAGGGTCGGGTGCGGTTCTTGTAGTAGCTGTCCTCGCACTGGCGGACCAGGAAGGTCTTTTGCAACAGGCTCAGGCTTTCACGAATCGCCCCGGCGCTCGGGTAAGGCCCGAAATACTTGCCCTTGGCTTTCTTGGCCCCACGGTGAATGCTCAACCGCGGGTAGTCGCCGTCCGAAAGAAACACATAGGGATAGGATTTATCGTCGCGCAGCAGGATGTTGTAGGGCGGCCGCCATTCCTTGATCAGCGTCTGCTCCAGCAGCAGCGCCTCGGTTTCGTTGGCGGTGATGGTGGTTTCCACCTGGGCGATCCGCCCCACCAATGCCGCCGTCTTCGGCGCCAGGCCGGTCTTGCGGAAGTAACTGGCCAGACGCTTCTTCAGGTTCTTGGCTTTGCCCACATAAAGCAGGCGCGCGTCGCCGTCGAACATGCGGTAGACGCCGGGGCGGCCACTGCAGGTCGACAGGAAGGCACTGGAATCGAACAGGTCAGTCATTGTCAGCCGGCATCGACCATGCCGTGGCGAACCGCCAGAAGCGTCAACTCGACATCACTGCTGACCGACAGCTTCTCGAAAATCCGATAGCGGTAGGTATTGACGGTTTTCGGCGACAGGCACAGTTTGTCGGAGATGATCTGGACTTTCTGGCAGCCGACGATCATCAACGCAATCTGGATTTCACGCTCGGACAAGGCGTCAAACGGCGAGTCACTGGCCGGCTGGAACGACTTGAGCGCCAACTGCTGGGCAATCTGCGGGCTGATGTAGCGTTGCCCGGAAAACACCAGGCGAATCGCCTGGACCATTTCCGCCAGGCCCGCGCCCTTGGTCAGGTAACCCGCCGCTCCGGCCTGCAACAAGCGGGTCGGGAACGGATCCTCTTCACACACGGTCACCGCCACCACTTTGATGTCCGGATGACTGCGCAGCAATTTGCGCGTGGCCTCCAGGCCGCCGATGCCAGGCATCTTGACGTCCATCAGGACGACATCGGGTTTGAGCTCCCGCGTCTTGAGCAACGCCTCCTCTCCCGATTCCGCCTGTCCCACGACCTGCAGACCGTCGATATCCGCCAACATCCGCGTAATGCCTGTACGCACAAGATCATGGTCATCGACTACTAGCACCCTAATCAAGCAGACACCTCACGAATTTGGTCTTATCAGGTTATTGACCACCTTAGCAAAAAACCACGGGCCTGACCTAGTTACAAGCGTCACATAAGAGTATCAACGCGCTATAAGCGCTTGCCGGACGGCAAGCGCGTTTCGTCAGAAATGAAATGACTCAGGAGTCACTGGAGCCTGCACGGCCGTTTGGCCCATAAGGCCCGGCGGTTTCAGCCAAGGTAGTGGTCAGTCGATGGATCGCGTCCTGATCTTCCTTTTGCAGCACCCGATAGTTGCCCAATACTTTTTCTTCTACCTGGCTGAGATTGTCCAGTTGCATCGGTGTCGGTTGCCCGGTCAGTACGTAAAGCACATCGACGCCCCGTGCGGCCACACGGGACAAATAGTCGGCCTTCGGTGCGCGGTCACCGCTTTCATATTTGCCCTGCGCGTTGGCCTCAACGCCTCCGATTTCACCAAAAGCCTTCTGCGACAGACCCAGCCGCTCTCTCTCTTGCCGCAATCGCGAACCAATTCCACTCATTTGGATGTAAGATCCCATTTTAAACACCCTTAGGGGTGATATACTCAACAAGCATTAAACACATTTGAACGGTTTTGAACTATGCCCGGTATTCGCACCGCTGCACAAGCCAAGGCTTGGCTGGAACACCAAGGAAAATCGGTTCAGGAGTTTGCGCGCGAGCATGGCGTCGACCCGGCAACCACCTATCAAGTGCTCGCTGGGCGAAAAAAGGGACGGCGTGGGGAAGCCCATAAGGTCGCGGTCCTATTGGGCATGAAGGATGGAATCATCCCATCCGACACCGACAAGTCGAGTGAGTAATTCCCGACTTCTTAAGCCCAGTATGCGCCTCGTGTGGCGATATATAGGACAATTCTCAAACTATCGTCAGTAATTACCAGACGCCGGTCTTGAAGCAGTGAGACTCATGCGCAAAAAGCACTCGTCCTCACCGACTACAGCCAGGCCCTGACGCAGATACAGCCGCTGCGCGGGGTTGCTCTTGAACACGGTCAGGCGTAACTCACGACGCCCCTCTCTGAAGGCGATTTCCCGTGCCTGCTGGATCAGCCAACCGCCCAGGCCCTGGCCTCGGCCCGCCTCGATCAGCTGTAACTCACGGATGTACAACGCCCGGGCATCGCGACTGAAGCTGACAAAACCCAGCACCTGCTCGCCATCACACAACAGCTCGTTCTGGCGCCCGGCCCAGGCCTGGTCAAAGGCTTCGTCCAACCAAAGCAGATCGTACTCACAGTAGTAAGCCATCATGTTCTGGCGCGTGAGCTCCCGGGCGAATGCCAGGTCCGCGCCCAAGGCCGGGCGAAAACGCCAGTGCCCGCTCACAAGCCCGTCACCGACACCACCTCCCCGGACCATTGGCCGGCGACACGTCGTCCGATCACCAACACATCCCCTTCCCCCTCTGTCACCACCACCCGCTGCCCGCCAGCCGCCCAGAGCGCGCTACGCCCCGCCGACTGCCAGCCGCCCGTCATACCGCCATGGTTGGCCATCAACACCGCCATGCCGTGGTCCCGGGCATAGCCCTGCAACAAGGCCGTATCGGGTCCATAACCGTTCTCAGTGATCAATACACTGGCGGCGTAAAGGTTAGCCGCAGATTGCGCGGCCTGTAGCGGATGACTAGCGTGGGAAAAGTCAGCACAAACCGCCAGAGCGATGCGCTCATCGACGATTGTCAACAGCTCACCGCCGCTTCCAGGGGTAAATGCGACTTCTTCACCATCGTGTAGATGCTGCTTGCTGTAGACCTGCAAGGAACCGTCGGCACCGAATGTCAGTGCCCCGATCAGCACCGGGCCGTCGGCGAACAGGCGTATCGGCATGCCTACTACGGTCACCAGCTTCAGCTCTCGGGCCAGCTCGCGCAACGGTGCCAGTACCGGGTCGTCCGGGGTAATCGCCAACTCGGCCGCGAGGCCGCGTTCATAGCCGGTCAACGACAATTCGGGGAACAGCAGAAACGCCACGCCCCGCTCCGCGGCCTGGCGCATGAACGCCAGGTGTCGAGCGATATTGGCCTGCAAATCTCCGGCAATCGAAACAGCTTGGGCGGCGGCAAGGGTAAACACGCTCATGATTCAGTCCTGACAATCAGATCGGAAATATCCGTCGAGTGTGTCATAAAGATCTGTCACATTTAAGCGATAGAGCCTGCTCTCGGGTTCCCATAGAATTTTCTGATTGAACAGGGCGATACCGCTCTAGTAAGCTCGGCGACATTCACACGGAGTTGCACCATGCACCTGACTCAATCCGCCCATCGCCACACCGCCAGCGCCTCGCGCTCGGTTACGGCTGCCCGGATGAGCACGGTCGGCACCCGCGTAAGCTTTTATTTTGGGTATTGGTTTAGCCACTGGCGCGCCTGATACCCAACCGGCGCCCACTGAATACAGGGGTCGCCTACCAGAGAATTCTCAACCCCCGGTCGGCCTCCCGACCGGGGGTTTTGTTTTTTCAGGCTCCCACATTTTGCAACCGACTTTTTAAATCAAGGAATACCGACATGAACGACTCCACCTATTACCGCTACGACATCACCGGCGCCTGGCGATTTAGCAACCTCCGCTCGGGACAGCACGCCGCCTCCGAACGGTCACGCACAGGTGGCACGCACACACTCACAGCCAGTCCGGCTGATTGTCGAACACCCCAGTAGGGCCGCGCGCGGGAAGCACCCGCCGCCAGCCCAGGAAGCCCGAACATGAATTCTTCTCTCTGCGCCCTGCCGTCCTCCGTCCTGCCATCGGCCAACGAGCCGTTGACCCAACGCCTGCCCAGCGCGTTGCAACTCAAGCAACACCTGCCCCTCAATGCCAGCCTCGGCGAACAGGTCGAACGCCACCGCCGCGCCGTGCGCGCCATCCTCAACGGTGAAGACCCACGCCTGCTGGTGATTGTCGGCCCCTGCTCGATCCATGATCCGCAATCGGCCCTGGAATACGCCGGCCGACTGGCCAACCTGGCGAGCGAGGTCAGCGACCAGATGCTGCTGGTGATGCGCGCCTACATCGAGAAACCCCGGACCACGGTGGGCTGGAAAGGCCTGGCCTACGACCCGCACCTGGATGGCAGCGATGACATGGCCGGCGGCCTGGCGCTGTCCCGTGAACTGATGCGCGAGATACTGCGCCTGGGCCTGCCGATTGCCACCGAACTGCTGCAACCCATGGCCGCCGGTTATGTCGATGACCTGCTGAGCTGGGTCGCCATTGGCGCGCGGACCACGGAGTCACAGATCCACCGGGAAATGGCCAGCGGCCTGGCGATGCCGGTGGGGTTCAAGAATGGCACCGACGGCAGTGTCGGGATCGCGGCGGATGCGATGCGTTCGGCGGCCCATGCCCATCGGCATTTCGGCGTCGACAGCCAGGGCCACCCGGCGATCATCCAGACGGCGGGCAACCCGGACACGCACCTGGTGCTGCGCGGCGGCCATCGCGGGCCGAACTACGACGCCCATAGTGTGGCGCAGGTACGGGCCGGCCTGGCCAAGCAGTCGATTGCGCCGCGGATCATGGTCGATTGCAGCCACGCCAACAGCGGCAAGGACCCACTGCGCCAGCCGGCGGTGTTCGCCGATGTACTGGAGCAGCGTTTGCGGGGCGATCGTTCGCTGGTCGGGATGATGATTGAGAGTCATTTGTTCGAAGGCTGCCAGGCACTGAGCCCGAACCTGCGCTACGGCGTTTCGATCACCGATGGCTGTCTGGGTTGGGAAGCGACCGAAGCGTTGCTGCTCGGGGCGGCCGGGAAGTTGCGTGAGCAGCAGGTGGCGGAGGTTGTCGGCGCCTGAAACCTTGTGGCGAGCAGGCCTGCCCGCTCGCCACAGGTCCAACACTCCGCGCCGCCGGGAACTTTTGCCAGGAAAATCTGGCCTGATTCCGGTAATCTCGACACTTTCTAGAAAGGAGCATCACCCCATGGCCAAAGCCACTGCCCGTCACATCCTGGTTGCCAGCGAAGCCAAGTGCAACGAACTCAAGGCCCAGATCGAAGGCGGCGCCGATTTCGCCGAGATCGCCAAAGCGAACTCCACCTGCCCGTCCAGCCGCGACGGCGGCAACCTGGGCTCGTTCGGTCCGGGCCAGATGGTCAAGGAGTTCGACACCGTGGTCTTCAGCGCCCCGGTCAATACCGTGCAAGGCCCGGTGAAAACCCAGTTCGGTTACCACCTGCTGGAAGTGACCAGTCGTCAGGACTGATCCTGCCCGCTCCTGTGGCGAGGGGCTTGCCCCCTCGCCATGGTGCATGTTCCTGCTGATACTCCGAACCGGCTTCTAAGGCTGAAGATGCGACTGGCCCTATCCCTGCTACTTACCGCCCTGACCCTGCTTCCCGGCTTGTCCGCCAACGCCGCCCCGCCACAGCACGCGCTGACCGTCTACGGCGAACCGGCCAAATACCCCGCCGGCTTCAGCCATTTCAACTATGCCAACCCCCGCGCGCCCAAAGGCGGCAGCCTGCGCCGCTCGGCTATCGAGATCGGCCAGTACGACCATATCCTGCCCTATGTCGACAAAGGCACCGGCGTCACCCAGGTCGACGGCTGGATCTACTCGCCATTGGCCGTGCGTTCCCTCGACGAGCCCTACACCGTCTATGGCCTGGTGGCGGAAAAAATGCAGCGCAGCGATGACGGCCTGTCCCTGCGCTTCTACCTGAACCCCAAGGCCCGTTTCGCCGACGGCACGCCGATCACCGCCGAAGACGTGCGCTACACCTACAACCTGCTGATGACCCAGGGCAGCCTCAGCTACCGCATGCAGTTCGAAGCGGTGAAAGACGTCGAGGTCGAGTCACCGACCCAGGTCCGCTTCGACTTCAAGAACAACGACAACCGCTCGCTGCCACTGGATATCGCCAGCCTGCCGGTGCTGCCGGAACACTGGTGGAAAACCCGTGACTTCGCCAACGGCGGCGGCTACGAAGCCCCCCTGGGCAGCGGCCCCTACAAGGTGAGCAAGATCGACTCCGGGCGCAGCATCACCTTCGAGCGCAACCCCGACTGGTGGGGCAAGGACCTGCCGGTCAGCCGCGGCCTCTACAACTTCGACCGTTTCTCCCTCGAATACTTCGGCGACACCGATGTCGCCCGCCAGGTCCTGCGCGGCGGCGCCTATGACTACAATCGCGAGTTTTCCGCCACCGGCTATTCCATCGGCTACGACAGCCCGGCCCTCACCGACGGCCGCCTGCAAAAGGCCCACCTGGCCCAGGAAGCGCCGCAAGCCGCGCAGGGCTATCTGTTCAACCTGCAAAAGCCGATGTTCCAGGACCGCCGCGTGCGCGAAGCCCTGGCCATGCTCTGGGACTTCGAGTGGAGCAACCGGCAGATGATGCGCAACATGTACATCCGCCAGCAGAGCTTCTTCTCCAACACCGCCCTGGCCGCGCGGCAGTTGCCCGACAAGGCGGAACTGGCGATCCTCGAACCGCTGCGCGGACAGATTCCCGACGAAGTCTTCACCCAGGTCTTCGAAGCGCCGAAAACCGACGCCAGCGGCAATCTGCGGGACAAACAGCTAAAGGCCCTGGCCCTGCTGGAACAGGCCGGCTGGAAACCCGACGGCGACCGCCTGGTCAACGCCCAGGGCGAACCGCTGACCTTCACCTTTCTCAACGCGCAGAACGGTATCGAGCGATTGCTGTTGCCATATAAACGCAACCTGGCGCAGATCGGCATCCGCATGGATATCCGCCGCATCGACGCCTCGCAGTACGTCAACCGCCTCAAGGCCCGCGACTACGACATGATCGTCAGCGGCTACCCGGTCACCACCTCGCCGGGCATCGAGCTGTACAACTACTTCGGCTCCGCGGCGGCCAACGACCCCGGCTCGAGCAACTTCATGGCCCTGAAGAACCCGGCCGTGGACACCTTGATCAACGGCCTGATCAAGGCCGATACCCAGGCGCAGATGCTCAGCTACGCCCATGCCCTGGACCGGGTGCTGCAATGGAACTACTACTGGATTCCCAACTATTACCCGCCGGGCACCTCGACGGTCTGGTGGAACCGTTTCGGTTACCCCAAGGAGCAGGCCAGCAATGACCCTGCCGTGGAAACCTGGTGGGAAGTCAGCACGACCCCGCTGACCAACGAACAGATGACCGCCGAGCTGATCAAGCGCGGCAGTTCCGGAGGACAGCACTGATGCTGGCGTACACCCTGCGGCGCTTGCTGCTGATCATTCCGACGCTGATGATGATCCTGCTGGTCAACTTCGTCATCGTCCAGGCCGCGCCCGGCGGCCCGGTGGAACAGGCCATCGCCCGCTTGCAGGGCATCGGCGGCGCGGGTGCCGGCGCCCTCGGCGGTGGCGGCGATGCGGTGCAAAGCGCCTCGCGGGCCAGCCGTGGCCTGGACCCCAAGCTGATCGCCGATATCGAGCGCCAGTACGGTTTCGACAAACCGGCCCCCGAGCGCTTCTGGCTGATGCTCAAGCACTACGCCAGCCTGGACTTCGGCAAGAGCTTCTTTCGCGGTGCCCAGGTCACCGACCTGATCCTGGAAAAAATGCCGGTGACCATTTCCCTGGGGCTCTGGGCCACGCTGATCACCTACCTGGTGTCGATTCCCCTGGGCATCCGCAAGGCGACCCGCCACGGCAGCCGCTTCGATGTCTGGAGCAGCACCGCCATCGTCATCGGCTACGCCATGCCGGCGTTCCTCTTCGCCATGCTGTTGATCGTCGCCTTCGCCGGCGGCACCTCGCTGAACTGGTTCCCGGTGCGTGGACTGGTGTCGGAGAACTTCGACCAGCTTTCGACCCTGGGCAAGATCGCCGACTACTTCTGGCACCTGGTGCTGCCGGTCACTTCACTGGTGATCGGCGGTTTCGCCACCCTGACCATCCTGACCAAGAACTCCTTTCTCAATGAAATCACCCGCCAGTATGTGGTCACAGCCCGGGCCAAGGGCCTGAGTGAACGCCGGGTGCTCTACGGCCATGTGTTCCGCAACGCGATGTTGCTGGTCGTCTCGGGCATTCCCCAGGCCTTTATCAGCGTGTTCTTCGCCGGTTCCCTGCTGATCGAGGTGATTTTCTCCCTCGACGGCCTCGGCCGCCTGAGTTACGAAGCGGCGGTGTCGCGGGACTATCCGGTAGTGTTCGGCTCATTGTTTATCTTCACCCTGTTTGGCCTGCTGATAAAACTGGTCGGCGACCTCTGCTACACCCTGGTCGACCCGCGTATCGATTTTGCCGCGAGGAACGCCTGATGCTCAGACTCTCGCCCGTGAGCCGGCGTCGGCTCGACCGCTTCAAGGCCAATCGCCGGGGCTGGTGGTCGCTGTGGCTGTTCGCCGCGCTGTTCGTCCTGAGCCTGGGGGGCGAGTTGATCGCCAACGACAAGCCGCTGGTGCTCAACTACCAAGGCTCGCTGTATTTCCCGGTGTTCAAGCGCTACACCGAACAGGAATTCGGCGGCCAGTTGCCCTTCCAGGCCGACTACCGCAGCGACTACGTACGCCAGCTGATCACCAAGGATGGCGGCTGGATGCTGTTCCCGCCGATCCCCTTCAGTGCCGACACGCCCAACTATGACCTCAACAAACCGGCCCCCAGCCCACCCACCACGGTGAACTGGCTGGGCACCGACGACCAGGCCCGGGACGTGCTCGCGCGGGTGATCTTCGGCGCCCGGGTGTCGATTCTCTTCGCCCTCGCCCTGACCGCCGTCAGCGCCCTGATCGGCATTGCCGCCGGTGCCCTGCAGGGTTACTACGGCGGCTGGATCGACTTGCTCGGCCAGCGCCTGCTGGAAGTCTGGTCGGGCCTGCCGGTGTTGTACCTGCTGATCATCCTGTCCGGCTTCGTCGAACCGAATTTCTGGTGGTTGCTCGGCATCATGGCGCTGTTTTCCTGGCTGGCCCTGGTGGACGTGGTGCGTGCCGAATTCCTCCGTGGGCGCAACCTGGAATACGTCAAGGCCGCCCGGGCCCTGGGCCTGACCGACCGCAAGATCATCCTGCGGCATATCCTGCCCAATGCCATGAACGCCACCCTGAGCTACCTGCCGTTTATCCTCACCGGGGCGATTTCGACCCTGACGGCCCTGGACTTCCTCGGCTTCAGCATGCCCGCCGGCAGCGCCTCCCTGGGCGAATTGATCGGCCAGGGCAAACAGAACCTGCAAGCACCCTGGCTCGGTTTCACCGCCTTCTTCACCCTGGCGCTGATCCTCTCGCTGCTGGTGTTTATCGGCGAGGCGCTACGCGATGCCTTCGACCCCCGCTCATGAACCAGGCGCCCGAGATGACCGACAACCTGATTGAAATCCGCCGGCTCAATGTTGCCTTCAACGGCCAGCCGGCGGTGCGCAACCTGTGCCTGGATATCCGCGCCGGCGAATGCCTGGCCCTGGTGGGCGAGTCCGGCTCGGGCAAATCGGTCACCGCGCACTCGATCCTGCAACTGCTGCCACGCAGCGGCTGCCAGACCGACGGCAGCGTGCGTTATCGCGGCCAGGAACTGCTGGGGGCCGATGATGGCACCTTGCGCAGCATCCGTGGCGACCGCATCGCGATGATCTTCCAGGAGCCGATGACCTCCCTCAACCCGTTGCACAGCGTGGAAAAGCAGATCGGCGAAACCCTGCTGCTGCACAAGGGCATGGGCGGCAAGGCGGCCCAGGCACGGATTCTCGAACTGCTGGAACTGGTGGGCATCCAGAAACCCCGCGAGCGCCTCAAGGCCTATCCCCATCAACTCTCCGGGGGCCAACGCCAGCGGGTGATGATCGCCATGGCCCTGGCCTGCGAGCCGGAGTTGCTGATCGCCGATGAACCGACCACCGCCCTCGATGTAACGGTGCAGCGCAAGATCCTGCTGCTGCTCAAATCCCTGCAACAGCGCCTGGGCATGTCGCTGCTGCTGATCAGCCACGACCTCAACCTGGTGCGCAGCATCGCCCAGCGGGTCTGCGTGATGAAGGCCGGGGAAATTGTCGAACAGGCGGACTGCGAAACCCTGTTCAACCACCCCGCGCATCCCTACAGCCGCGTGCTGCTGGACGCCGAGCCGGCGGGCCAGCCACTGCCGCTGGACGACAACGAGGTGGTGTTGCAGGCCGAGGGCATGCGCGTGCGCTTCCAGGTCGGCGGCGGACTGTTCCGACGCAAGGAATACCTGCAGGCGGTGGACGGCATCAGTCTCAGTGTGCAGCGCGGCAAGACCCTGGGCATTGTCGGCGAGTCCGGCTCCGGCAAGTCGACCCTCGGCCAGGCGATCCTGCGTCTGCTGGATTCCAAGGGCAGCATCCGTTTCCAGGGCACGGCCCTCGACGGCCTGAACCAGAAGCAACTGCGGCCCTGGCGCAAACAGATGCAGGTGGTCTTCCAGGATCCGTTCGGCAGCCTCAGCCCACGCATGTCGGTGGCGCAGATCATCAGCGAGGGCCTGGAGGTGCACTGCGCCAACACCCCCGCTGAATGCGACGCCCTGGTGATCCGGGCGCTGGAGGAAGTCGGTCTCGACCCGCAAAGCCGCCACCGCTATCCCCATGAGTTTTCCGGCGGCCAGCGCCAGCGCATCGCCATTGCCCGCGCCCTGGTGCTCAAGCCGGCGCTGATCCTGCTGGACGAACCGACTTCGGCGCTGGACCGCACAGTGCAGAAACAGGTGGTCGCCCTGCTCCGCGATCTCCAGGAAAAACACGGCCTGACCTACCTGTTTATCAGCCATGACCTGTC
Source organism: Pseudomonas sp. MWU12-2319 (assembly GCF_023242525.1). Classification (NCBI taxonomy): domain Bacteria; kingdom Pseudomonadati; phylum Pseudomonadota; class Gammaproteobacteria; order Pseudomonadales; family Pseudomonadaceae; genus Pseudomonas; species Pseudomonas sp. MWU12-2319. The sequence continues at coordinate 272,384 of NZ_JALJES010000009.1, forward strand.
GGTGGTGCGCGCCCTGGCCCACGACCTGATCGTGATCAAGGACGGCCAGGTGGTCGAACGCGGCGCCACCTGCGCGGTGTTCGATGCGCCGCAGCATCCCTATACTCGGGAACTGCTCGCCGCTACCCTGTTGACCCCGACCTGATCGATCGCCGCCCGCCGGCAATGGACGAACCCGCCATGACCGACACCGAAAGCCTCAAGGACTACCAGCAGGTTCGCCTGCTGGCGATTCGTTCGCTGTTCGAAATCATCGAGCAATCCAGCGAAGGCACGGTGATCGTCGACCGCGATGCCAATATCGTCTGGATGAACGAGCGTTATGCCCGGCGTTTCGGCCTGGCCAATGCCAGCGAAGCCATCGGCCGCGCTTGCGAAAGCGTGATCCCGAGCAGCCTGCTGCGCGAGGTGGTGCGCACCGGCCAGCCGATCCTGCTGGATCTGCAGGACACCCCCAAGGAGCCCCTGGTGGTCATGCGCCTGCCGATCCACGATGCCGCCGGGACGGTGATCGGCGCCATCGGCTTCGCCCTGTTCGACGAGCTGCATAGCCTGTCGCCCGTGCTCAAGCGCTACCAGGGCATGCAGGCCGAGTTGGCTTCAACACGCTCGCTGCTGCGCTCGCGGCAGACCAAATACAACTTCGCCCATTTCATCGGTACCAGCGCTGCCAGCCTGGAAGTCAAGCGCCGGGCCCGGCGCGGCGCCAACAGCGACTCACCGGTTCTGCTGCTGGGGGAAACCGGCACCGGCAAGGAGTTGCTCGCCCAGGCGATACACAGTGCCTCGCCAAGGGCGCACAAGGCCTTTGTCAGCATCAACAGTGCAGCGATTCCGGAGACCTTGCTGGAGGCCGAGTTCTTTGGCACTGCGCCGGGGGCCTTTACCGGCGCGGATCGCAAGGGTCGGCCCGGCAAGCTGCAGATCGCCCAGGGCGGCACGCTGTTTCTCGATGAGATCGGCGATATGCCGCTGCCCCTGCAAAGCAAGTTGTTGCGGGTGTTGCAGGAGAAGGAGTTCGAGCCGGTGGGTTCCAACGAGGTGCTGCGCAGCGATGTGCGGGTGATCGCCGCTACCTCCACTGACCTTGAGGCGGCGATCCAGCGCGGTGAATTTCGCGCGGATTTGTATTACCGGCTCAATGTCCTGCCGATTCAGGTGCCGCCTTTGCGTGAGCGTCTGGAAGATCTGCCGGCGTTGAGCGAGGCGATTCTCGAAGAGCTGCGCAGCCATCATGAGCTGGCGGCCGAGGCCCTGGAGTTGCTGGGCCGGCACGCCTGGCCGGGGAATGTCCGCGAGTTGCGCAATGTGCTGGAGCGGGCGGCGCTGTTGAGTGATGCACAGGTGTTGGGTGCAGCGGATATTCGTGGGGCGATTGGTACGTTCAAACCGTTGCAGCGGCTGCCGGAACGGACCATGGAGCCGCTGGGCAACGAGACGTTCAGCTCGGCCCGGGAGCGTTTTGATCGGCAATTGATTGAAGCGACGTTGGCGCAGTGTGCCGGAAAGGTAGAAGACGCCGCGAGCAGGCTGGGCCTGGGAAGATCGACCCTGTACAAGAAAATGCTTGCCTTGGGTCTCTCGCATTCTCAATAGCGAGACACAATTCCCAATATGGAGATACTCTCCTGTGGGAGCGGAGCTTGCCCGCGAAGAACGATAACGCGCTCCCCCTGAAAGACCGCGCCGCCTGCATTCGCGGGCAAGCTCCGCTCCCACAGGAAATCAGCGACCCTGATAACGGGGAACACTCTCACGATCGATTCGAGAGGCAGATCGTCTCACTTCAGAGACAAGCCCATGAGACATCATTACAAAAAAAACAATAAATCCCTTTTATTTCAATAACTTAAATAAATGGCACAGAACTCGCAAACCCCACAGGAGATTCAGACCTAACCTACAAAAATAACAATTTGGAGACACACCATGAGTGTGATCATCGCCCTCGCGGCGCTGGCGTTGCTGATGCTGGCCGCCTACCGTGGCTACAGCGTCATCCTGTTTGCCCCCATCGCCGCCCTCGGCGCCGTCCTGCTCACCGCCCCTTCCGCCGTCGCCCCCGCCTTTACCGGGGTGTTCATGGAAAAGATGGTCGGTTTCGTCAAACTCTACTTCCCGGTCTTCCTGCTCGGCGCAGTATTCGGCAAGCTGATCGAGCTGTCCGGTTTCTCGCGCTCCATCGTCGCCGCCGCCATCCGCCTGTTCGGCACCCGCCAGGCGATGCTGGTGATCGTGCTGGTCTGCGCCCTGCTCACCTACGGCGGCGTCTCGCTGTTCGTGGTGGTGTTCGCGGTCTACCCCTTCGCCGCCGAGATGTTCCGCCAGAGCAATATCCCCAAGCGCCTGATGCCGGCGACCATTGCCCTCGGCGCGTTCTCCTTCACCATGGATGCCCTGCCCGGCACGCCACAGATCCAGAACATCATTCCCAGCACCTTCTTCAATACCACTGCCTGGGCCGCGCCCTGGCTGGGGCTGATCGGCACGATCTTCGTGTTCTGCGCCGGCATGCTGTTCCTTCAACGCCAGCGCAACAAGGCCCAGCGCGCCGGCGAAGGCTACGGCACCGAACTGCGCAACGAGCCGGAAACCGCCGAGGACATCCGCCTGCCCAACCCCTGGATCGCCCTCTCGCCACTGTTGCTGGTGGGCATCATGAACCTGCTGTTCACCCAGTGGATTCCGCTCTGGTACGGCAAGACCCACACCCTCAGCCTGGCGGGCATGGCCACGCCGGTACAGACCGATATCGCCAAGATCACCGCCATCTGGGCGGTGCAGGCCGCTCTGTTGGTGGGCATCATCATGGTGCTGATCTTCGGCTTCCGGACCATTCGCGGCAAGCTCGCCGAAGGCAGTAAAAGCGCGGTGAGCGGTGCCCTGCTGGCGGCGATGAACACCGCCTCGGAATACGGTTTCGGCGCGGTCATCGCCTCGCTGCCGGGTTTCCTGGTGCTGGCCGACTGGCTCAAGAGCATTCCCAATCCACTGGTCAACGAAGCCATTACCGTCACCCTGCTGGCCGGGATCACCGGCTCGGCTTCCGGCGGCATGAGCATCGCCCTGGCGGCGATGTCCGACAGTTTTATCAGCGCCGCCCATGCCGCGAATATCCCGCTGGAAGTCCTGCACCGGGTCGCGGCCATGGCCAGCGGCGGCATGGACACCCTGCCCCATAACGGCGCGGTGATCACCCTGCTGGCCGTCACCGGGCTGACCCACCGGGAAGCCTATAAAGATATTTTCTGCATTACCCTGATCAAGACCGTGGCGGTCTTCGTGGTGATCGCCACCTTCTATGCCACCGGCATCGTGTGAGGAATCGACTATGAGTCTCAAAGGTAAAACCGCCCTGGTCACCGGCTCCACCAGCGGTATCGGCCTGGGCATCGCCCTGGGCCTGGCCCGGGCCGGGGCTGACGTGGTGCTCAACGGCTTCGGTGATGCCGGCGCGGTCATCGCCGAGGTCCAGCAGTTTGGTGGCCGGGTCGGCCATCACCCGGCCGATGTCAGCGACCCGGCGCAGATCGCCGAGATGTTCGCCTACGCCGAGCGCGAGTTCGGCGGGGTGGATATCCTGGTCAACAATGCCGGCATCCAGCATGTCGCCACCGTGGAAGAGTTCCCGGTGGAGCGTTGGGATGCGATTATCGCCATCAACCTGTCGTCGGTGTTCCACAGCACACGCCTGGCGCTGCCGGGGATGCGCGCCAAGGGTTGGGGGCGGATCGTCAATATCGCTTCGGTGCATGGGCAGGTCGGTTCCGTGGGCAAGGCCGCCTATGTCGCGGCCAAGCACGGGGTGATCGGCCTGACCAAGGTGGTGGGCCTGGAAACCGCCACGAGTAATGTCACCTGCAATGCCATCTGCCCGGGCTGGGTGCTCACCCCGCTGGTGCAGAAACAGATCGACGACCGTGCCGCCGGCGGGGTCGATCCGCAACAGGCGCAACACGATCTGCTGGCGGAGAAACAGCCATCGCTGGAGTTTGTCACCCCGGCGCACCTGGGCGAGCTGGTGCTGTTCCTGTGCAGCGAAGCCGGTAGCCAGGTGCGCGGCGCGGCGTGGAATATCGATGGTGGCTGGTTGGCACAATAGTTGATTGCCTGGCACCCGCTCTCGAAAACACCACCACACCTGTAGGAGCAGGGCTTGCCCGCGAAGCTTTTGGCGTTCTCGCGGCCCCCTTCGCGAGCAAGCTCAGCTCCCACAATGATCGTGCACTGCCAAAGATCGGTTAGAAAAAAACAAGGTAAAGACCATGGCCGAAGTCCTCTGGCGCCCCGGCGCCGAGCGTGTCAGCAAGACCCGGATCGAAGCGTTCCGGCGCCTCGTCAATCATCGCCACGACCTGCAACTGGACGACTACCCCGCCCTGCACCGCTTCAGCATCGAGCGCCGGGAGGACTTCTGGCAGGCCATCGTCGACTTCTTCGACGTCGAATTCCACAGCCCGGCCAGCGCGGTACTGCACGAAGGCCCGCAGATGCCCAGCGCCCAGTGGTTCCCCGGGGCCACCCTGAACTTCGCCGAACACCTGCTGCGCCGCCGCGACGAGCACCTGGCGGTGGTCGCCGTCAGCGAAGACGGACGCCGGGAGACCCTGACCCACGGCGAACTCGCCGCCCAGGTCGCGGGTTTGCAAAAAAGCCTGCGGGCCGCCGGTGTCGGCCTCGGCGACCGGGTCGCCGCCTGCATGCCCAACACCTGGCAAACCCTGGTGGGCATGCTCGCCACCACCAGCCTCGGGGCGATCTGGTCCTGCTCCTCGCCGGACTTCGGCACCCAGGGCGTGATCGACCGCTTCGGCCAGATCGAACCCAAGGTGCTGATCACCTGCGCCGGCTATCGTTATGCCGGCAAGCTGATCGACCAGACCGCCAAGCTCAACGAAATCCTCGAACGCCTGCCCGGCTTGCAGCAACTGGTGATCGTCCCTTACGCCCGTCCCGAAGCGCGCGCCGAAGACTTCCGCACCCAGGCCAACGTGGCGCTATGGAACAACTTCTACCAGGCCGGCGGCGATCCCGAATTCACTCCCGTGCCGTTTGCTCATCCGCTCTACATCCTCTATTCCAGCGGCACCACCGGGGTGCCCAAGTGCATCGTTCACAGCACCGGCGGGGTTTTGCTGCAACACCTCAAGGAGCACGGCCTGCATGTCGACCTGGGCCGTGACGACTGCCTGTTCTACTACACCACCTGTGGCTGGATGATGTGGAACTGGCTGGTCTCGGGCCTCGCGGTCGGCGCCACCCTGGTGCTCTACGACGGCTCGCCGTTCCACCCCGGCCCGCAACGCCTGCTGGACCTGATCGACAGCGAAGGCATCACTGCCTTCGGCACCAGCCCCAAATACCTCGCCGCCCTGGAGGACGCCGGGCTCGTACCACGCCAGAGCCATCGGCTGGACAGTTTGAAAACCCTGCTGTGCACCGGCTCGCCGTTGTCGCTGCGCAGCTACGACTACGTCTATCGCCAGATCAAGGAGGAGCTCTGCCTGTCCTCCATGTCCGGCGGAACCGATATTGTTTCCTGCTTCGTCAGCGGAAACCCGACACTGCCCGTGGTGCGTGGCCGGATGCAGAGCAAGAGCCTGGGCATGGCGGTGGAGGTCTGGGACGACAACGGCCAGCCGGTGCTCGATGCCAAAGGCGAGCTGGTCTGCACCCGGCACTTTCCGGCCATACCGGTGGGTTTGTGGAACGACCCCCGGGGCGAGAAGCTCAAGGCCTCCTATTTCAGCCAGTTTCCCGGAGTCTGGGCCCAGGGCGACTATGCCGAAGAATTCGCCGACGGCGGGATGGTGATCCATGGTCGCTCCGACGCCGTGCTCAACCCCGGCGGCGTGCGCATCGGCACGGCGGAAATCTATCGGCAGGTGGAAAAGGTTGAACCGGTGCTGGAGAGCATCGCCATCGGCCAGCAATGGCAGAGCGATGTGCGGGTGGTGCTGTTCGTCCGTCTGCGCGAGGGCGTCGAACTGGACGAGGCCCTGGAGCAACAGATCCGCCAGGTGATCCGCGCCAACACCACGCCACGACATGTGCCGGCGAAGATCCTCGCGGTCACGGACATTCCGCGCACCCTCAGCGGCAAGATCGTGGAACTGGCGGTGCGTAACGTAGTGCACGGGTTGGCGGTGAAAAACACCGACGCCCTGGCCAATCCCGAGGCGCTGGAGCAGTTCAGAGATAGGACGGAGCTCCAGTCCTGACGCATACGACAGGAGCCGGCTGACCGGCTCCTGCCAACGTGCTAGACCGCCAGGGACTGCAATGTGATGCTGCCAATCGTCGGCTCGGTGCCCGGATTTGGCTCACCGATGGGTACCAGGGTCACCGTGGGCGCGGCTTCCAGTCCCCCAGCGGCGAGCAGCCCGTGTATGCGCTCGCCGACCAGGAAGCTCACACGCGTGGAAGAGGCATGATGCCCGCCATGCATGCCCTGCATACCCACCCCGAACATACTGATGCCGCCCACCAGATACTCCGGTGTCGGCGCGGCCCCGGCCGGCAACCCCAGATAGACCAGGTAGTTGTTGCCTGGCTCTCCGTTCGCGTCGATGGCATCGAACGACAAGGCGTAGACACTGTTGGAAGGCAGCGCCTTGAGCTGCGCACCAAAGGATTGCTTGAGCGCATTGACGGCGACGGGCACCTGCAAGGCCACGCTGGTGGCCTTTCCACCCAAGGCGATCGCCTTGGCCGTGGCGCCAGGTGCGACACTCTCGGCACGCAGCTGGAAGTTTTTCTGAGCGGAGGGAAACGGCAGGCTGCCCTTGGGACGCTCGGCATACTCCGCATAAACGTAGGGATAGGCCAGGGTCGTCGTGTCGAGCACTTCCGACACCTTGACCTTGACGCCCTTGCCCGCCCCATCGGCAAAGACCCAGGTCTCGTTCAGGAAGGCACTGTCATTGGGGTTCTTTCCGCCGCTCTTGTTCCAACTGGCCCAGATACGGTCGATATTGGCATGGTGCAGCCAGAAAATCGGATCGTTCGCCGCCCAAGGGACCTGGCCCATACCTTTCTGATTGCCGACATCGCCATGCAGGGCGCCGTGGGGGTTGCCATTGATGTTGGAACAGAACCCCGCCACCGTACCCTTGTCGGCGTAGTTGGGCCATTTCATGCAGGACAAGTCGAGCGGGTTACCCGCATCGACCACGGGTTTACCCGCATTCGACCCCGGGTTGCGATCGGGACGATACAGGGGCCCCCAGACGGGGTCCTTCTCCAGCAGAAACTGCTTGGGCATGACACTGTAGTTGTTGCCGCTGGCGCTGTAGGGACCGGTATAGTCCCAGTACGGCAGTGTGAAATCGGGCCGGCCCGAAACAGCGCGGATAATCTGCTCGAAATACAACACATACATACGGTGCCACGGCAGAAAGGCATTGGAATTGACACCCTTGCTGGCGTGGGGCTCGCAGGTCCACCACATGGCCTTCGCCAACTCCTTGTTCGGACTGCTACCGGGGCCGTACATCTTCTCGATGGTCTCCGCCTTGGGTCGATCGCCGGGCATGGCATGGGTGTACCACTGGAAGGTCCAGGACAGCGGATCCCTGGGATCCTTGGCCATCATCTTCTTCACGGCATCGGCATAAATCGCCAACATCTTCTGCCCTTCCTGGGACAGCACGTTGTAACGCACCAGGGTCTTGCCTGGGGCCGCCCAGGCGTTTTTCATAAGACCGAACGGCAGCATCGCCATCCCACCGCCCACCAGCCCTGCTTTCAGCACCTTCCTTCGACTGACAGTCATATTCACTCCTTGAGCCGTACGAATTGATCTCCACAATCAACAGCACGCTCAGAGTAGCAGCGAAGGGGTTTTCCTCCAGAAAAGTGGGAACCTTTACATCAGTCAGATGTCATGATGATCGAAATATGCTCGACCCGCGGCGAATAGCCCGGCTCTTCGGGGCGCACAGGAATGAAGGTCAAGGTAGGCGGCTGCGTCAACCGCCCGGCATCGCGCAAGCGGACCAGCGCCTGGTCGAGCAGAAAGCTGAGCCGTTTGGGATTCTCGGCCACGTAGCGGTCGGGGGTGTCATAAAAATTCAGCCCCCCCAGGTAGCCGGGATCATCAACGCCGGGAATGCTGTCCCGCGGCAAATCAAGGTAGAGATGATAGGCGACCGCCGGCGCCTCGGCCGCCCAGATACCGGACAAGGCCAGGACCAACGGCCCTCGCCCCATCCAGGACGCCAACCCTTGATCAGTGGGCGTCGATGCCTGCAATTCGACCTGCGTCCTTCCGACGCCGAGTTCGACCGGCTGCACAACGTCATAGAGCATATCGTCCGCCCAAGCCGTAGAAGACAACGCGAGGATCACGCCAAACAACAGGCTGAAACGCCACATACCCACCTTCCGAAACAGAGCGTTTTTTTACATCCGCTGCTCTTTACTATGGCACCCCCATGCCCGCGCAGCGATCTGGCAGCCCAACGGTCGTGTGCCCGTGCAGGCCCATCAGCCCCGGTAACGCAACACCACTGCCCTGAAACTGCCGAACAACGAATGGCCGGCCACCAGGATCCGCTCATCGTCCTGCACCGCCAGGCTGGTGACAGTGTCCAGGCTGTGGCCCAGGCTCGTGCGCACCCAGCCGCGCCCACCGGCGAAGTCCCGGTCCAGTTGGCCGTCGGCCAGGTAACGCGCCAGTACAAAGTCCGAGCCAAAGCCCATCAGCGTCGAGCCCGCCACCAGAATCGATCCGTCGGCCTGGACCACGAGGTCGGCCCAAAGACTGCCCGGGGTATCGAGCTCAAGCATCGCCGCATCCGCATCATTAAAACCGGAGTCCATGCCGCCGTGGGCGCTGAACCCCTGCAAGGCACCGCGCATGGGATTGAAACGGTTGCCGACACAGAGCAGTCGCCCTTCATTGCCAGCCGCCAGGTTTGTTACCAGGGAGCTGGCCCCGGCAAAGCCGAACGAGAGAAACCCCAGGTCGCCAAAGTCATGATCGAGACGACCGTCGGCCTCGTAGCGCACCATCAGTCCCAACTGGGGAAAGCCCACCGAGCCACCCACCAGGATCTTGCCGTCGACCTGGACCCGGACGCAGCTCAGCCAGGAGTTCATCAACAAATGCCGCACCACGACAAACCCCCGCCCGTTGAACGCCGGGTCCAGGGTGCCGTCGGGCTGAAGACGGATCAATAATCCGACATAGTCGGCGAAGGTGTAGGTGTGGTTGGCGATCAGCAGGATCTTGCCGTCCTCCTGCACCACGCCCGCGCAGGCCTCGACGCCCGGCAGGCCTGGTGGTAACCAGCCGTCCCGCGGGCCCTCGGCGAGGCCGCCGGGCAAGCGCAGCACCTTCACGCCCTGGTCGCCGAAGGTCGGATCCAGGCGTCCATCGGCGTCAAACCGCGCCACGCCCGGCAAGGTATGCTCGTCGTCCAGGTAGTGCAGGCCGAACAGCAGGATACGTCCATCGGCGAGCAACTGCACGCTACTGGCCATGGCCTCGATACCGGCTTGGAAGCTACCGCAGACAAAACCGCCGTCACCGAAGGAAGCGTCCGGCGCACCATCCTCATGCAGGCGGGCCAGACCAAAACGGCAACCGTCGGCAAAACCCACTTTGAGTGCCACCAGGACCTTGCCATCGGCACAGGCCACTACGTCATTGGCCAGGCTCGACAGACAACCGGGGAACTGCAACCTGACCGTACCCGACTGCCCAAACGTCGAATCCGCTTCGCCCGCCGGGCCAAGTCGATAGCCTCGCAGTCCCTCCAGTATCATGAGCGGGTCCTCCCTGGGAGTGGCGCCCTTCCATACCGTGCCGGCAGGTGGGGCTGCCGGCTATTCAATCGTTCATCGCCGCGCCCCACAACTGTCAGAAATGACAGTTCTACCGCTTTTCCGAGCCAGAACACTGACTTTGCAGCCCTTTTTCATTCCCCCGGGCATCCGAAACATTTTCAGGCCAAGAACAGGGTTGGCAGATGACGGTTGATCGACAGGTTTTTCGACGCGATCCCCCTCCAGGCAGCACCCGCTATTCCATCGAAGTCTTGACCATGGCCAACTCGGGATGACTGACCAATTTGTCGATATGCAGCTCCGGGTCTTCCAGCCAGGTTTCCGTCAGGACCCGATAATGCTCCATGTCGCGGCAACGCATGCGCAGGCTGTAGTCGAACGCACCGCTGATCAAGTGACACTCCAGCACCTGAGGGCAGTCTCGGGTCTTGGCCTCGAAGGCCTTCTGCGCCGCCCGCCCGCTCTGGTTCGACAACGCCACCAGCACCAGCAGCGACAACCCCGCCGAGAGTTTCTTCTCGTCGATAATCGCCCCATAGCCGCGGATCACACCCAACTGCTCCAGCTTGCGCACCCGTTCCAGGCAAGGTCGGGGGGTCAGGTGCACACGTTCGGAGAGTTTCTGGTAGGTGATACGCCCATCGTGGCGCAGCACCTCGATAATTGCCTGGTCGATACGATCCAGAATGATCGACAGGTCACGAACATCCGCCATAAATGGCTTGCCTCACTTCAAACGGTCAGAGAGAAACGCTTGCAGTCGTCTGCTTTGCGCGGGGTCCTGCATCCGCGCATTGTACGGCCTTGTTCGCGTTGAAGCCCAGGCACGACTAAGGTCTAGGGGCGGCATCTGCACACCGAATCGATCCAGGCAAAAATGCAGATTCGACCTGCGAATATTCGGGTTGTACACGGCAAATTTGCACTGCTACGATCGGGTATCGTTCGCCCGCCGAACACATCAAAAAAGATAATAAAAGCAGGGAGTTAGCAATGACTGCTCGGGTTTCATCCTCCGCCACCCCGGACCTCGACACCTCCGGCGCCGATGTCCTGGCCGACGTGCGCAACCATATCGGTCACCTGACCCTCAACCGCCCCGCCGGCCTCAACGCCCTGACCCTGGACATGATCCGCGCCCTGCAGCAGCAGCTCGACGCCTGGGCCCACGACCCCGAGGTGAACGCGGTGGTCTTGCGCGGTGCCGGTGAGCGGGCCTTCTGTGCCGGTGGCGATATCCGTTCGCTGTATGACAGCTACCAGAGCGGCGGGCGCCTGCACGAAGATTTCTTCGTCGAGGAATACGCCCTGGACCTGGCGCTCCACCACTACCGCAAACCAGTGCTGGCGCTGATGGACGGCTTTGTCCTCGGTGGCGGCATGGGCCTGGTACAAGGCGCCGACCTGCGGGTGGTCACCGAGCGCAGTCGCCTGGCCATGCCGGAAGTCGCCATCGGCTATTTCCCGGATGTCGGCGGCAGTCATTTCCTGCCGCGTATTCCCGGCGAACTGGGCATCTACCTGGGGGTCGCCGGCGTACAGATCCGCGCCGCCGACGCCCTCTACTGCGACCTGGCCGACTGGTACCTGACCAGCGACAAACTGGCCCAACTGGACGAACGCCTCGACCGCTTGCAGTGGCACGAAACACCGCTCAAGGACCTCCAGGGCCTGCTGGCCAAACTCGCCGTGCAAACCCTGCCCGATGCGCCGCTCGACGCATTGCGCCCGGCCATCGACCACTTCTTTGCCCTGCCGGATGTGCCGAGCATGGTTGAGCAACTGCGCGAAGTGACCGTCGCCGACAGCCATGAATGGGCCCGGGAAACCGCCGACCTGCTGGAGAGCCGCTCGCCCCTGGCCATGGCCGTCACCCTGGAAATGCTCCGCCGTGGCCGCCACCTGAGCCTGGAGGACTGTTTCGCCCTGGAACTGCACCTGGATCGCCAGTGGTTCGACCGTGGCGACCTGATGGAAGGCGTGCGCGCCCTGCTGATCGACAAGGACAAGTCCCCGCGCTGGAACCCACCGACCTTGCGCGAACTGGATGCCGAACAGGTCGCCAGCTTTTTCCATGACTTCGAGACGAGCGGGAACTGAACCATGCACGATATCGAACTGAGCGAAGAACAAGTGATGATCCGCGACATGGCCCGGGACTTCGCCCGTGGTGAAATCGCCCCCCATGCCCAGGCCTGGGAAAAAGCCGGCTGGATCGACGACGACCTGGTCGCCAAGATGGGCGAGTTGGGCCTGCTGGGCATGGTGGTGCCCGAGGAATGGGGCGGCACCTATGTCGACTACGTGGCCTACGCCCTGGCCGTGGAAGAAATTTCCGCCGGTGACGGGGCCACCGGTGCGTTGATGAGCATTCACAACTCGGTCGGCTGCGGGCCGGTTCTCAATTACGGCAGCCAGGCCCAGAAAGAAACCTGGCTGGAACGCCTCGCCACCGGCCAGGCCATCGGCTGTTTCTGCCTCACCGAACCCCAGGCCGGCTCCGAGGCCCACAACCTGCGAACCCGTGCCGAACTGAAGGACGGCGAGTGGGTGATCAATGGCGCAAAACAGTTTGTCAGCAACGGCAAGCGCGCCGAGCTGGCGATTGTATTTGCCGTCACTGATCCGGAGTTGGGCAAGAAAGGCCTCTCGGCATTCCTGGTGCCCACCGATACGCCGGGCTTTATCGTCGACCGTACCGAACACAAGATGGGCATCCGCGCCTCCGATACCTGCGCGGTGACCCTCAACCAATGCCGCGTGCCTGAAGCCAACCTGCTGGGCGAACGCGGCAAGGGCCTGGCCATTGCCCTGTCGAACCTGGAAGGCGGTCGTATCGGTATCGCCGCCCAGGCACTGGGCATCGCCCGGGCAGCGTTCGAAGCGGCGCTGGCCTATGCCCGGGAACGGGTGCAGTTCGACAAGCCGATTATCGAGCACCAGAGCATCGCCAACCTGCTGGCCGACATGCACACCCGGATCAATGCCTCACGCCTGCTGATCCTGCACGCGGCGCGCCTGCGCAGTGCCGGGCGGCCGTGTTTGTCGGAGGCTTCACAGGCCAAGCTGTTTGCCTCGGAAATGGCCGAGAAGGTCTGCTCCTCGGCCATGCAGATTCATGGTGGGTACGGATATCTGGAAGATTATCCGGTGGAGCGCTATTACCGCGATGCGCGGATCACCCAGATCTATGAAGGGTCCAGTGAGATTCAGCGGATGCTGATCGCGCGGGAACTGAAGCACTACCTGGTGTAACTGCAGAGCACGGCCTTATGGCGAGCGGGCAAGCCCGCTCGCCACACTCACCCACCCTACCCAATCATCCTGCGACTCAACTGTCCTTGAACTGCGCCTCACGCTTGGCGATAAACGCCGCCATGCCTTCCTTCTGATCCTGGGTGGCGAACGCCGCGTGGAATACCCGGCGCTCGAAACGCACACCTTCCGACAGGCTGACCTCGAAGGCGCGGTTGACGCTTTCCTTGACCATCATGCTGATCGGCACCGATTTGCTGGCAATCAGTGCCGCGACCTTCAGCGTTTCCTCAAGCAGTTCATCGGTCGGCACGATCCGCGCCACGATCCCGCAACGCTCGGCTTCCACCGCATCGATAAAACGCCCGGTCAGGCACATGTCCATGGCCTTGGCCTTGCCCACCGCGCGGGTCAGGCGCTGGGTGCCGCCCATGCCCGGCAGCACGCCGAGGTTGATTTCCGGCTGGCCGAACTTGGCGTTGTCAGCGGCCAGGATAAAGTCGCACATCAGGGCCAGCTCGCAACCGCCGCCCAAGGCAAAACCGGACACCGCGGCGATAATCGGCTTGCGCCGGTTGGCCACCCGGTCGCTGTCGCTGAACAGGTCGTCGAGGTAGATCTGCGGGTAGGTCAGCTCGGCCATTTCCTTGATATCGGCCCCGGCCGCAAAAGCTTTTCTCGAGCCGGTCAAGACGATGCAACCGATGTTCGGATCGGCTTCCAGGGCGTCCAGCGCCTGGTTCAGTTCGCTGACGAGCTGCGCATTCAGGGCGTTGAGCGCCTGGGGGCGGTTCAGGGTAATCAGGCCGACACGGTCCTTGATGTCCAGCAGAATGGTTTCATAACTCATCGATAGATTCCTTGATCACAGGTTGCGCGAAATGACCATGCGCTGAATGTCACTGGTGCCTTCGTAAATCTGGCAGACCCGCACGTCGCGGTAGATCCGCTCCAACGGGAAGTCGCTCAAATAGCCATAGCCACCCAGGGTTTGCAAGGCTTGGGAGCAGACCTTCTCGGCCATTTCCGACGCGAACAGCTTGGCCATGGAGGCCTCCACCAGCGCCGGCTTGCCACTGTCACGCAGGGCGGCGGCGTAATGCACCATCTGCCGGGCCACGGCGATCTGGGTGGCCATGTCCGCCAGGCGGAACGCCACGGCCTGGTGCTCGATCAGTGCCTTGCCGAAGCTTTCCCGCTCGCGGGCATAGTCGCGGGCGGCCTCGAAGGCGGCACGGGCCATGCCCACCGATTGCGCGGCGATACCGACACGGCCACCTTCCAGGTTGGCCAGGGCGATGCGGTAACCCTCGCCCTCCTCGCCCAGGCGGTTGGCCACGGGCACCTTCACATCCTCGAAGAGGATCTGGCAGGTGTCGGAGGCATGCTGGCCGAGCTTGTCCTCGACCCGGGCAACAATATAGCCAGGCGAGTCGGTAGGCACGATAAAGGCACTGATACCACGCTTGCCCGCGGCCGGATCGGTCACGGCGAAGACGATCACCACCCCGGCGTTCTGCCCGGAAGTGATGAACTGCTTGCAGCCGTTGAGCACGTAGTGGTCGCCCTCAAGCCGGGCACGGGTCTTCAGGCCGCTGGCATCGGAGCCGGCTTGCGGTTCGGTCAGGGCGAAGGCGCCGAGCATGGCACCGCTGGCCAGTGGCGGCAGGAAACGGGCTTTCTGCTCCTCGGTGCCGAACTTGAGGATCGGCACGCAGCCGACCGAATTGTGCACGCTCATGATGGTCGAGCAGGCACCGTCGCCAGCGGCGATTTCTTCCAGGGCCATGGCATAGGCCAGGTAGCCGGTGTCGCAGCCACCCCACTGCTCCGGGACCAGCATGCCGAAAAAGCCCAACCCGGCCATTTCGCCGATGGCCTCCTTCGGAAAGCGGTGCTCGCGGTCCCATTCGGCGGCGAAGGGTTTCAGGCGTTCCTGGGAAAAATCCCGGGCCGCTTCGGCGATCTGTTGTTGTTCATCGGTGGGTAGCATGGGAACTCCTAGTACAGGCACTCGACGGCCATGGCCGTGGCTTCACCGCCGCCGATGCAAATGGCCGCGACCCCGCGCTTCAGGCCGTTCTGGCGCAGGGCCGAGAGCAGGCTCACCAGAATCCGCGCGCCGGACGCACCGATCGGATGGCCCAGGGCACAGGCGCCGCCGTGAACGTTGACCTTGTCGTGGTGCAGTTCCAGCTTCTGCATGGTCACCAGGGTGACCACGGCGAAGGCTTCGTTGATTTCAAAGCGATCGACCTGATCCAGGGACCAGCCGGTTTTTTTCATCAACTTCTGAATGGCGCCTACTGGTGCCACCGGGAACAGCCCGGGGGTATCGGCGAACGCCGCATGCCCGCGAATCACAGCCAAGGGCGTGAGACCCCGTTTCTGCGCTTCGGACTGACGCATCAGCACCAACGCCGCCGCGCCGTCGGAAATCGAACTGGAGTTCGCCGCCGTGACCGTACCGCCCGGACGGAACGCCGGCTTCAGGCTGGCGATCTTGTCCAGCTTGGCCTTGGGCGGCTGTTCGTCGTCGCTGATCAGCCGCTGCTCCTTGCCCACGGTAACCGTCAGAGGCACGATTTCCGCGCGGAAACGGCCCTCGCTGATCGCGGCTTGCGCACGGGTCAGTGAGGCCACGGCAAAGGCGTCCTGGGTTTCACGGCTGAAACCGTGGGTCTCGGCGCAGTCCTCGGCGAAGGTGCCCATCAGGCGACCCTTGTCGTAGGCATCTTCCAGGCCGTCGAGGAACATATGGTCGAGCACCTGGCCGTGGCCCATGCGGTAGCCGCTACGGGCACGGTCCAGCAGGTATGGCGCGTTGGACATGCTTTCCATGCCGCCGGCCACCACCACCTCGGCGCTGCCGGCCACCAGCATGTCGTGGGCGAGGATGGTCGCCTCCATGCCGGAACCGCACATCTTGTTCAGGGTGGTGCAGCGGGTCGACTTGTCCAGCCCGGCGCCGAGGGCCGCCTGGCGAGCCGGGGCCTGGCCGAGACCGGCGGACAGCACGCAGCCGAACAGCACGTGCTCGACTTCGTCCGACGCCAGTTCCGCGCGCTCGACGGCGGCACGGATCGCCGCAGCGCCCAGTTGCGGCGCGCTGAGGCTTTTCAGGTCGCCCTGGAAGCCGCCCATGGGGGTGCGTACGGCACTGACGATAACAATGGGATCGTTGCTGGTCATGATCGTTTCTCCTATTTCGCGGCCATGCGCAAGGCGCCGTCGAGACGGATCACCTCGCCATTGAGCATGCTGTTTTCAATGATATGCCGTACCAGTGCGGCGTACTCGCCGGGCTTGCCCAGGCGCGGCGGGAACGGCACGCCGGCCGCGAGCGAAGCGCGGACTTCCGGGGTCATGCCGGCCATCATCGGGGTTTCGAAAATGCCTGGGGCGATGGTCATGACGCGGATGCCGAAACGTGCCAGTTCACGGGCCGCCGGCAGGGTCAGGCTGACAATGGCGCCCTTGGACGCGGCGTAGGCGGCTTGGCCGATCTGGCCGTCATAGGCGGCGGCGGAGGCAGTATTGATGATCACCCCGCGCTCGCCGTCGGCATTCGCCTCGGTTTCGGCAATGGCCGCGGCAGCCAGGCGCAGCAGGTTGAAGCTGCCGATCAGGTTGACATTGATCACCTGGCTGAAGCTTTCCAGCAGGTGCGGGCCGTTCTTGCCGAGGATCTTCTCGCCGCGCACGATACCGGCGCAGTTGACCAGGCCATGCAAGCCGCCAAAGGCTTCGACCGCAGCCTGTACCGCCGCCTGGGCCTGGGCTTCCTGGGTGATGTCCGCGACCACGCTACGGGCTTGCGCACCGAGCTTTTTTGCCTGGGCGGCGACGGCCTCGGCATTGAGGTCCACCAGCATCACCCTGGCGCCGGCGGCCACCAGCATTTCAGCGGTGGCCGCACCGAGGCCGGAAGCCCCGCCGCTGACCATGAAAGCCTTGTCTTGAATGTCCATTGCAGTGTCCTTCGTTAAAACCGTCAATAATTCTGATGAACCTGTATTCAGGTCGCGGCCTGGGCCTTGGCAATTTCCTGATTGCGCAAGATAAAACGCTGCAACTTGCCGCTCGGGGTCTTGGGCAACTCGTCGACGAATTCGATTTCCCGTGGATAGGCATGGGCCGCCAGGCGCTTGCGCACATGCAGGCGTAACTCCTCGGCCAGCTGCGGCTCGGCACGGTAGCTCGCACTGAGCACGACAAAAGCCTTCACCACTTCGGTGCGCTCCGGGCAAGGCTTGCCGACCACCGCCGCCTCCACCACCGCCGGGTGCTCCACCAGGGCGCTTTCGACATCGAACGGGCCGACCCGATAGCCCGAAGTGGTAATCACATCATCGCTACGCCCTACAAAGCTGATGCTGCCGTCCGGATTCAGTTCCACGGTGTCACCGCTGAGGTAGTACTGGCCAACGAAAGCCTTGGTCTCGAACCCCTGGTAGCCGTTGAACCAGAACATCGGCGATTGGGAACGATCCAGCGCGAGAATCCCCGGCTGCCCGACATCCAACTCGCGCTGCTGCTCATCCAGCACCACGATGCGATGCCCGGGCGAGGCGAACCCCGCCGAGCCGATATGCACCGGGTGCTCAAGGCCGTGGTGATTGCACAGCACCATGCCCATTTCGGTCTGGCCGTAATGGTCGAGAATGGTCACCCCCAGGTTATCGGCGAACCAGCGGATCACCTCCGGGTTCAGCGGCTCGCCGGCGCTGCTGACCGCCCGCAGGCGGCCCTTGACCTTGCTGGCGAACGCTTCGCCGGCGGCAATCAGCAACCGGTAGGCGGTAGGTGATCCGGTGAGGTTGGTGATGCCGTATTTCTCGATGATCCGGCAGGTGCTTTCCACCGTGAACGGGCCATCGTAGAAGGTGATCGGGTGACCCATGCCCAGCGGCCCGGTGATGCCGAAATACAGGCCATAAGCCCAGCCCGGATCGGCGACATTCCAGAACGCATCTTCAGGGCGCAGGTCAACTGCATCGCGGGTGTAGTTCTGGAAGGCGATGATCGCCTTGAGCGGCACCTCCAGGGGTTTCGCCGGGCCGGTGGTGCCCGAGGTGAACATCAGCAGAAATGGGTCTTCGCCGGTGAGCAGCACCGGTTCGCAGTAAGCCGGGTAGTTGTCCAGTTCGGCCCAGAAGCTGAAATCACCACGCACGATGCCCTGCCCCTTGGGGCCGCCGACCGTGACAATGGCCGGGCAATCGGCGACTTCGCTGAGTTTGTCGCGGTTGGCAGCGTCGGTGACCACCAGCTTGGCCCCGGAGCCGCCCAGGCGGTGTTCGATGGACTTGGGGCCAAAAGCGGTAAACAGCGGCTGGTAGACGGCGCCGATGCGCCAGGTGGCGAACAGCGTGATCAGGAGTTCGACATTGCGCGGCAACAGCGCGGCGACCTTGTCGCCACGGCGCACGCCCTGGGTGAGCAGGAAGTTGGCGAAACGCGCGGCCTTGTCCTGTAATTCACTGAACGTGTAGATCGCACTGCTGCCGTCGCGGCCTTCCCAGAACAGCGCGATGCGCCCCGGCAAGGCATACCGGTCGCAGCATTCGACACAGGCGTTGAGCGCCGTCAAAGTCCCTTTCAGGCCCGCTTGGGCCGCTTGCTGATAATCGAAGTCCGCAGTGGCAGTCTGATAGTCGCGCATGTCCAGAATCTCTCGGTCTTGTTATTGGAAGGAACCGTAGAAAAATCCTGGAAATAGTCGCGCTGTCAGGGACTTGGGACAATGGTCAAAGCTTTCAACCTGATTGACTGGTTTGGCCAATAAGCGGTCTAGTGCGCCTCGTTGAGGATCAGGCTGCGGTAATGTCCCGGGTTGGACCCGGACCATTTGCGAAAGGCCTTGTAGAACGAACTGGCGTCGGCGAAGCCCAGCCGGGTGGCGATCTCGGCGAAGCTGATCGACGGCTCCGCCAGCCAGGCAATCGCCCACTCCTTGCGCACGCTGTCCTTGAGGCCCTGGTAGGTCTGCCCTTCTTCCGCCAGCCGCCGGCGCAGGGTCGAGGCCGACATGCACAATTGCACGGCCAGCCCTTCGGTTTCCGGCCAGTCTTCAGCCGGCTGTTGGCGCAGGTCCTGCTTGATCCGACTGGCCAGGCTCTGGGCATCGCGGTACTTGACCAGGATATTGGCCGGCGCCAGCGCCAGGAAGCGTTGCAGTTCCTCGGCACTGCGCTTGATCGGCAGGTCCAGGCAGTCGGCGGAAAAGATCATCCGGGTGCGCGGCCGGTCAAAACGCAGGTTCTCGGAAAACATCACCCGATAGTCCTCGCAGTAATCCGGTTCGGCACAGCGCAGCTCGATGGCCAGGATCGGGATACGCCGCCCGGCCAGCCAGCAGGCCACGCCGTGGACGATCATCCAGTAGGCGAAATAGGTAAACGGCCGTCGCCCCTCGCCTTCCGGCTCCAGCAGGACGATTTCCGCCAGGCTTTGCTGGCGCACCAGTTGAGCCGGCAGACGCTCAAGCATCAACGACAGGAAATCCAGCACCGAGTCCAGCCCGGCCGTCACCGTCGGCTGCGCCATGCCGGCGCGGCACAGGTAGGCGAAACTGCCGGCGCGCAGCTTGCGCGGGTCCATGCCGAAGAATTCATCATCGTTGCGCCGCGCCAACAGGCGCCACAAGCGCGCATAGTCACTGGCCGGCACCCGGGCATCAGGCTGTTCCAGCAGCGTCGAGTCGATCCCGACCTTGTCCAGCACCTGCACGGTGTCCGCACCGGGGGCGCAACTCTGCAACAGTGCCTCGTGCACCAGATGGATGGAGATGGTGTCTTTTTCCGACATTGGCCGTCACTCAAGCCCTGTGCTGATCCGTGTGTCGCTATCTTAACAGTGCCGCGACCCAACACACTTCATGAACAGGCGCACCACGCTTTGCGCCTTGCCCCGTGCGCTGTGGGTCTTAGGATGTACGCAACAATCATAAGGAGTCACTCCATGTTCGCCGGATTCCAGAAAGACCAGCGCCACGTCAACGGTGTGGACATTGCCTACCGCATCGGCGGCAGCGGACCGGGCCTGCTCCTGCTGCACGGCCACCCGCAGACGCATGTCATCTGGCACAAGATCGCAGGCGAGCTGGCCAAGCACTTCACCGTGGTCGCCGCCGACCTGCGCGGCTATGGCGACAGCGCCCGACCTGCAGCCGACGAACAGCACCTCAACTACTCCAAGCGCGAGATGGGTCGCGACGGCGTGGCCCTGATGGACTCCCTGGGTTTCAGCGAGTTCTCGGTCCTCGCCCACGACCGCGGCGCCCGCGTTGCCCATCGCCTGGCCCTCGACCATCCCCAGGTGGTGCAACGCATGGTGTTGCTGGATATCGCCCCGACCCTGTCGATGTACACCCAGACCGACGAAGCCTTTGCCCGCGCCTACTGGCATTGGTTCTTCCTGATCCGTCCGGCACCGCTGCCGGAAACCCTGATCGAAGCCAACCCGGAACAATACCTGCGCAGCGTGATGGGCAGCCGCAGTGCCGGCCTCAAGCCCTTTACCGGCGAAGCCTTCAGCGAATACCTGCGCTGCATCAGCCTGCCCGGTAGCGCCCGGGGCATCTGCGAAGACTACCGCGCCAGCGCCACCGTAGACCTGGAACACGACCGCGCCGATATCGAGGCCGGACGCCAGTTGAATATGCCGTTGCTGGCGCTCTGGGGCGCCGAAGGCACTGTCGGCCGTTGCTTCAATCCGCTGCACGAATGGCAGCAGGTGGCTACCGATGTACGCGGCAAGGCCCTGCCCGGCGGGCACTACCTGGCCGAAGAAATCCCGGAACAGCTGCTCGGCGAAGTCCTGACCTTCCTGCGCTGAACAGCCTGACGCAAAGGACCTGATCCACCCCCTTCCCCCTGGGCCGCCGCCAACGACCCAGGACGGGATCGGCTTGCCCAAAAACTGTGACGAGATAATAACAATGACAATCCGCAAACTGCTGGGAACCCTGTATATCCAGGTGGTCATCGCCATCGTGCTGGGGGTGCTGATCGGCAACCACTGGCCGCAGACCGGCATCGACCTCAAGCCCCTGGGCGACGGTTTCATCAAACTGATCAAGATGATCATCGGCCCGATCATCTTCTGCACCGTGGTCTCCGGCATCACCAGCATGCACGACGTGAAACAGGTCGGGCGGGTTGGCGGCAAGGCCCTGCTGTATTTCGAAATCGTCTCCACCTTCGCCCTGGCGATCGGCCTGGTGGCGGCCCATCTCCTGCACCCCGGCTCGGGTTTCAACGTCGACGTAAAAACCCTCGACACCTCGGCCATCGCCAACTTTGTCGGCCAGGCCCAGCATGGCGAAGGCATCACCGGCTTCCTGCTGCATGTGATCCCCACCACCTTCTTCGACGCTTTCTCCCAGGGCGAAATCCTGCCGGTGCTGTTCGTCTCGATCCTGTTCGGCCTGGCGCTGGTGATGGTCGGTGAAAAGGCCCGTCCGCTGGTCGGCGTGATCCACCAGGCCAGCGAGGTGTTCTTCCGTATCGTCGGCATGATTGCCCGGGTGGCGCCCATCGGCGCGTTCGGCGCGATGGCCTTCACCATCGGCAAATACGGCCTGGGCTCGTTGCTGCCACTGATGAAGCTGGTGGGCACCTTCTACCTGACCGCCTTCATCTTCATTACCTGCGTACTGGGCAGCATCGCCCGTTATGCCGGTTTCAGCATCTTCCGCCTGCTGGGCTACATCAAGTCGGAACTGCTGATCGTGCTCGGCACCAGTTCGTCGGAGTCGGCCCTGCCGCAGCTTATCCAGAAGCTGGAAAGCCTGGGTTGTTCCAAGGGCGTGGTGGGCATCGTGGTGCCCACCGGCTACACCTTCAACCTCGACGGCACCAATATCTACATGACCCTGGCGGTCATGTTCCTGGCCCAGGCGACCAATATCGACCTGACCCTGGAGCAGCAACTGACCCTGCTGGCGGTGACGATGCTCACCTCCAAGGGCGCCGGTGCGGTGGTCGGTGCGGGGTTTGTCGCCCTGGCCGCGAGCCTGGCGGTGGTGCCGACCGTACCGGTGGCGGCGATGGTGCTGATCCTCGGGGTGGACCGCTTTATGGCCGAGTGTCGCTCCCTGACCAATATCATCGGCAACGCCGTCGCCTCGCTGGTGGTGGCCGCCTGGGAAGGCGAACTGGACCGCAGCAAGATGGCGCCGATTGCCCTCAGGCGCGGGCGCAAGGCATTGGCCGAGGCCGATACCGCGGCGCTCAAATAATCCACGCAACGCCGCGGATCCTTGTAGGAGCTGGGCTTGCCCGCGAAGCTTTTGGCGATCCTGATGGCCTCTTCGCTAGCAAGCCATGCTCCTACAGAAGGCCCGTAGCCTTCAAGCTCGCGACGATCCTCGGCCCTGCCCATCCAATGCTATTCTGGCGGCTCCTGCCGCCAGCGTTCGTTGCTTTTCCCATGAGCCAAAAGAAAGACACCGTGCCCCTGCCCGAAGACCTGCGCGTATTCCTCACCGTTATCCGCAAGGCCGGCTTTGCCGCCGCCGCCGATGAACTGGGACTGTCGCCCGCCTACGTCAGCAAACGTATCCAGATCCTCGAAACCACCCTCGCCACCCGCCTGCTGCACCGCACCAGCCGACGTATCGCCCTGACCGAGGACGGCGAGCGAGTGCAACGCTGGGCCGTGCGTATTCTCGAAGATTTCCAGCAACTCAACGACGAACTCTCCGAAGCCCACGACAGCCCCAGCGGCCGCCTGCACCTGTGCAGCAGCTTCGGTTTCGGGCGCAATCATGTGGCTCCGGCGCTGTCGCTTCTGGCAGAGCGTTACCCGGACCTGGAGATCCGCCTGGACCTGTTCGACCGCGTGGTGGACATCGTCAGCGAAGGTTTCGACCTGGAAATCCGCGTGGGCGACGATATTCCCGGCCAGCATATCGGCCGGCGCCTGGTGAGCAATCGCCGGGTACTCTGCGCGGCACCGGCCTACCTGGAACGGCGTGGCACACCGCAGCAGTTGAGCGACCTGGAGCAACACGATTGCCTGGTGCTCAAGGAGCGTGACAACGCCTTCGGTATCTGGAATCTGGAGCGCGACGGCAGCCAGGACAGCGTGCGGGTGCGCGGCCCGTTGTCGTCCAACAGCGGTGAGATTGTCTTGCAATGGGCATTGGATGGACGCGGCATCCTGCTGCGCTCGCTGTGGGACGTCAAACCGCTGCTGGAACAGGGGCGACTGGTGCGGGTGCTGCACGACTACACCCAGAGCGCGAATGTCTGGGCGGTGTACCCGACGCGGCTGGCGTATTCGGGGAAATTGCGGGTGTGTGTGGAGTTCTTGCAGGAGCATTTTCGACAGCTGTCGATCTAGCTGCCGTCGGGACTCACCACATGACTCTCATGTGATGAGTCCCCTGAATCGGTGAACCGGCCCCGGCTCAGCTCAACCAGGGATTGGCCTGCAAATGCGCCCGCTCGAACGCCCTGATCTCCTCACTGCGCTGCAAGGTGCTGCCAATGGCATCCAACCCCAGCATCAATGCCGTCTTGCGCAACGTATCGATCTGGAACTCGATCACACTGCCATCCTGCAAACGGATCTGCTGACTCTCAAGGTCAATGGTGATCTCGGCACTCTGCGGCTGGCTCACCACCTGCCCCAGGCGCTGCGCCGTCGCCTCGTCCAGGGTGATCAACAGCACCCCGTTGCGCTGGCAGTTATCGTAGAAAATCCCGGCGAAACTGCTGCCGATCAATGCCCGGATCCCCACTTGCTTCAAACCCCACACCGCATGTTCACGGCTGGAACCGCAACCGAAGTTCGGCCCCACCACCATGAAGCTGGCACCTTTCCAGGCCGGCTGATTCAGCACGAACTCAGGATTGGGTTCACCTGACGGCAACACTCGCAGGTCGAAGAACAAACCACGGTCCAACCCATTGCGATCGATCCCCTTGAGGAACTGCTTGGGCATGATCACATCGGTGTCGATATTGGCCGCCAGCATCGGCGCGGCCTTGCCGGTGACTTGGGAAAACGGCTGCATGCTCATGGCCTTGGCTCCAGATGGCGAATATCGGTCAGGTGTCCGGCAATGGCGGCCGCGGCCACCATCGCAGGGCTCATCAAATGCGTACGAGCCCCGGCACCCTGGCGCCCTTCGAAATTGCGGTTGGTGCTGGAGGCGCAGCGGTCGCCCGGCTCCAGCACGTCATCGTTCATCGCCAGGCACATCGAGCAACCCGATTGCCGCCACTCGAAACCGGCGTCGATAAACACCGCCGCCAAACCTTCGGCCTCGGCCTGATCACGCACCTGGGTCGAGCCCGGCACAATCATCGCCCGCACATGCTTGGCCACGTGTTGACCACGCACCACACGGGCCGCGTCACGCAGGTCCTCGATCCGCGCATTGGTGCAGGAACCGATAAACGCATGGCTGATCACGATCTCGTTCAGCGGCATGCCGGCTTCCAACCCCATGTAATTCAGGGCGCGGCGCATGTCCTGGCGCAGGATCAGGTCGCTGATATCTTGCGGGTCCGGCACGTTCGCCCCGATGGGCGCGGCCTGGTCCGGGCTGGTGCCCCAGGTGACCATGGGTTCCAGCGCGCAGGCATCCAGTTCGACTTCACGGTCGAACTGCGCGCCGGCATCTGTGTGCAGCTCCCGCCAACGGGTCACGGCCTGCTCCCACAGTGCGCCCTTGGGTGCCCGGGGTTTGTCCTTGAGGTAGGCGAAGACTTTCTCGTCGGGCGCCATAAAGGCCCCTCGCGCGCCCGCCTCCACCGCCATATTGCAGATGGTCATGCGCGCTTCGACGCTCAGGGCATCGATGGTCGAGCCGCGGAACTCGATGGCATAACCGGTGGCCCCGGAAGCGCCGATCTTGCCGATCAGCGCCATGATCACGTCCTTGGACGTCAGGCCCGGCGCCAGTTCGCCGCTGGCCGTTACTCGCATCGTTTTCAGGCGCTTATAGACCAGCGTCTGCGACGCCAGCAGATGTTCGATCTCCGAGGTACCGATACCGAAGCCGAACGCCCCCAGGGCACCATAGGTGGTGGTGTGGCTGTCACCGGCGGCGACCACCATGCCCGGCAGGATAAAGCCCTGCTCCGGAGCGATCACATGCTCGATACCCTGGCGTTTGTCGAGCACATCGAACAGTTCGATACCGAAGTCGGCGCAGTTTTCGGCCAGGTACGACACCTGGCGGGCACCGCCGGCGTCCGGCATGGCGGCGACGCGCTTGGGCGCGGTGGGGTTGACATGGTCGACCACGGCCAGCGCGGTTTCCGCGCGCCAGACACCGCGCCTGGCTTCGCGCAGGCCGCTGAAGGCTTGCGGGCTGGTGTATTCGTTGATGACCTGACGGTCGATATACAGCAGGACATGGCCCTGGTCATCGAGGCGACACACCGTATGGGAATCGATGTGCTTGTCGTAGAGGGTTCTTGTTTGAGTCATGGTGGCGCTCGCAGAAATGAAAGTACGCGAGGCTGTCGGATCACGGGCAGGCCGACAGGCGTCACCGTCATCATAGGCGGCGGGAACGGACCATCAATGGCGGGAGGGTGATGGCTGGGAACATGGATCGTGTTTGATCGGCGCTTGCGTTGCGCAAGCGCCTGGCCGACGAAGACGGCCATCAATACCGCAAGGGTTTCAGACTTTCGTATTGATCGACATGCTGGCGCCGGAACTGGCGAACTGCTGCAGGTTCAGCAGCACGTTAATCGCCTTCTTGTATTCCGGGATCATATGGTTGGAGAACTGGTCATTGGAGCTGCCGCTTTGCAGCGTGCTGATCTGGCTGGCGAAATAGTCCAGCGCGTTGAATTTCTCGCCCGACTTGCCTTTCGCCCCGGCGCTGGACAGCAGGCCGGCGGTGGTGGCGCTGATCAGGCCATTCTCCTGGAGGATACTGCTGTACTTGGCCAACTGATCCGGAGTGACCGATTTCGGGTCGAAGCCCTGGAACTGCGACTGCAGCTTGTCCTTCTGCATCTTCGTGGTGTCGAGGGCGGTCGGGTCCCTCGGGATGTTGTTGAGCACCTGCTTGTTCTTGATTTCCTGCAGGTTGGCGTTCTTCGCATCGGAGGCCTTGCGCTCAAAGACCCGGGTGCTGAGCGCCGTGGCCCAGGCGACTACTGATCCGCCGCTCATGCCCGACCTCCGGCCATACGGGCGAGGGTGGTGTCACCGTGCTGCTGAGGTCCTTTCAAGGCGAGCATATGCAGTGTCCTGTCAAAGAGAGAGAAAAGAGATGATTCCAGTCATGTAACATGAATGTACAAATATACAATCTTTGTTACAGATCGCCCATCGAAAAGATGTATTGGAATTGTGGGGAGGCCTGAGACCGTCAACGGACGCCTGGACCTCGGCAGGCGCCCGTGGAAACAGGAAGCGCTGATTACGTCCGATTAATGGAAACGCCACCATCGACCATCAAACTCGATCCCGTGGTGAAACTCGATGCTGCAGAGGCGAGGTAGAGCGCTGATCGCGCAATCTCCTCTGGCAGTGCCAGGCGCTTTAGCGCATGTAGTCCTTCGACGAAGGCACGGGCTTGCGGGGTATTGGTGGCGGCGCGTCCCATAGGAGTATCCGTGCCTCCCGGTAGAAGGGCATTGGCTCGGATGCCATGCAAACCATACTCGACAGCGATCACTTGCATCAGGCCGATCAGCCCGGCCTTGCTGGCCGCATAGGCTCCCATTCCCGGGAAGCCGGCGGTGTGGCCAACGAAGGTCGATGTAAATATGATGGAACCGCCGCCGCGCTTTAGCATCGCTGGGATCTGATATTTCGCACCCAGGAACGCACTGGTCAGGTTTGTATCGAGAATGGCATTCCAGGCATCAGCTGAAATATCGGGAACCGATGCACTCTCCCCTGTCGAACCGGCGTTGTTGAAGGCAATATCGAGCCCGCCAAAACGACCGACGGCGATCGCCACCAATGTTTGCGCGAGTTTCTCGTCTTTGATGTTTCCTGCGACGGCAATCGCTTCGCCTCCGCCATTTTCAATCTCGGCGACAAGTGAGTCCAGCTCGACTTGACGGCGCGCCGTTACGACGACTTTCGCGCCCTCCTTCGCGAATAACTTTGCCGTCTCGTAGCCAATGCCTGAACTCGCACCCGTTACAATTGCCACTTTTCCTGATAACTGTTTCATTTTCCAAGCCTTGCATCAATTCCATTTCGGAACCTCAGCCTAGTGACGCGGCGCTCTGCGACCTATCCGTTTCTTGCTGTCACATTCAGCGATCTCTTTCATCTTGTCGCCCTCCCGATAAGGATCAAAATGTTAAAAAGGGGGCAGTTCAGACTGTGTGAAAACGCAGTCCGCCGCGGTTTAAAGCAAATGCCCCGACTTGTCGGGGCAGTT